>JAIMJQ010000052.1:245-23180 GCA_020693165.1 Xanthomonas sp. | reverse complement strand
GAGCTTTCGCGAAGCGCAAGCCGAGCGGGTGTGCGGCGGGCGTCCTTCGACGGTTTCCCGCTCGCAGGGCTCGCGGAAAACGCTCAGGATGAACGGGTTCAAGGTCACCGCGCAGTTTTCGGTGAAACTGGAGGCTCTACAGGAGCAAGCCGCGCTGCAGCGCCGCGCGCACCGGGGCGAAGCTGCGGCGGTGGATCGGACACGGGCCGAGTTCACGCAGCAGGCTGAGGTGCTCGGGTGTCGGGTAGCCGAAGTGCTGCGCGAAGCCGTAGCCCGGATAGACCGGATCGTTCGCACGCATCAGCGCGTCGCGATGGGTCTTGGCGAGGATCGACGCGGCGGAGATGCACGCCTCCTTGGCATCGCCCTTGACGATCGCTTGCGCCGGCAGCATGAGGTCGGTCGGGATCTTGTTGCCGTCGATCAGCACTTCGGTCGGTCGCGTCGAAAGCGCCATTGCGGCGCGGGTCATGCCGCGCATGGTGGCCTGGAAAATGTTGATGCGATCGATCTCGTCGACCTCGACGACGATGATCGACCACGCCAGCGACTGCAGCTGGATCAACGGCGCCAGTGCCTCGCGACGTGCCGCGTCGAGAACCTTGGAATCCGCCAGGCCCGCGATCGGCCGCAACGGATCGAGGACGACGGCGGCAACCACCACCGGTCCGGCCAGTGGCCCACGGCCGGCCTCATCGATGCCGGCAACGAACGCGCTCAAGGCAACCACTCGAGCACAGCGTCGGCCGCGCGCGCCGAGGCATCGCGGCGCAGTTGGCGGTGGATGGCGTCGCAATCCTGCTCGAAGGCGACAACCGCCGCCGGATCGTCGAGCCAGTGCTCCAGTGCCCGCGCCAGTGAAACCGGCGCCAGCTGGTACTGACTGATCTCCGGCACCAGCTCACGGCCGGCCAGCACATTCGGCAGCGAGTAATGCCGCACCTTGAGCAGGCGCAATGCGCGCACGATCCAGTAGGTCAGTGCGGCGATGCGATAGCCGACCACCATCGGACGACGGCTGAGTGTGGCTTCCAGCGTCGCGGTACCGGACGCAACCAGGGCGACGTCGCAAGCCGCCAGCACGACACGCATCTGGCCAACCACGATATGCACGCGCGGCACCAGCTCAGGCTGCTGTTCCAGCAACTGGCGCAGGCGGATGGCCAGAGTCTCGTTGCTGGCGGCAATCAGCACGCCCATTTCGGGTCGACGCGCGCACAGCAGCGCCGCAGCGCCCAGAAAGTCCGCCCCCAGGCGCTCGATCTCGCCGCGACGGCTTCCCGGTACCAGCGCCAGCAGGCGGACATCGTCACGAATGCCGAGCGCCGCCCGCGCGCCACCTCGATCGACCGTGAGCGGCATTTCATCGGCAAACGGGTGACCGACGAAACACGCATCGACGCCGTAGCGCTGATACAGCGCCGGTTCGAACGGAAACAGGCAGAGCACGCGGTCGGCGCATTCGCCGATGCTGCGTGCCCTGCCCTGACGCCAGGCCCAGATCGACGGACTGACATAGTGCAGCGTGCGCATGCCTTGCGCCTTCAACCGCTTCTCGATGCCAAGATTGAAGTCGGGCGCATCGATGCCGATGTAGATTGCGGCACCGCTGGCGGCGATCCGGGTGAGAAAGTCCCTGCGCAGCCGCAGCAGTCGCGGCAAGTGCCTGAGCACCTCGATCAACCCCATCACTGCCAGTTCCTGCGCGTCCCACCAGGTCTCCATGCCCGCAGCGCGCATCGCCGGGCCGCCGATGCCGGCGAAATTCAGGTCAGGCCGCCGCTGGCGCAGCGCGGCGATCAGGCCGGCACCGAGCTGGTCGCCGGAGGCTTCGCCGGCGCAGAGGATGATGGTGGTCGGGATGGACACTGAAGGAGGCTCTTTTGTCCGCAAAGGACGCAAAAAAAACGCAAAGAAAACCAGGAGGGTGAGCGGTGTCCTTCGACGCCGCGTCCTGATAAAGCGTCGGACGCTCTGCTCAGGATGAGCGGATTCATGGGCCGTGGGCATTTTCGGGCCGAAAAACAGACCTGAGTCACGGGACGCAGGTGTCAGCTCTTCTTTGCGTCCTTTGCGGACCCAATGCTGTTGGCTCTCCGACTGCTCAGCGCAATATGCTTCTCTCGCTGCGGTCAATGAACTCGACCAGCAACATCACTTCCGGCGCGGTCGCGCCTTGTTCGGCGAGCTTCTCGCGTGCCTCCTTGAGCGGCAGTCCGGACAGGTACAAGGTCTTGTAGGCGCGTTTGATCGCGCTGATCTGCTCGGCGCTGTAGCCGCGACGCTTGAGGCCCTCGCTGTTGATGCCGCGCGGCACGCTCATCTCGCTGCCGACGACGACATAGGGCGGCACATCGCAGTTGATCTTGCTGCCCATGCCGGTGAACGCGTGGGCGCCAACCTTGCAGAACTGGTGGATCAGCGAGAAACCGCCGAGGATGGCATGGTCGTGAACAGTGACGTGCCCGGCCAGGGTGACCGAATTGGCAAGGACCGTGTGGTTGCCGATGATGCAGTCGTGGGCGACATGCACGTAAGCCATGATCCAGTTGTCGTCGCCGATCACGGTGCTGCCGCCACCTTGCACCGTACCGCGGTTGATGGTGACGAACTCGCGGACAGTGTTGCCGTTGCCGATCCGGAGCAGCGTCGGTTCGCCCGCGTACTTCTTGTCCTGCGGCGCACCGCCGACGACGGCATGGGCGTGAATCTGGTTGTCGCGGCCAATCTCGGTCGGACCCTCGATCACGCAATGGGCGCCCACCCGGCTGCCCGCGCCGATGACGACGCCTGCTCCGATGATCGCGTACGGACCGACCTCGACACTGGCATCGAGGCGTGCCGAAAGATCGACGATCGCGCTCGGGTGGACCGCCATTACGGTGCCCTTTCGGCGCACAGCATCTCGGCGCTGGCAACGACCTCGCCGTCGACTTTCGCCTGGCAGACGAACTGTCCCATGCGCATGACCATGCGCTTCTGCTCGACCTCCAGGTGCAACTGGTCGCCGGGCCGGACGATCTTGCTGAATCGCGCCTTGTCGATCTTGACCAGGTAATACAACGGCTTGGTGTCCGGCGCCTGTTGTGCAGACAGCTGCACCAGGATGCCGCAGGCCTGCGCCATCGCTTCCAGAATCAGCACGCCCGGCATCACCGGATTGCCGGGGAAGTGGCCCTGGAAAAAGGGCTCGTTGAAGGTCACGTTCTTGATTGCCGTGATCCGCTTGCCCTGCTCGAACGCGATCACGCGGTCGACCAGCAGGAACGGGTAGCGATGCGGCAGCAGTTCGGCGATGCGACGTACGTCGACGGGCAATTCGACCCGCGCGGCAGTGGTGTCATTCATGGTTTGGGCCTAGGTTCCCCGTCCCCGTTGATTCGTCGCGATCTGGCGCGCCAGATCGTCCAGTTGCTTGAAGCGCACGGCGCTGCGGCGCCAGTCGCGATTATCCATCAGCGGCGTACCCGACGAATACTCGCCGGGCTCGCGAATCGAGTGCGTCACCAGGCTCATCGCCGTGATCGTCACCTGGTCACAGATGCTGAGGTGACCGAGCACGCCGGCTCCACCGCCGATCAGGCAGTAGCGGCCAATACGCGCGCTGCCGGCGACCGCCGAGCAACCGGCCATCGCGGTATGCGCACCGATGCGCACGTTGTGGGCGATCTGGATCTGGTTGTCGAGGTGGACGTCTTCTTCCAGCACAGTGTCGCCGAGCGCACCACGGTCGATCGTGGTGTTGGCGCCGATCTCGCAGTCGTCGCCGATCACGACCCCGCCAAGCTGCGGCACTTTCAGCCATTGGCCCTTGTCCAGCGCCAGGCCGAAGCCATCGGCGCCGAGCACCGCGCCGGGGTGGATCAGCACGCGCGCACCGATGCGCACCCGCGTCACCAGCGTCACCCGGGAGACCAGATGTGCCCCGGGACCGACGTGGCAATCCTCGCCGATGCTGCAATGGCTGCCCACGACTGCACCCGCTGCAACGCTGGCGCCAGCGGCGATGCTCACAAATGGTCCGACATGGGCGCTGGCATCGACCTGCGCGCCGACGGCGACGGCAGCGCTCGGATGGATTCCGGCAGGCCGCGCCGGGCGCGGCTCGAACAACGCTGCGATGCGCGCGAAATCGGCATAAGGATTGCGGCTGATCAGCACCGGGCAACGGGCATCGACCGCGGCATCGGCAGACAACACCAGCGCGGCGGCGGCGGTGTGCGCCAGCTGTGGGCGGTATTTGGGGTTGGCGAGGAAGCCGATCTGGTCCGCCCGCGCCGACTCAAGCGTTCCGACGCCGCGGATGAGGGTGCCGGCGTCGCCGTTGAGTTCGAGACCGAACCGGGCCGCCAGGTCGCCGAGGGTCACGCCGTTCATTGCCCGCGCAGCTCCGCCGCATGCTGGTTGACGCGCTGCAGGATGGCATCGGTGATGTCGAGGCGGGGATGGGCAAATCCGACACCGTCGGTCAGCACCAGGTCAAAGCCCTGTTCGCGCGCGTAGGCCCCGATCTCTTCCTGAATCCGCTGATCGATGGTCTCGCTCAGCTCGTTGATGCGGCGGTTCATCGCCTGTTTCATATCCGTACGCCGACGCTGGATGCTGCGCTCCAGGGTCTCGATCTCGCGCTTGAGTTCGAGGGCATCCTGGGAAGTCAGCAGCGCGATTTCCCGATCGCGCCTGGCTTCCAGCTCGCGCAACCGGACCTCCTCAAGTTCCAGAACCTGGTTGCGCGCGGAAAACTCCTCGGTCAGTTGCTCCCGACCGACCGTGAACAGCGCAGACTCGCGGATGATCCGCTGGGTGTCCACATACCCGATTCGGGTCATCGGAGTCTGCGCCGGAATCGCCCCGGCCAGCAGCACCGACAGCACCACCGCGGCGACTGCGGTTGCCAGTTTGCGGGAGCGCGATCTAGCCCGCATTTCCCACACCGGCGCGAAAAGCTGCGCGCTTCGTTGCGCCGTGGCTGGCGATCAGGCCAGCCGCTGCAGATACGGTGTGCCGCCGGCTGCTTTTCGCTTCGCGGCTCTCGCTGGGTCTTTGCGCCGAGGGCTTCGTTGCTCGTCGTCGCAATGGAATCACCATTCCTCCTTCTCGCGCCTCGCCCTCAGCGCGAATCCCGGCGCGATCATCCGCGGCCGGTGTGAGAAATGCGGGCTAGTGGCTGCGCGCATCGGCGGGGCGCCCGGACCTGCGGCGGCAATCAGAACTGGTTGCCGAACGAGAACTGGATGCGCTCGGTCTCGTCGCCCTCCTTGTCGTTCAGCGGGAAGGCCAGATTGATGATGATCGGACCCACCGGCGCGCGCCACTGCATGGTCAGACCGGTCGAATAGCGCAGTTCGCCGGCATCGAAGGCATTCCAATCTTCGTACACATTGCCGACGTCGAAGAACAGGCCGAGCCTGATCGTGTCGGCCCCTTTGGCGAACGGCGTCGGGAACAGGAACTCGACATTGCCGATCATGCTCAGCGCGCCGCCGACCGGCAGCAGTTCGCCGCCCGACAGCAGGCGCGGACCCAGCGTGTTGTCGCGGAAGCCACGCACCGAGCGGACACCGCCCGAGTAGAAATTTTCCCAGAATGGAAAACCAAGGCGTTCGCCGTCGGAACCGGGAACCGGGTTCGTCTTGCTGCCGCCGAAGGTGTCGCCATAGCCCAACTCCGCGTTCACCATCAGGGTGAAGGCATTGGTCAGCGGAAAGTACTTCTGGTACTGGGCGGTGACCTTGTAGTACTGCATCTCGCTCGGCGGCAGCGACAGCTCACCGACGAATTTGGTGAGCGTGCCGGCGGTCGGCGAGAAAAAGCGGTTGCGGCTGTCGCGGAACCAGGACGACTCCAGGCGCCACGAGTTGAAGGTTTGGTTGTCGTAGACGTACGGCACGAACTCGTCCGGCGTCAACCCGGGGAAGATCACGATCTGGGTCTGGTCGAGCGCCAGGCGGAACTGCACGCGATCGTACTCGGACAGCGGCAGGCCGTAACTCATGCCAACCTGCGCGACGTTCGAGGTGTAGCTCGCCAGATTCGCCTGGGCGGAGTCGAGTTCCCGGTAGCTGACGTTGAAACCGCGACTGACGCCCTCGTCGGTGTAGTACGGGTTGAAGTAGGACGCGTCGAAACGTTTGTAGATGTCGTTGTTGCTGACCGCAACGCCGACGCGGTTGCCGGTGCCGAGGAAGTTGTCGAATGACAATGCCACCGACAGGATCGCGCCCTGCAGCTCCGAATAGCCGACACCGAACTGGAAATTGCCGGTCTGCTGCTCTTCGACCTTGACCACGACGTCGACCTGGTCGTCGCTGCCGGCGACCTTGGGCGTCTCGATGCTCACGTTCTTGAAAAAGCCCAGGCGTTCGAGGCGGACCTTGGAGCGATCGATCGCCGCCTGGTTGTACCAGCCGCCCTCGAACTGGCGCATTTCGCGCCGCAGCACCTCGTCGAGGGTCTTGACGTTGCCCTCGAAGTTGATGCGACGCACGTAAACGCGCTTGCCGGGATCGACCAGCAGGGTGATGTCGACGATGCGCTTTTCGCGATCGACTTTCGGAATCGGCGACACGTTGGCGAACGCATAGCCGAAGTTGCCGAGCAGCTTCTGGATGTACTCGCTGGTCTGTTCCAGCTTCTTGCGCGAGAAGATCTCGCCGCTGTTGAACAGGACCAGGCGCCGCAACGTGGCTTCGTCGACGATGTACTTGCCGGTCAGGCGCACTTCGCCGACGGTGTAAACCTCGCCCTCGGCGACATTGGCGGTAATGTAGACGTTGCGGCGATCAGGACTGACGCTGACCTGGGTCGACTCGACGTCGAAATCGACATAGCCACGGTCGAGGTAGAACGCGCGCAGCTTTTCGAGGTCGCCAGAGAGCTTTTCGCGCGAATACTGGTCGTCGCGGCGATACCAGGACAGCCAGTTGGTGGTGTCGAGTTCGAACGCCTCGCGGATCTCGTCGTCGCTGTAGGTGGTGTTGCCGACTACATTGAGGTGCTTGATCTTCGCCGCCTTGCCCTCGGCGATGGTGATGGTGACATCGACTCGATTGCGATCGAGTTCCTTCACCGACGGCGTGATGCGGACGTTGTACTTGCCGCGGTTGTTGTACTGCCGCGTCAGCTCCTGAGTCACGCGCTCGATGTTGAGCTCGTTGTAGGTCTCGCCCTCGGACAGGCCGATGTTGTTGAGCCCCTTGGTCAACTCTTCGGTCTTGATGTCCTTGTTGCCGACCAGGGTGATGGTGGAGATGGCCGGGCGCTCGGTGACCACCACCACCAGGATGTCGCCCTGGCGATCGAGGCGTACGTCCTTGAAGAACCCGGTCTTGTACAGCGCGCGCAGGGCGTCAGCCGAGCGGCTGCGATCGAGCACGTCGCCCTTCTGCACCGGCAGGTAGGTGAACACCGTGCCCGCGGAGATGCGTTCGAGGCCATCCACGCGGATATCGCTGATGACGAAGTCGTCGGCAGCGAGTACGGCGCCCCCGGAAAGTGCCAGCAAAATGGACGCGACCAATCTTTTCATGCACACAAAGCCTCAGGGCATATCGTCGTCAGGGTGAGCCACGCGTTGTGCTTATGGACGCGTTTGCGTGGTCTCTTGGGTGGCAGGCGGCGCTTACGAGGACATCAGCCGGCTGAGGTCGTTGAAGAATGCCAGACACATGAGCGCCAGCAGTGCTCCCAACCCCAGATAATGACCAAAAGCTTGCGCGCGATCGCTCAACGGACTGCCTTTCGCCCACTCGATAAAGTAATACAACAAATGACCCCCATCGAGGATGGGTATCGGCAACAGATTCATGATGCAAAGACTCAGGCTGATCAGCCCGAGGAACCGCAGGAACTGGGTGAAACCGCCCTCCGCCGAGTAGTTGGCGAACTGCGCGATGCTGATCGGACCGGAAACATTCTTCAACTGGGCGTCGCCGGTCAGCATGTGCCAGATCACGCGAACGCTGCCGGTGGTCAGCCGCCAGGTCTCGGCGAATGCCTGCGGCACGGCATCCAGCGGGCCGTGACGCCGTGTGGTCTCGCGCATGTCGGGGCCAACACCGATCAGCCAGACCGACTTCTCGCCGCGCTTTTCGGTACGCGCCGGAATCTCCACGGTCTCGCGGATGCCGTTGCGCTCGACCAACAAGCGGATGCGTCCCTGGTTGGCCGCCCCCTCGATCTGGATTGCCTCGCTCATCGCAGCGAAACGATCGACTTCCACGTCGCCGACCTTGATCACGCGATCGCCCGGCTTCAGTCCCGCAACCATGGCGGGATCGCCGTCGCGAAGACTTCCGGCGACGGCGGGAGGCACCCAATGCCACGGCTTGAGGCCGAGTTGTTCCAGGAAGCGTTCTTCGTCGACCGCCTCGCCAAGATCGCCGAGATTCATTTGGCGCTCGACGATATCGCCGTTGTTGCGGCGCACCTCGATGGACACCTGTTGTCCGCGGTAGGCCTTGGTCGTGAGATCGACCAGCACGTGAGTCCAGTTGCTGGTCGGGCGCTGATCCACACTGAGGACCAGATCGCCGCGTTCAAGGCCGGAACGCTGCGCCAGGCCGGAAGTCTCGCCGACATAGGGCGCGTAGTCGCGCACGCCGACCAGCAACATCAGCCAGAACGCGAACAGCGCGAACACCAGGTTGAACAGCGGACCGGCCGCGACAATGGCCACGCGCTGTCCCAGCGACTTTCGATTGAACGCCTGCCCGACCTCGGCGGCGTCAACGTCAGCCTCGCGTTCGTCGAGCATCTTGACGTAGCCGCCGAGTGGAATCGCCGCAATCACGTACTCGGTGCCGCCGCGCCCACGTCGCGTCCACAGCGGCTTGCCGAGGCCAATGCTGAACCGCAGGACCTTGACGCCGCAGCGCCGGGCGACCCAAAAATGACCGAATTCATGGAAAGTGACCAGCAGGCTGGTCGCCACCAGAAACCAGAAGACCGAGCCCAGTACTAGTTCCACGTGATCTCCGCTAGCAACCGCAACTGTTCCATTTCAACTCCGTAGACCGTCGTCGATCACAGCCTGCGCCAGCAGGCGAGCCTGCGCGTCCGCGCGAAGCACATCGGTCAGCGACTGTGCGGACGATAATGCAGAACGATTTAAAGCCTCGTTAACAATGGCGGCAATCTGAAGGAATCCAAGCTTCCCGTTCAGGAACGCCGCGACCGCGACCTCGTTGGCCGCGTTGAGGACGGCCGGCGCAGTGCCGCCGGCGTCGAGCGCGTCGTAGGCGAGCTGCAAGCACGGGAAAGCGTCGAGATCGGGTTCGGAAAAGTCGAGCCGCGCCAGCGCCGCCAGATCGAGGGCAGCGGCACCGGATTCGACCCGCTCCGGCCACGCCAGCGCATGCGCGATCGGAATGCGCATGTCGGCACTGCCCAACTGCGCCAGGAAACTGCCATCGGTGTACTCGACCAGCGAGTGCACCGCGCTCTGCGGGTGCACCAGCACGCGGATGCGCGAACGTTCGAGGCCGAACAGGAAGTGCGCCTCGATGACCTCCAGTCCCTTGTTCATCATGGTCGCCGAGTCGACCGAAATCTTCGGTCCCATGATCCAGTTCGGGTGCGCGCAAGCCTGCGCCACGGTCACCGATTCCAGTTGCTGGCGCGTCCAGCCGCGGAATGGTCCACCCGAAGCGGTGAGCCATAGCTGGCGCACGCCACGCGGTGGTCGTCCGCCAGATTCCGGCAGGCACTGGAAAATGGCGTTGTGCTCGGAGTCGATCGGCAACAACTGGGCGCCGCCGTGTTCCACCGCCTGCATCAGCAACGCGCCCGCGCACACCAGCGCTTCCTTGTTGGCCAGCAGGATGCGCTTTCCGGCTTGCGCCGCCGCCAATGTCGGTGCCAGGCCGGCGGCACCCACGATCGCCGCCACCACGGTGTCGACTTCACTTTGCGCGGCGGCCGCCTCGATTGCCGATGCGCCCTCTTCGACCTGCGTATCGATGCCACCCATGCGCAGGCGCTCGCGCAACCGTTGTGCCGCTGCAGCATCGACCATCACCGCAAGTTGCGGACGCAGGCGCCGGCAGATCTCCAGCATGGTCGCATCATCTTTGGCAGCCACCACGGAATGCAGTCGAAACCGATCCGGATGACGTTCGATCAGGTCGAGAGTGCTGGCGCCGATCGACCCGGTTGCGCCCAACAGGCAGAGGGATTTCATAGTCCGATCAGATAGCGACCACAGACAAAGATCGGCAGCGCCGAAAGCACACTGTCGATGCGATCGAGCATGCCGCCATGGCCGGGCAACAACGAGCCGGAGTCCTTCAGGTTGGAGTGGCGCTTGATCAGACTTTCGAACAGGTCGCCGACGATCGAGAACAGCACAGTGACGGTCGCCAGCACGACCAACAGGCCATGCGCAACCGGTATCGGTTCGATCGCCCACCCGGCAACCGTCGCGAACAGGACGGTTCCGGCCAACGCGCCGTAGACGCCCTCTCGGGTCTTGCCCGGACTGATCCGCGGCGCCAATTTGTGCTGGCCAAACCGACGTCCGGCAAAATAGGCAGAAACGTCGGCGACCCAGATCAGCATCAGCACGAACAGTGTCCACCATGGTCCCGCATCCGGCTCGCGATGGATCAGCCAGGCCGCGACCCAGGCCGGCACCACCATGGCGCTCCCGACCAGCATCTTGAGTTCGCGGTTGCGCCGCGTCGGCGCCGAGCCGAAGTCGAAGGCGCGCAGCCAGAAGATTGCCAGGCACCACCAGGCCACACCCACCCACGCAATCGGAAGCAGCCAATCGGCCGGATCCAGCCACAGCAGCAGCGCCATCATCGTGCCATTCACGGCTACGGTGATCGCGCGCAGCGGCCGACCGCGAAATCCGATGACCCGCGTCCATTCCCAGATCGCGTAGCACAGCACCAGGCCAAAGCAGAGTGCGAACCAGGTACTCGGCAGGAACAGCACCGCGCCGATGGCGACCGGCGCCAGCACCAGCGCGGTGATCACCCGCGCGCGCAGACCGCCATCGCCAAACCAGCGGGACAGCATCGTCGGTGAATCAGGCATCGACCACGCCCCCCGCAGCCTGTACCTGGGCACTGGTCCTGCCGAAGCGGCGCTCGCGCTGGGCGAACTCCGTCAGCGCAGCGGACAGCGCCGCGTCATCGAAATCCGGCCACAGCACCGGCGTGAAGTACAGCTCGGTATAAGCCAGGTGCCACAGCAGGAAATTGCTGATGCGCGCGTCGCCCCCGGTGCGAATGAAGAGATCCGGTTCCGGCAGCGGCGTCAGCGACAGATGCCCCTCCAGGCTGGTCTGATCGATCTGTTCGGGATCGATGAGCCCGGCGCGGGCCGCACGCGCCAGCTCGCGCGCGGCATTGACGATGTCCCAGCGCCCACCGTAATTGACCGCGATGTTCAACGTCAGCCGCAACGACGACAGCGGCGCCGACTCGGACTCCGCCATCGCGGCGCGCAAATCCGGCGAGAAGCGCCCGCGTTCGCCGATGAAACGCAACTTGACGCCATTCGCCGCCAGTTCGCGCGCCTCCTTGCGCAGCGCGCGCAGGAACAGGTCCATCAAGTGACGCACCTCGTCGGCAGGTCGCGACCAGTTCTCGCTGCTGAAAGCGAACACAGTCAACACTTCGACGCCCGCCCGGACGCAGCCCTCGATGGTCTTGCGCACCGCCTTCACGCCAGCCCGGTGGCCGAACGCGCGCGGTCGACGTCGCTGCGTCGCCCAGCGGCCATTGCCGTCCATGACGATCGCGATGTGGCGCGGAACGCGGTCGACGGCAACAGGCGGAGCTGGGGGCACGGGCGCGACGCTGCCGGTCAAAGCTGCATCAACTCGTCTTCCTTGTGCTTGGCGACAGCGTCGACTTCCTTGACCATCTTGTCGGTCAACTTCTGAATGTCCTCTTCGGCGCGGCGGTCGTCATCCTCGGTGACCAGCTTGGCCTTGAGCAGCTCCTTGCTCTGCTGGTTGGCGTCGCGGCGCACATTGCGGATTGCCACCTTGGCGTTCTCGCCTTCGTGCGCGACCACCTTGGCCAGTTCCTTGCGGCGCTGCTCGGTGAGCGGCGGCAGCACGATACGGATCACCTGCCCGGCGGTATTCGGCTGCAGCCCGAGGTCCGAAGTCATGATGGCGCGTTCGACGGCCGCTACCATGGGCTTCTCCCAAGGGGTCACCGTGAGGGTGCGTGCATCGGTGACGGTCACGTTGGCGACCTGGCTGATCGGCACTGCGCTGCCGTAGTAGTCGACACGAAGGTGGTCCAGCAGTTGCGCCGAAGCGCGCCCGGTGCGCAGCTTCATCAGCTCGTTCTTGAGCACCTCGATGCACTTCTTCATGCGCGTGTCGGCATCCGCCTTGATCGCGGCAATGGTCGTAGGCATGGGATCTTCCTTGTGTCGGCCCTTGGATGGGCGCGGAGTATAGCGGTGGGGCGCGCCGGGAGACGCTGGTCGGGGACGTTCGGTTGAAGCAGATGCGGGGCTGGGTACTGGGGGCTGGGGCGTACTTGCGGAGCCGATCGCGAACGAGCTGGCTGCGGACAAGGCAGTTTCGACCTGTCGCCCGCGCGGACCATCGGCCACGCGCCCCAGCCCCCAGCACCGCCTTTGCTTTTCCCAGCCCCGCTCTTGCTCCTCCTCAAACGCCCTGATCCACCAGCGTGCCGACGTTCTCGCCCTTGACGATGCGCATCAGATCGCCGTGTTTGTGCAGATCGTAGACGCGGATCGGCATGCGGTAGTCGCGGCACAACGCGAAGGCGGTGGTGTCCATGACCGCCAGCTTGCGCTCGATCGCGCTGTCGTAGCTGATGCGGTCGAAGCGCACCGCGGTCGGGTCCTTGACCGGATCGGCCGAGTACAGGCCGTCGACCTTGGTGGCCTTCAGCATCAGGTCGGCGTTGATTTCGATGGCGCGCAGCGCAGCCGCGGAATCGGTGGTGAAGAACGGGTTTCCGGTGCCGGCCGCGAACACGACGATGCGACCCTTCTCCAGATGGCGGATGGCGCGCCGACGGATGTAGTCCTCGCAGATTTCGTTGATCTTGATCGCGCTCATCACCCGGCAAGGCGCGCCCTGCTTCTCGATAGCGTCCTGCAGCGCCAGTGAATTCATCACCGTCGCCAGCATGCCCATGTGATCGGCGGTGGCGCGGTCCATGCCGCTCTTGGCGAGGCCGACGCCACGGAAGATGTTGCCGCCGCCCACGACCAGGCCAATCTGCACGCCGGACGCCGCGACTTCGATGATCTCTGCGGCCAGGCCACGCAGCACCTCGGGATCGATGCCGTAGTCCTCGGCGCCGAGCAAGGCCTCGCCACTCAACTTCAACAGGATGCGTTTGTATACCGGTGGTGTGTTGCTCATGCGTCCTGGTCTCCCGTTGGCGCTTCTATTGTCCCGGTCGCCATTGCCGGTGCGCGATGCGCATCAAACCGAGGCGATCCTGAACTGCATTCTTGTCCGCAAAGGACGCAAAGAGAGCGCGGGCATCGTTGACTGCGGAGGAACCCGTCTTGACCTGCAGCGCTCGTTGACTGGACTTGCTTTCCATTGCGTCCTTTGCGGACAAATCACTTGTTTCCATGCCCCACAAACGAAGGCCCCGGTGTCGGGGCCTTCGGTCCTGCGGGTTACTTGCTTGCCTGCACCTGCTTCATCACTTCTTCGGCGAAGTTCTCTTCCTTCTTCTCGATACCCTCGCCGACGTTGATGCGCACGAAACTCGTCACCTTGGCGCTGCCCTTCTTCAGAGCCTCTTCGACGCCCATGCCGTTGGCGTCGGGTGCCGCATAGGACTGGCCCAGCAGGGTCTGCTCGGCCAGCGTCTTGCGAATCTTGCCCTGGATCATCTTTTCCAGAATCTCCGGCGGCTTGCCCGAGTCCTTGCTCTGCTCCATGGCGATGTCGCGCTCGCGCGTCATCACTTCGGCCGGGATCTGGCTCATGTCCAGGTACTGCGGGTTCATCGCCGCAATGTGCATGGCGATGCCCTTGGCCAGTTCCGGCGAGCCGCCTTCCATCGCTACCAGCACGCCCAGCTTGTTGTTGCTGTGCACGTAGGCGCCGATGACCGGAGCGCTCACCATCGCAGCTCGACGGACCTGCAGGTTCTCGCCGATCTTCGCCACCAGTGCCTGGCGCGCCTCGTCGACGCTGCTGCCATCGGCCAGCTTCAGCGCCTTGATGGCATCGACGTCGGCAGTGCCGGCGGCAACCGCAGCGGCGGCCACCGTGTTGGCGAGCTTGGCAAAGTTCTCGTCCTTGCCGACGAAATCGGTTTCGCAGTTGAGTTCGACCAGCACCGAGCGACCGTCGCCGTGAGCCAACGCAACGCGGCCTTCGGCGGCGACGCGCGTAGCCTTCTTGTCAGCCTTGACCAGGCCGGTGGCACGCAGCCAGTCGGAGGCGGCTTCGATATTGCCAGCGTTCTCGATCAGGGCCTTCTTGCATTCCATCATGCCGGCGCCGGAACGCTCGCGCAGTTCCTTCACGAGGGCAGCGGTGATTTCCATGTTCATTCCTTGGGTCGTGCGGATTTGTAGGGGCGCGGTCGGCGCACCCCTGGGATTCGAACAGCGGGTGTCGGTAGTTGGTGTTGGTGTTGGAAAGAGCCAAGAGCCCCGACCAACACCCGCACCAGATTCCACCCTCAAGCGGTTTCGTTTGTCGGTGCCGGTGCTGGAAAGAGCCAGCGAGCGCTGTTGATCTCACCAACACCAACACCTGCGACCAATACCAGCCTTACTCGGACGTGGTTTCGTCGGAGCGCTGGGCGCGGCCACCGCCACCGCCGCCGCCTGGACGACGGCGCGGCGGACCCTTGCGGTCGTTCGGCTTGCCGCGACGGTTTTCCTCACGCTTCGGCGCACCCGCCAGCGGGTTGCCGTCGGCATCGAGCTCGACAAAATCGTCGCCCGAACCCATGGCGATCGCCGGCGCGGCGGCCTTGCCTTCCAGCACCGAGTCGGCCGCAGCGCGCGCATACAGCTGGATCGCGCTGATGGCGTCGTCGTTGCCCGGGATCACGTAGTCGACGTGGTCCGGATTGTGGTTGGTGTCGACGATACCGATCACCGGGATGCCGAGCTTCTTGGCTTCCTTGATCGCGATCTCTTCGTGACCGGTGTCGATGACGAACAGCGCGTCCGGCAGGCTGTTCATGTTCTTGATGCCGCCGAGGCTGATGTCGAGCTTTTCCATCTCGCGCTTCAGCAGCAGCACTTCGTGCTTGACCAGGCGCTCCCAACTGCCGTCAGTGCTCTGCGCTTCCAGTTCCTTGAGGCGCGCGATCGACTGCTTGACGGTACGGAAATTGGTCAGCATGCCGCCGAGCCAGCGCGACGACACGTGCGGCATGCCGCAACGGCTCGCTTCTTCCTTGACCGTGGTGCGCGCAGAGCGCTTGGTGCCGACGAACAGGATGTTGCTGCGGCGCTGGGCAAGGCCGCTGATGAAGTTCATCGCGTCGTTGAACAGCGGCAGGGTCTTTTCCAGGTTGACGATGTGGATCTTGCCGCGGGCACCGAAGATGTACGGACCCATCTTCGGATTCCAGTAGCGGGTCTGGTGGCCAAAGTGCACACCGGCCTCGAGCATTTGACGCATGGTAACGCTGGGCATTGCTGCATTCCTTGAAATGTCGGGGCTTAAGCCCCATGGTTGGGCCTCCACGCATGCGCTTCGGGAGCCCTTCCTGGGCACCAACCCGACCGCGACAACCATGCGTGTGTGGAGTCATCGGTACCGCAACATTGCAGCGCCCGACGGATCACGACGCACTTGGTGCGCCGAAAAATCTTCGGGATAATAACCCGCTTCGACCAGACCCGGCAATCCGCTCCGTGCGGGGCCGGTTCAACGCGGAGTCGCAGAGGACGCGGAGAAGAGCAACAGCAGATTCGAACGGGAAGCATACGTGGATGCGCACGTTGTGAACCAGGCGACGTCGCCGGCAATGACCTTGCGCAAGCATCTCCGTTCCTGCTTTTCTCCGCGTACTCCGCGTCTCCGTGTTCAATCGGCCACGGCGAGAGCGTCTTCTCTGCATCTCCGTGTCCAACTGCTGCGGCTCGCGACACGCCCTTCAAGGATCAGTGAAACTCCATGAGCATCACCTACAAGACAGCGGCGCAAGCCGACAAGATGCGCATCGCCGGGCGACTGGCCGCCGACGTGCTGCAGATGATCCGTCCGCATGTGCGCGCCGGCGTCAGCACCGATGAACTCGATCGCATCTGCCACGACTACATCGTCAACGTGCAGGGTGCGATACCGGCGCCGCTCAACTACAAGGGCTTTCCGCGCTCCGTCTGCACCTCGGTCAACAATGTGGTCTGCCATGGCATCCCCGGACCGAAGGTGCTGAAAGACGGCGATATCATCAATATCGACATCACCGTGATCAAGGACGGTTTTCACGGCGACACCAGCCGCATGTTCCAGATTGGCGAGCCCAGCGTGCTTGGCCGCCGACTGGTGGATGTCACCTACGCCGCGATGAAACTCGGTATCGAGATGGTCCGTCCCGGCGCGTTTCTGGGCGATATTGGTCGCGCCATCCAGCGTCACGTCGAAGCCGAGCGCTTTTCAGTGGTCCGCGAGTACTGCGGCCACGGCATCGGCGAGCGCTTCCACGAAGATCCGCAGGTGCTGCATTACTACGACCCGTCGCGCGGGCGCGGGGAAGAGCTCAAGCCCGGCATGACCTTCACCATCGAGCCGATGGTCAATGCCGGCCAGCGCCATGTGCGCCTGCTGCCGGACGGCTGGACCGTCGTGACCAAGGACCGCTCGCTGTCGGCGCAGTGGGAACATACGATACTGGTCACCGAAGACGGCCACGAGGTGCTGACGCTGGCGGAGGGAGAGTCCCTTTGAGTGGCGCGACGGCGGGGATGTCGAATACCGCCGAAATCAGCACGCGCCGGCAGGCGCTGGCCGAGTTCCGCCACGAACTCGGCGAGCGTTTTCGCCTGACCCGGCGCTCGGCAAGCTGCATCCGCAAGCTCGGCGCTCGAATCGATCAGGAACTGCGCCAGCTCTGGACCGAGTCGATGGCCGCCGTGCCCGACCCCCAGGCGTGCCTGGTTGCCACCGGTGGTTACGGCCGACGCCAGCTGTTTCCGGGATCGGACATCGACGTGCTGGTGCTGAGCCCCGAGGGCCGGCATCCAGATCTCGACATCGCGGTGCGCGCATTCCTTGCAGCCGCGTGGGATCTTGGCCTCGAGTTGGCTCAGTCCGTGCGCTCCTTGCCAGGCGTGGTGGAGTTCGCCGCAAAGGATCTGTCTGGATACACCGCGCTGCTGGATGCGCGCCGCGTGGACGGCGACCGCGCACTGTTCGCGCAGTTGACGCTGCGGCTGCGCGAACCGACGCTGTGGCCGCCGGCCGATTTTCTGCGCGCAAAGCTGGACGAGCGCGACGAGCGCCATGGTCGCCACGCCGACACTGCGCACAATCTCGAGCCCAATCTCAAATCCGGTCGCGGCGCATTGCGCGATCTGCAGACTGCCCGCTGGATCGCCAAGCGTTGCTTCGGCGTCGAACGCTGGCTCGACATGCATGAACGCGGGTTGCTGGAGAAGGACGAGGCGCAGCGTCTGGCGCGCGCCGAGTCCTGGTTGTCCGACCTGCGCTTCGGACTGCACGTCGTCAGTGGCCGGCGCGAGGAACGCGTGCTGTTCGACCACCAGCCGGCGCTCGCACAGCTGTTCGCCCTGCCTTCGAGCGGGCCGCGCGAACATCCGGTTGAAGCGCTGATGCAGCGTTACTTCCGCGCCGCGGATGACACCGACAGGCTGTCCCAGGCCCTGATCGAACGCATGTTCGTGCGCGTCGAGAACCGTCAGCCAGCGCTGGCCACGATCGCCGGCAGCCAGCACTTCGGCCTGCGCGACGATGCCATCGAGGCGCTCGAAAGCTATGCCGGTTTTCGCGCGCCAGTTGACCTGATCGAGCCCTTTCTGTGCCTGGCACGCACCCAGGCTTCGCGCACGATCGGACCAGACCTCGCCCAGGCGCTGGCGGCCACCCTGCCCGGCTACCGGCGTACGCTGGCGCACGACCGGCTTGCGCACGAGGCCTTCCAGGCGATCCTGGCGACGCGGCGTCCGTTCCGGGCGCTCACCGAGCTGCACCGACATGGCCTGCTCGGCGCCTTGCTGCCGGCGTTCGCGCGCGTGTCCGGGCGCATGCAGTACGACCTGTTCCATGTTTATACCGTGGACCAGCACACGCTGTTCCTGGTGCGCAATCTGGAGCGCTTCTTCGAAGTCGAAGCCGGCGAGCAATACCCGCTGGCGCAGGAATTGGCGCGACGCGTGCGCCAGCCCGAACTGCTGTTCTACGCAGCGATCTTCCACGACATTGCCAAGGGACGCGGCGGCGATCACTCCGAACTCGGAGCGATCGACGCGCGCCGCTATCTGCGCCGGTTGGAGTTTCCGGATGCCGACGTCGATCTGGTCGCCTGGCTGGTCGAGAACCACCTGCTGATGTCGACCACCGCCCAGAAGCAGGACATCCAGGATCCTGAAGTCGTGCGCCGATTCGCCGAGCGCGTTGGCGACTGGGAGCGGCTCGAGTGCTTGTATTTGCTGACCGTTGCCGACATCCGCGCGACCAACCCCAAGCTCTGGAATGGCTGGAAAGGTCGCCTGCTTGGCGACCTTTACCAGTCGACGCGCTTCCAGCTGCGTCGCGGCATCGACCAGCCGGTCAATCGCCAGGATCGCGTGCGTGCCACGCGCTTGAAGGCGCTGGAACTGTTGACCGGGGAAGGCTGCATGTTCAGCGCCGTGGAGTCATTGTGGACGGACTTTCCCGAGCAGAGTTTCTGGCGCTACACGCCCGACCAGTTGCGCTGGCTCACCCAGGCCATCGTCGCCGCCGGCAGACCGGAGCAGCCGCTGGTGGCGGTGCGCGCGGTCGGCAGCGGCGGGACACGCGAGATCTTCGTGCGCATGCCCGACCAGTCCGGCATCTTCGCGACCATCACCTCGATGCTCGATCGGATGGACCTGTCGGTGATCGCGGCGCGCATCATGACCTGCAAATCCGGCCACACGCTGGATACCTTCCAGGTGCTCGACCATCGCCGCGAAGAACAGGATTCGATGACCCGCAATCTGGAAATCCAGATGGCGCTGGCAATGGCGCTGGCGGAGCACCCGCTGAAGCCGCGGCTGGCGCGCCGGCGCGCCACGCGCGAACAGCGACTGTTCAAGTTTCCGCCGCAGATCGGCTTCGAGACGCGCCCCGGCGACAGCGGTACGCAACTGTCGCTGGTGTGCCCGGATCGCCCCGGCCTGCTGGCATCGGTGGCGCATGCGTTCCGCGACGCCGATGTGCGCGTCCACTCCGCCCGCATCGCCACCTTCGGCGAGCGCGCCGAAGACTTTTTCACCGTCACCACCCAGGATGGGCGCCGGCTCGACGAGGCGGCAGCAGCGCGCCTGCGCGAGGCGTTGATGGCGCGACTCAGTGATGCCGGATGAAGCCAGTCAAACGGCAAACGTGAAACCTCCATTCAAAGCGCGCTCTGATCGACGTTTGCCGTTTCACGTTTAACCTCCGTCCTGAACCTGGACCCCGCCCGAGACCGCATGCAATCCCTGATCGAACAAGCCTTCGAAAACCGCAACGACATCGGTCCCGGCCAGGTACCGACTGACGTCGCCTCTGCCATCGAATCGGTGATGTCCGGGCTCGAAGCCGGCACCTTGCGCGTCGCCGAACCGGTGGCTGGCGGCTGGCAGGTCAACCCCTGGGTCAAGAAAGCCGTGTTGCTGTATTTCCGCATCCACCCGACAACGCTGATGGGCGGCGAGCCGGCGAACTTTTACGACAAGGTGCCACTGCGCTTTGCCGGAACGGATGCGGCCGCGTTTGCCTCAGTGGGTGCGCGCATCGTGCCCGGCGCCGTGGTCAGACGCGGCGCCTACCTCGGCCGCAATGTCGTTGTAATGCCAAGCTTCATCAACATCGGGGCGCATGTCGGCGACGGCACCATGGTCGACACCTGGGCCACGGTAGGTTCATGTGCGCAGATCGGTCGCAACGTGCACTTGTCCGGCGGGGCCGGCATCGGCGGCGTGCTGGAGCCGCTGCAGGCAGCGCCGACGATCATCGAGGACGACTGCTTCATCGGCGCGCGCTCGGAAGTGGTGGAAGGCGTCATCGTCGAGCGCGGCAGCGTGATCGGCATGGGCGTATTCCTCGGCCAAAGCACCCGGATCTTTGATCGAGCCACGCGTGAAGTCAGTTACGGCCGCGTGCCCGCCGGTTCGGTCGTCGTCGCCGGCTCACTGCCGGCAACCGATGGCAGTCACAGCCTGTATGCGGCGATCATCGTCAAGCGCGTGGACGAGAAGACTCGCAGCAAGACCAGTCTGAACGAACTGCTGCGCGCCTGATCGACGGGCACAGCCGCGACCAGCAGAGGTGTTGGCGCCAAACTACTTCAGCAGCGCCGCAAAGCGCTTCTTGAACTTGGCGATCTTCGGTGCGATGACCAGGCTGCAGTAGGGCTGCTCGCCGTTCAGTTCGAAGTATTCCTGATGATAGTCCTCGGCCGGATAGAAGCGCGTCAGCGGCACTACCTCGGTCACCAGATCGCCGCGCCACTCGCCGCTGGCGGCGGTGCGCGCGATGGCGGCGTCGATGGCCTTCTTCTGCGCGTCGTTTGAATAAAAGGCGATCGAACGATACTGCGGGCCGACATCATTGCCCTGGCGATTCAGCGTGGTCGGGTCGTGGATGGTGAAGTAGACATCGAGCAGGGTGTCCAACGACACCACCTCCGGGTCGAAGGTCACCAGGACGACTTCAGCATGCCCGGTGCGCCCGGTGACCACTTGCTTGTAGCTGGGGTTTTCCAGCTGGCCGCCGGCGTAACCCGACACTGCAGCATCGACGCCACGGACTTTTTCGTAGACCGCTTCCAGGCACCAGAAGCAGCCACCACCAAGGACAATGGATTCGCGGGTTGCAGACACGCTGGAATCGGCGGCAAGGCTGGCTGTGCTCATGGTCATCATCGCAAGCAGGGAAAGGATGGGGGATCGGAACCAGGATTTCATCGGTGCTTATTCCTGACAGCGCGGGCTTGGTGCGACAGACCGCATCGCGGCGATGAGTCTTTCGTAGCGGCCCGCACAGCAGCGTGAATGCGTTAACAAGGCACAGCGCCCAATCACCCGCATCATCCACTCTCGTCATCAGGGATGTCGCCATGAAAGCTCACGTCAGCCTGCTCCTGCTGCTGAACCTGGCATCTGCGGCGTCGCTGCATGCGGCCACCTTGCCGCGGCTGCATCCGGCCTCGCCGTGGTACCAGCGCATCGATCAGGCAGCGCTGCACCCAGACTCCGCCGGCCCTGCCGGGATGATCGCCACGCTCGGCGGCCTCGGCGGTTTCGGCAATGGCCGCATGCAGATCGATTTCAGCATGTACGTGCTCTACGCCGACGATGCCGCGCCCACCCAACCGCTGATCGAGATTCCAGGCACGAATCCCGATGACGACTACTACCTGCCCGATTGCGACGCGTTGGGCACGCCGATCCCGTTGCCGGCCGGCGGCGCCATCGAGGGCCAATCGGGCTACAGCTGCGATGTGTTCAACAACGACTGTCATCTGCTGGTGGTGACCGGCAACGAGATTTACGAGGTCTACCGAGCCAATGCGACGGCGTTGGGCGTGGAGAGCCAATGCCTGGCGCGCTGGCGCATGGACGCGCTGTATCCGCCGCAAGGCCGCGGCGAGCATTGCACCAGCGCCGATGCTGCCGGCTTTCCGATTGCGCCGCTGCTGTTCAACGCCGACGAAGTCGCGGCGGCGGCGCAGGTCGCGGACGGCGATCTTGGCCACGCCATTCGCTTCATCCTGCCGAACAACCGGATGGCCAGCGATGGATCGCTTGGAGGCGTGCTCGGGCGCCTCTACGTCCGCCCTGCATCGCACGCCGGCGGACCCTCGGGGCCCTCGGCGAGCGTACCCTACGGCGCGCGATTGCGGCTGCGCAGCGACTTCCCGATGGCCGGTTACAACGCCGCCACCCAGGTGATCCTGCGCACCATGCAACGCTACGGCATTGTGTTGGCCGACGGCGGCAACATCGCATTGACCGCCGAAAGCGACCGCTACACGAGCAACACTTGGGCCAGTCTCGGCATCAACTCGCGCGTGTTCGATCAGACTGCCGGCGCGCAGGATGTGCTGATCAGCGATTTCGCGGTGCTCGACACCGGACCGCGCATCGGCGAAACCTACGATTGCGTGCGCTCGGCGCCGCAGCTCGATCCGTTGTTTGCCAACGGCTTTGAGTAAGTGCTGCGGGAGCCCTTGACGCGCCCTTCGGTGGGCAACTTCGCGCAGCGGATCGGTGGACAACCTGACAGGGCTCCGCCCGCGATGCTCTTGTTGCGGCACACGCAAAGCGCTCGGGCAAAGCCCGCACTCACCGAACATGCCGTGACCCGTTGTTTTTCCGATGGGAGCGACCTTGCGTCGCGAACTGACACACGAAAAGCTCGCGACACAAGGTCGCTCCCACAGGTTTGCTGCGCGAATTGGCGCACCGATGCGGTACGGGTGGAACTCCCACAGCTCCCGAGTCGACATTCGACGGACTCGCGAGTGCGCGCTGGCGCGCGATGATCCCCAGCGAATTCCTGCCGGTTGATCTCTCTCAACACATACACTGCGCTCATCGACTAGCGTAGGGTCATAATCAAGACGTAGATTCGTCGACCACCGGGGAGCACCGTGGAAACCTACAAGGCGGATGTCGCCATCATCGGTGCCGGAGGCGCCGGCTTGCGTGCCGCGATCGCGGTCGCGCAGAAAGATCCGAAGCTGAAGATTGCGCTGATCTCCAAGGTCTATCCGATGCGCAGCCACACGGTGGCTGCCGAAGGCGGCGCGGCCG
>JAIMJQ010000052.1:0-147 GCA_020693165.1 Xanthomonas sp. | reverse complement strand
GCCCATTGCACCGAGGAAATGGTGCAGCTGGAGCATTGGGGCTGCCCCTGGAGCCGCAAGCCCGACGGCCACATCAACGTGCGCGCATTCGGCGGCATGAAGATCGAGCGCACCTGGTTTGCCGCCGACAAATCCGGCTTCCACATG
>JAIMJQ010000051.1:10850-23436 GCA_020693165.1 Xanthomonas sp. | reverse complement strand
CGGGCTAGAACGGAATGTCGTCCTCGAAATCATCCGGCGGCGGCGCTTCGCGACGCGGCTCGGGGCGATTCTGGCCGCCGCTGGTGGGCGGCGCACTGCGCTGCGGTCGTTCGCCACCGCCGCGGCTGCCACCGCCGCCGCCACCCATGCCGCCTTCGCTGCCGCCCGGATTGCTGCCGAGCAACTGCATTTCGTTGGCGATGATGTCGGTGGCGTAGCGCTCGATGCCTTCCTTGTCGGTGTACTTGTCAGTGCGGATGCTGCCCTCGATGTATACCTGACGGCCTTTCTTCAGGTATTCGCCGGCGATCTCGGCGAGACGACCAAAGAACTTGACCCGGTGCCACTCGGTGCGTTCCTGCTGCTCGCCGGTCTGCTTGTCCTTCCAGCTTTCGCTGGTGGCGACCTTGATGGTGGTGATGGCTCCGCCACCGGCGGTGTAGCGGACATCCGGGTCCGCGCCCAGATTGCCGACCAGGATGACCTTGTTGACGCCTCGTGCCATGACTGCTTCCCTGCGGTTGCTTGCGTTGATCGCCACAATACTACCGGCCGGGCGCCCCTGGCATCAGTCAAGTCCGCGACTCGCTGTCAGAAATCTCCTACACGAGTGTTGTCCGACCGCTGCGGGACGCGCGGGGCTCGAAAAGTCATGGCTATACTCGGTACGATGAGTGCCCTCGCCCCTACCGATGTTTCCGATCCGGTCGCAGATGCCGCCAATCGCTTCGCGGCGATCCAGCGGCTGGCGGCACCCGACATGGCGCGCGTGGACGCGCTGATCCGCAGCGAGTTGCGCTCGGACGTGGTGCTGATCAACCAGATCGGCGAGCACATCGTCGGCTCCGGCGGCAAACGACTGCGACCGTTGCTGGTAGTCCTGACGGCCCGATCGGGGAACCATGCCGATGGCGGCAACGGCGCCGCGCTGGCCGCCATCGTCGAGTTCATCCATACCGCCACCCTGCTGCACGACGATGTCGTCGACGAGTCCGGCCTGCGCCGCGGCCGACAGACGGCCAATGCGCTGTGGGGCAATGCCGCCAGCGTACTGGTCGGCGACTTCCTGTACTCGCGCGCGTTCCAGATGATGGTCGGCCTCGACCGGATGCTGGTGATGCGGGTGCTGGCCGACACCACCAACGCCATCGCCGAGGGCGAGGTGCTGCAGTTGCTGCACATGGGCGACCCGGATCTGTCGGAGGCTCGCTACTTCGACGTGATCCGGCGCAAGACCGCGATCCTGTTCGCGGCTGCCTGTCGCCTCGGTGGCTACGCCGCCGGCCTCGACGCAGCCGCGCAGGACGCCTTGCACCGCTACGGCATGGCGCTCGGCATCGCCTTCCAGATCGCCGACGATGTGCTCGACTACGTCGGCGACGCCGGCAAGATCGGCAAGCATCTCGGCGACGATCTGGCCGAGGGCAAGCCGACGCTGCCGCTGATCATCGCCCAGCGCCGCGCCAGCGCCGAACAGGTCGAATTCATTCGCGCCGCCATCCGCGACGGCGATCGCGAAGCACTGCCACTGGTCATCAGCGCCATCCGCCAGACCGACGCGCTCGACGAGAGCATCCTGCGTGCGCGCGAGCACGCCCGGGATGCCTGCCAGGAACTGCAGGTGTTGCCGGCATCGGTCTATCGCGACGCGCTCTACGAACTGGCCGATTACGCGGTGGCGCGGGTCAGCTGAACTTCGGCTCGCAAGTCGTCGCGTGCGGGTTCGTTACGCAACTGCAACACCGGCGACATCGCTTTCCGGCAAGCTGGAGGATGTCTCTGCCGCCGGCATCCACCGTGAACCCCATTCCAGCCCCAGCGCGTTTCCTTCCCTTCCGGCTGGACGCTTTTCTGTCCGCCCTTGCGGTGGCGGCGATGATCGCCGTCGGACTGGGCGGATGCTCGCAGGAACAGGCGTCGCCCGAGACCAGCGCAAAACCCGGCGTCAGTCCGGAAGCGGTGAAGCCGGCAGCGACGGTATCCGACCAGATCGAACAGCTGATGCTGGGCGCGCGCACTGCGCTGAACGAGCGTCGCCTGCTGGCGCCGGCAGGCAATAACGCCATCGAGAGCTATCTCGCTGTACTCGAACTGGA
The DNA here is from genome assembly GCA_020693165.1 of Xanthomonas sp. GTDB lineage: Bacteria > Pseudomonadota > Gammaproteobacteria > Xanthomonadales > SZUA-5 > JADKFD01. The sequence continues at coordinate 21,340 of JAIMJQ010000051.1, read as the reverse complement.
GGCGAACCATGTCGGTGCGCGTCAGGCCTTGCTTGAGCTGATCCCGCCGGCTTCCGACGCGGTCGAGAGCGCAATCGCAGGCGGCGAACTCGACGAGGCGCAACGACGCTTCGACTTGTTCAGGCAAATGGGCGTCAGCGAATTGCGGCTGAACCCGATCAGGAATCGCCTCGCCGCGGCGCGCGCGGAAGTAGAGCGCGTGGCAGCAGCCGCTGACGCCGCCAGCAGCAAGGCTGACGCGGCGGCGACGACACCCGGCGCCGTGGTGCCGCCGGCCGTGACAACCGCGACGGTTGCGGCCGCAACACCCACACCATCCGTGCTAGCAGACCCCGAACCAAAGCCGCCAGCCACAGCCGAGCCTGCAGCCACGACGACCATTGCGCAGAGCCAGACCTTGCCAGCGCCGACGGCTGTCGTCGATCCCGAACCCGCAACGACAACTGCCGCGGAACCACCAGCCGTTGCCGACATCGTCGAACCCCGGCAGATCGTTGATGCGGTCCCGAGCTATCCGGCCATGGCCCGGCAACGGCGCCTCGAGGGCTGGGTGGAACTCGAAATCGCGATCGACAGCGACGGCGAAGTCGGCGCGGTCAGCGTGGTGCGCAGCGAGCCGGCCAAGGTATTCGATCGCGAGGCGGTGCGGGCAGCACAACGCTGGCGCTTCGAGCCGCGCCGCGAAAACGGTGTCGCGGTGGCGACGCGCGTGCGCAAGACCCTGAATTTCAAGCTCGCCGCAGGCTGATGCGGCACGACAGGTGACCGTTGCCCGTGCCTGAACCGCGATAGCATCTGGAAGGCATCGGCCAGCCCGTCCGATGCGACTGCATGCCCAACTCACCCGGCAAAGCCTTAAACTGCGCGCCTTTCCAACCTAGGAGATGCCGATGCGCGCTGCTGCCCTGCCCCTGTCCCTGCTGTTGCTTGCGGCGTCCACCGGCGCTTTCGCGCAGGCCAAGCCCGAGGACGTCATCAAGTACCGCAAGGCGCAATACACCGTGCTGCTGTGGAACTGGATGCCGCTGAACGCGATGGTGCGCGGCCGCATTCCCTTCGATGCGGCCGAGTTCGCGCGCCGCGCCGAGCTTGTCGCAGCCGTGGCACCGCAGTTGCTGGAAGGCTTCGCAGAAGGCTCCGGCGCCGGCGCGCCGACCGACGCAAAGCCGGAAATCTGGGCTGATTTTGCCGATTTCAGCGCGAAGATGAAGAATCTTGAGCGCGAAACCGCGGCGCTGGCGACGGTCGCCAAGGGCGGCGACGAAGCCGCGATCAAGGCCCAGTTTGCGCTGACCGGCGGCACCTGCAAGGCGTGCCACGACGACTACAAGGTTGACTGACCCCTGCGCGCGCGACAGTAAATCCCGTTCAACGCGGAGAACGCGGAGAACGCGGAGAAAAGCATGGAGAGAGATCAGCGGGTCGTGAACGCGTCGGCGTCGCGCGCGCTTCTTCAGCGCAACCTCCGCAAACGATCCGACATTGGCGATGATGGGCTTCGTCTGCGTCTCCCCCGCTCGCTGCGTCTCGGCGTTCAATCGCCCGCAGGTTCGCGCGAACATGACTTCCGGCCTCGTTGCACTTTGGTCACTCGGTGTTATAGTTGACTACAACACCAGCGCATCCTGCTGGCGAAGTAGGAGAACACCATGCGTAATCGAACCTGGTCGGATGTCGTCATGGCAGCGATGATCGCGCTTTGCGTCGCCATCGTCGCCGAACCGCGCCGGCAAGCGCCCGTCAGTGGCATCGACAGCACCGCTTCGAGCATCGCTTCGAGCACCGCTTCGAGCATCGCTTCGAGCACCGCTTCGGACACCACCCACGTCGCCGACTCTGCGCGCTCCCTTGCCTATGCGCTGCTGCTCGGAGCCAAGCGCCACGACGTCGATCCTGAGCGCGCACAGTTGCGGTCTGCGGTATCGGCGACCGACCGCGCCGTGGCGAACGCCGCCGCCGCCGCCGGCAGTGCGGCCCGCGACATCGAGATGCCGTTCTTCTCGTTCGGCGGCGACGCCAGCGCGGAGTGATCGACATGGTCCACGCGTGGAACGACAGCGTGCCGATCTACCGCCAACTGCGCGACCGCGTGGTGGCAATGATCCTCGACGGCGAACTCAGGGAAGGCGAAGCGGTACCGTCGGTACGTCAGGTCGCCGTCGACTACCAGGTCAATCCGTTGACGGTCTCCAAGGCCTACCAGGACCTGGTCGACGAGAACCTGCTGGAAAAGCGCCGCGGGCTCGGCTTGTTCGTCGGCGTAGGTGCGCGCGAGCGCCTGCTGCAACTCGAACGCGAGCGCTTCCTGCGCGAGGAGTGGCCGCTGCTGCGGGCACGCCTGGCGCGGCTGGGACTGGATTTGCCGACTTTGCTGAACTTGGGGGATGCATGAACGCGGTAATCGAATCCACTGGCTTGAGTAAACGCTACAAAGACAAGATGGCGCTGGACCATTGCGATTTCCGCGTCGAAGCGGGCCGCATCGTCGGCCTGATCGGCCCCAACGGCGCCGGCAAGACCACTGCATTGAAAGCGATGCTCGGGCTGACGTCTTACGACGGCAAGCTGTCGGTACTCGGACTCGATCCGTTTTCGCAGCGGCACAAGCTGATGCAGGACGTCTGCTTCATCGCCGATGTCGCCATCCTGCCGCGCTGGATCCGCGTGCGCGAGGCGATCAGCTACGTCGAGGGCGTGCACTCGCGCTTCGACCGCGGCAAGTGCGAACGCTTTCTGGCGGCGACCCAGATCAAGATGCAAAGCCGCGTGCGCGAACTCAGCAAGGGCATGATCGCGCAGTTGCATCTGGCGCTGGTGATGGCGATCGATGCGCGCCTGCTGATCCTCGACGAACCGACGCTCGGGCTCGACATCCTTTATCGCAGGCGCTTCTACGAGCAGTTGTTGAACGACTATTTCGATGAGTCGCGCACGATCCTGGTGACTACCCACCAGGTCGAGGAGATCGAGCACATCCTGACCGACCTGTTGTTCATCAAGGACGGCCGCATCGCGCTGTCGGCAACCATGGATGACGTCGCCGAGCGCTACACCCAGGTGCTGGTTGGCGCCGACAAGTCAGACGCGGCGCGTGCGCTGCAGCCGATTGCCGAACGCAAGATGCTCGGCAAGAGCGCTTTCCTGTTCGACGGCCTGCCGCGCGAGCGCGCGGCCGAACTCGGTGAAGTGCACCAGGTCGGCGTCGCCGATCTGTTCGTGGCAGTGATGGGCGGAGGTGCGTCGTGACTGGTGCTGCGAGGACTTTTGCGACCCTGATCCAGCGTGAGATCTGGGAACACCGCGGGGGGTTCATCTACACGCCATTGATCGTCGGCGGCGTGCTGCTGGTGTTCCTGCTGCTCGGCGCCGGCAGTGCCTTCTTCTGGCAGTTGAAAATCGACGGCGCCGACGCCATGGCGGAGGGCGCTCTGAAATTGGCCGAAAGCCAGGTACCGGCCGAGAAACTGCGCCTCGGCGTCGACGCGTTTCTGTGGGGCACGGCGCTGATGTGGCAGTCGGTGATGTTCATCGTGCTGTTTTTCTTCTTCATCGGCTGCCTCTACGATGACCGCCGCGACCGCAGTGTGCTGTTCTGGAAGTCGATGCCGGTTTCCGATCTGGAAACCGTGCTCAGCAAGCTGGTGTTCGGCGTACTGGTGGCACCGCTGTTCATGATCGCGGCGATGGCGATCTCGCAGATCGTACTGCTGCTGGTCGGCGGACTCATGGTCATGCTCAAGGGCGCCAGTGCGTGGAATCTGATCTGGGCACACACCAATCCATTCCCGGTGTGGGGCCAACTGATCGCCGTGCAGGGCGTGCAGGCGCTGTTTCTGCTGCCGCTGTTCGGCTGGCTGATGCTCGCCGGCAGCTTCGCCCGCGGCAAACCCTTCCTGTGGGCGGTGCTGCCGCCGGTGATCTTCGCGATCATGGAGTCCTTCGTCGGCATCACCACCCAGTTCGCGATCAGCAAGGTGATCTGGGAGTTCATCCTGCGCCGCCTCGCCGCCGGCTCCGCGCCGATCACCTTCAGCGCCGAAATGGGCGAAGGCTCGATGCAGGCCGGATTTGCCGGCACCCGCTTCGCCGCCAATTTCGGCGACGTCATGGCGCGGCTGGGCAGTGCCGACCTGTGGATCGGCGTCGGCATCGGCGTGGTGTTCATTGCCGGCGCGGTGTGGCTGCGTCGCTATCGGGATGAGTCGACGAGCTGAAAAGCGGGGGTTGGTTGTTGGTGTCGGTATCGGTTGAAGCGGGAGGCCGCAGCATCGTTGCGGGAACGACGTAAACGGGTGCTGCTTTGGGTTTCTGAAGTTGACGAGCTCAGAGCCATGCCAAGGACCCGCCTTTTCCAACCCCGACACCAACAACCGACACCAGCTCCATGCGCTTGCCAACACTCCCTCTGCTTGGCTATAGTGCGCGGCTCCCGCCAAGGCGGGAAGTCCATTCGGGGTGTAGCTCAGCCTGGTAGAGCGCTACGTTCGGGACGTAGAAGTCGGAGGTTCGAATCCTCTCACCCCGACCAATTCGAGACAGGTGCTTGCACCTTCCACAACGCCCCGCCTGTCGGGGCGTTGTTGTTTGCGGCCGGCACTGACGGCCGCGCCGGTTGCGTCGAAGTGGTCCTGCGCTGAACCCGCAAGACCCGCTATCGATGGCCTGAATGCCTGCTGCCGGGGTCGGCCGCTTGCCCCCGCGATCGCCCTATGATGGCGTGATGAAACGCACGCGCACATGGCTGTATCCCCTGCTGGCGTTGGCACTGGTCGCGCTCGCCTGGACTGGACCGCTGGACCGGCTGGCCGAAAATCAGGCTCAGGCCGGTCTGAAGCGGGCGCTGGCGACCTTCGCAGCGGCACGCGCATTGAACGGCGTGATTTCGGTCGCGCAGGGCACCGAGGTGGCGGTGGAACCCGGAGGCGTCGGTGTGACTTTCGCGCCGGGCCAGGTGCTCGATCCGGTCAATGACCTGATCGAACAGTTCTCGACGCTGATGCTGACCGCCAGCGTGTCATTCGGCGTGCAGAACGCGCTGATCGCGATCGGCGGTTACTGGATGGTGTCGTTGTTGCTGACGCTGGTCGTGCTGCTGTGGTTGCTGTGGCCATGGCTGCGCCAGCAGCCGGCGCCGAGCTTGCTGGGGCGGATCCTGGTCCTGCTGGTGCTGGTCCGGTATGCCGTGCCGATCGCCTCGGTCGGCAGCGACAGCGCCTTCCGCTGGTTCCTGACCGAGCGCTACGAACGCAGCCAGGCGGCGCTGACGCTGAGCGCCACCGAAGTCGACCAACTGGCGGCGCCCGAGCAACCGCCTCCGGGCTCCCTCGGCGAGCGCGTGCAACGCTGGTGGAGTGAAGCCAGCGAGGCGATGGACGTGGGCAAACGCCTCGAAGCGCTCAAAGAGGCGGCGGCGCGCGTTACCGAACATGTGGTCGAACTTATCGTGGTATTCCTGCTGCAGACCCTGATCGTGCCCAGTCTGTTGTTGTGGGCACTGTGGAAATCCGCGTTGGAACTGACGCGAAGTCGAGAACAGTGACGCCTTAGCCCTTGTCCGCAACCACCCGTGCCCATTGGCAGATTCACTTCTGCGTCTTGTTGTGGGGATTCACCGCCATCCTCGGCAAGCTGATTTCGCTGCCGGCGCTGGCGCTGGTGGTCTGGCGCATGCTGCTGGTCACCGTGGTGCTGGCGCTGGTGCCACGCGTCTGGCGTGGGTTGGCGCGCCTGCCACGACGTACGCTCGCCATCTATGCCGGCATCGGTGTCATCGTCGCCCTGCACTGGCTGACGTTCTACGCCGCGATCAAGCTCGCCAACGCCTCGGTGGCGGCCACCTGCATCGCGCTGGCACCGGTGTTCCTGGCGCTGGTCGAACCACTGCTGACCCGCAAGCGCTTCGAACCGCGCGAACTGATGCTTGGCATCGCCGTGGTGCCCGGTGTCGCGCTGGTGGTCGGCGGCGTACCCGAGGGCATGCGCATGGGTGTGGCTGTCGGCGCATTGTCGGCATTTCTGGTGGCGATTTTCGGCTCGTTGAACAAGCGCTACATCGAGCATGCCGACCCGCTGACGGTGACAGCGCTGGAACTGGGTGCCGGTGCGTTGTTCCTGGTCCTGGTCGGGCTCGCGGTGCCGGCTCTGGGCGATCCACTGCCCTGGCCGTCGATTCAGGATGCGGGGCTGTTGTTGCTGCTGGCGCTGGCCTGTACATTGCTGCCGTTCGCGCTGTCGCTGGTCGCATTGCGCCACCTCAGCGCCTACAGCGCGCAACTGGCGATCAACCTGGAGCCGGTCTACGCCATCCTGCTGGCGATTCCGCTGCTCGGCGAACAACGCGAGCTGTCGCCGCAGTTCTACTTCGGTGTCGCCATCGTGCTGCTCGCGGTGATCGTGCATCCGTGGACGCGGCGGCGCGAGCCGGCCCCCGTTATGTGACCCGACTCGGCGCGTGCCCGGGGGCGGCTAGTCGAGTAGCCAAGCCCTTGCGGGCTTTCGCCCTCTCAGATCCGGACAGGCGGATTTCCCGCATCCGGCTCTTCCAGGCAGGTAACCCGGCGAGACCGGGAGCCAATCATCCGGGTGGGCGATGCGGGGAGTGGGAAGGGCGAAGTGCGTGTCGACCAGCGCCACCACGGCTTTGAGGCGGGATTTCCGGCTGCGCTTCAGCAGCGTGCCGATCCAGATACCTCGTACCGCGGCGCGGAAACGTTTCAGCGCGTCCAGGTTGCCGCGTATGCCGTAGTACTCGTAGTCCCCTTCAAGCTTGGCACTCAGCTGCGTCCACGGTTCAAGCAACGGCCGGTGCAGATGCGCTTGGCACCACTCGCGCGCCAGGCTCAGGCTACGCCGTCCTTTCTGAAGCGCCGTCTGCACCGCCTGCAAAGCCATGTGCGCGCTGCGCCCTGGCCGAAAACCATAGCTCAGCCCATGAAAGTCGGCCTCGAAAATGCTGTTCAGCATTTCCACTACCGGTCGCGCACGCAAGACTCGGTTACCACTGCCATGCCATTGGCTTCGTGGGTCAGCTTCCTGCCAACTCGGATTGATGTAGCTTGCAGAGCGCACGTCCGCATTTCTCACACCGGCGCGAAAAGATGCACGCTTGGTCAAGCCGCAGCCGGCTTTCGACAGCATCGCCGTGTTTGCAGTCTGTCGTGAGCATCTTTTCGCTTCGCGGCCCTGACTCGGTGTTTGCGCCGATGGCTAGTGTGGTGCTCCGCAATCGGCGGACATGATCCGCGAGTGGATTTGCGCGACTGGCAAGGCGCGACGACGGGACCTGGCAGCGCTATGGCAAGGAGGAGCAACGCCGCCGGGCGCGCAAAGACGCCGCGGATACGTTCGATGGACTGCGAAGCACCAAACCAGGTTGCTCGTCGTCGCAAGGGAGCCACCATTCCTCCTCCTCGCGCCTTGCCGTCGGCGCAAATCCCTTCGCCATCATCCACGACCGGTGTGAGAAATACGGGCTAGACACAGGGACGCAGAGAACTCGGAGAACAGCACAGAGGAAGGACGATGGGCTTGCCTTTCGCCATTGCGGGAGTCCCGGCCGCCCGTGAAGGTGCGCTTCTCCGCACATCGAACCGGTGGTTCACCAATCAACCACAATCAGTGCTGGCTCCGCGTTTCCTCTGCGTTTGACGGTCAGAGCACGGCGACAGCGGCGCTGAGCAAGGCGCGCAAAACCGCCTGCGCGGGCGCGGCCAGCGCAGGATCGAAGCGCTCGGGATCACTCTCGTCGAGGTAGCAGGCCTGCGCCATTTCCATCTGTACGGCGCTGACGCCGCGCCCTGGTCGCCCGTACTGGCGCGTGATGTAACCGCCCTTGAAGCGGCCATTGACGACATGCGACGTCGCCAGTGCCCGCAGTTGTCCGGCGATTGACTGCTGCACGGCAGGCGCGCAACTGGCGCCGTCGGCGGTGCCGACGTTGTAATCCGGCAGACGGCCGTCGAAGAACATCGGGCACTGGCTGCGGATCGAGTGCCCTTCCCAAAGCAGCACGCGTCCATGCTCGGCGCGGATCGAATCCAGCGCCCTTGCCAGTTGCTGGTGATAGGGTCGCCAATAGCGATCGACGCGTCCAGCCACGACTCGGGCATCAGGCTCGCGGTCGTCCAGATAGATGGGCTCGCCGGAGAACATCACGGTCGGGCACAGTCCGGTTTCGCGGCGTCCCGGGTACAGCGCGGCACCGTCGGGTGGACGGTTGAGGTCAACCACGTAGCGCGACCAGCGCGGGCGTAGCACATGCGCGCCGAGTTCGCGCGCGAAGTCGTACAGGCGCGATACCTGCCAGTCGCTGTCGGGCGAGCGTTGCGCGGCGGGATGCATGGCCGCCGCGATATCGGCCGGGATCTCGCTGCCGTCATGCGGCAGGCTGACCAGCAGCGGAATCGAGCCGGGCCAGTAGCGGCAGTGTTCGTCGGCATTCCAGGGTGACCACCAGGTGTCGTGCATGCGCGTTTTCCGAAAGGAGACTGGTCTGGGCTGGCCGTGTGCCCACTTGAAGCATCAAATTGCCAACGACCTTGCAAGCTGATTCTTTTGCCCGCAAAGGACGCAAAGAGAGCCAAGTAGAGCATTGCCCTGCCGCGACGATGTGCGAACTGCGCAAAAGCCTACTTCTTTCGCTTTCCTTTGCGTCCTTTGCGTCCTTTGCGGACAAATCATGTTCTTTCAGTTTTTGACGTCGGGCTGGGTAAGTGCGTACGCAACTATTCGGTGAACCCGTTGCGTATTGCCAGTCCCGCGCGGATGCGCGGACTCCGACCCGATCCAGCGCAAGAACCGTTCGTCCTGAGCGTTTCCCGCGAGCCCTGCGAGCGGGAAACCGTCGAAGGACGCCCGCCGCACAGCCGCCCGGCTTGCGCTTCGCGACAGCTCAAAGCAGCGCCGATGGCGCAAAGTGCGCTGGGTGCATCGAACTCGGCACGCCCGCGTCCTTCGACTGTTTCCCCCCAAAAAGCACGGGGGAAACGCGCAGGACGAACGGTTTCGCGATAGGTTTACCGAGTAGTTACGTGCGTACCTGACTGGCCGAGGACTGCCCAGCACTAGAACCGCGCCGGGTCGTAGGGTTTCGGATCCACCTGCGGCGCCCGCCCGCACACCAGATCGGCCACCAGCAGGCCAGTCGCGGCCGACATGCTCATGCCCAGCATGCCGTGGCCTGTGGCCAGCATCAGGTTCTTGATGCCCGGCGCCGGACCGATGATCGGCAGATCGTCGGCCGTCATCGGCCGCCAGCCACACCATTCCTCGAGGCGCGTGGCGCCGATCGGGTCGAGCACGTACTCGGCCGCGCCGCGCACCAGCGCTTCAAGCCGCGTCCGATTCAGGCTGTCGTCGTAACCTGAGAACTCCATCGTGCTGCCGACGCGGTAGCTGCCATGCCATGGCGTGATCGCGACGCTGCGTTCGCGGCACACGATCGGCACCTTCGGGGCTCGCGTCGGCGGCGTGCTGGTGATCGAATAACCTTTGCCAGGCTGGATCGGCACGCGCAGATGCAACTGCCTGGCGAGCAGCGGACTCCAGGCACCGAGCGCCAGCACGATGTGATCGGCGTCGTAGTCGCCGCGGCTGCCAGTGACGCGCTCGATGCGATCGCTGCCACGGGCAAAACCGGTGACCGCGCAACCGGATTCGATGCGCACCCCGAGCTGACGAACAACCCTCGCCAGTTCGGCAATGTAGCGATCAGGCTTGAACTCGGCGTCGAGTGGCGTATCGAAACCACCGATCACTTCCGGGCGCAGCGTCGGCTCGCGCGCACGCAGAGCGTCGCCATCCAGCGCATGTACCTCCATTCCGACCGAACGCAAAGCGCGCGGCCACCACTCGAAGTCCGCCAGCGCCGCCGGGTCGCGAAACACGGTGAGATGACCGCACTCGGCGAACTCGCAGTCGAGCGCTTCGCTCTTGATCAGTTCGCCGAGCAATCGACGCGAAGCCAGCAGCAGGCGCGCCTTGGCGTTGAGCGCCTGCTCGAAGTCGTCCCAGTTGCAGCGCCTCGCGAATTGCCACAGCCAGCGCCACAGCACCGGATCGAAGCGCGGGCGCACATAGAAGGGCGCGTCACTTTGGACCATCCACGTCACTGCCTGACGCAACATGCCCGGTTTGGCCAGCGGCGGCGCGTGACTGGGGGTGATCGTGCCGCAGTTGCCGTGCGAGGCGCCGCAGCCCGGCTCGCCCTGGTCGAGCACCACCACCTCGCGGCCGGCTTTGGCCAGAAAGTAGGCACTGGACAGGCCGATTACACCGGCTCCGAGAATGAGGACTTCGCTGCGCTGGGTCATGGTGCTCAGTCTACGGCAGCAGCGCGGCACGCGGCACGGGACACGGGACACGCGACAGGGGAAGGGCTCGCACGAAGCAGGCTTTCGTGGGTCCAGACTTGTCTGGACGCCCTTGGCAGGCCGAAGCGAAAAGCGTCCAGACAAGTCTGGACCCACAAACGCTTCGGGCCGCGTGCCCCG
>JAIMJQ010000051.1:0-10787 GCA_020693165.1 Xanthomonas sp. | reverse complement strand
AGTTCACGAATCCCGCCTCCCCACGGGATTCGTGAGGTAAAGGACGGTGATGCGATCGACTCCCCACGAACTCGCATTTGCGCTGCGGTCCCCGAATTCGGGGCCGCTGGCCGCCGTCGTCTGCGCGCTGACCGATCTGTTTGAAGACCCCAGCTTCAACGAAGGTCATCGCGTGCTGCTCAGCCAACTGCTCGCCGGCGGGGAAGTTCCCCAGTTCCTCGCCGAGCGGGCGGCTGAGCGCCTGACCCATTTCGCGTCGTCCCTCGAGGAGCTGCATCGCGAGGTCATGGTGGAAGGCCCGGTGTTCGACGAACTCCCGGCGCTCGAAGCGCCGCGCCTGCGTCGCGTGGTCTGATCAGTCGCGGACGCAGGTCACGTTGCCCGCTGGGCCACGTCGCATGCCCGACCCACCAACAGTCACGCAGGCCTCTGGGCATCGTGGCCGATGAGTTATTCCTGGGCAGAAATCAATCGGCCACGGTCAGCGCCCGCTCGATATCGCCGGTGGCACCGGTGCGCAGATTGGGCGGCACATGGCCGATATCGCCGGCAGCGATCAGCTTCATGCTGCCATCCGCCTCGATGCGGATCGTGGTCATGCTCACATGCCCCACCGACATCTCCAGCCAGGCCTCGGTATCAACGCCAAGCGCCTTGGTGATCAGATAGCGGATCACGTTGCCGTGGCAGACCATCAGCTCCTGCTTCGGCGTACCCGCTGCCGGCTTGAAGTGCTCGGCGAACAGGCGATCGAGCTGACGAGCGCAGGCGCCGAGTTCCTCCGGCTTCATCGTCACCGTGATCTCCTTGCGCCGGGTTGGCGGCGTGCATTCCTCGAGTTCCGGCAGATTGACGATGGCAGCACCGTCGAAGTCGGCGACGATCACTTTGGCAGTTTCCTGAGCGCGCGTCAGCGGACTGGCCCACAGCACATCAAAACCTCCAGGCAGCGCCGCCAGGCGCGCAGCGACGAGGCGCGCCTGGGCAATTCCGAGCTCAGTCAGGCCCGGACCGAGCTTGGGATCGACATTCGGATCCGGGGCGTAGTGCCCGTGACGCACCAACACAATGGTGCGGGTCGCCGCGCCGGGCTCGACATCCGCGGCAGCGAGGCAAGGAATGGCCAGCAGCAGCGACACTACAAACCACAATGGACGCCTCATCGACTTCTCCTGCAGAACTGCGGGCACAGCAGCGGCAATCTGCGCGAAGCACGCCACGACCGCAAGCTCGGCGACCAGTCGTTGCCAGCGCCCACGGAGACTATCGACAGCGGCTGTCGCGAAGCTGCTGTCGCCGCACACACGATCGCCGGGTCACGGGCCGCCCCGACCGATGAACGGCTGCGCCGCACACCGACCTATCAGGGCCCGCTCTTCACCCACACTTCGAATAGCCGCAATTGAGGCAGGTCTGGCAACCGTCCATCAACACGATGGCCTTGGTGTTGCACTTGCCGCACATCGAGGCGCTCGGCGGAAATGACGCCGCAGACGGCTCGATCGGAACGATCGCCAGCCCCGCCTTCGCCTCCGGCTCGCGGCTCACTTCAGCGTTTTTTTTTCCGCTGGCGCCGTTCTGGGCATCGTACTGCGCGCGCTTCTTCGAGATCGCCTCGCGCTGCTCGATGCTGAGCTCATCGCCGAGCATCATGCCGATCTTCTTCAGATGATCCTCGACGACGAACCCGAGTTCGGCGACGATCGACGGCATATAGACGCCGCCGGGCTTGAAGTAGCCGCCGCGCGGATCGAACACCGCTTTCAGCTCCTCGACGATGAAGGTGACGTCGCCGCCCTTGCGGAACACCGCGCTCATGATCCGGGTCAGCGCCACCGCCCACTGGAAGTGGTCCATGTTCTTGGAGTTGATGAACACTTCGAACGGGCGCCGGGACTCGTGCGGTGTACCCTCGTTGAGTACGATGTCGTTGATGGTCACGTACAGCGCGTGCTCGAACAGCGGCGACTTGATCTTGTAGGTGCTGCCGTCGAGCATTTCCGGGCGCTCGACGCGCTCGTGCATGTGGATCACTTCCGCGCTTTGCAGTTCCTCGACCGGTGCTGGCGGGACGACAGCCAAATGGGCCGCTTCAGCCGCCTCGGCCTTGGACTTGTCCTCGGGCGTCTGCACGGCATAACCGGTAATCTTCTTGCTGATCTTGATCGTCATCGTCGGGTTTCCGGGCGATGCCCACGAGGGTATCGCCATAGGGTAAATACGCATGCTCCAGCGATCGGGGTCGGCGTGCCGCCCCGCGCCACGGCTATCTCATTTCGCCGAGATCAGCTTCAGTTCGTCGCCCTGCTGGTAGGCCGTCAGCAGTTCCAGATCGCGGCCGATCCGCGCCAGTTCGAGCAGATGATCGATCTGGATCGGACGATCCGAACTGTTCAGCAGGACGACCTGATCGATCACATAGCCGCGCTTGACCCCGGCGAGCGCCTCGGCCAGCGATTCCGAGTCATAGACCTCATCCTGGAACAGGAACTCGCGCTCACCGTGCGGCAGCAACTCGATTCGCAGCTTCTGACCGGGAATCAGGTCTGCCGGCAATGCCACCCGATTGCCGCCAGCGGCACCTGGCATGGTTTTGTCGGGGGCACCATTGGCCTTGAGCACGGCATCCTTCAGCGCCGATTGCGACTTGTCGGCACCGTATCTGGCGTTGAGCTCGGCAAGATGCTTTTCGTAATCGGTCTTGCTGCGCGGTTCCAGCACGGTCCCGGCAGGCTGGGTCTGAGCCCACGCCAGGTCACCTGGAAGTGCGAAGAACGCGGCAAGCAATACAATCCAGAACTTCATTCCTGATCTCCGGGCATCCCCGCAAGCGGGGATGCCTTGTATGGGCCGAATCGACTTTGGGCGACGGCCTGTTACTTCTTGGCAGCCGGCTTTGCCGCAGGCTTTGCCGCAGGCTTTGCCGCAGGCTTGGCGGCCGGCTTCGCCGCTGCCTTCGCTGCAGGTTTCGCGACTGCCTTCGCTGCCGGCTTGGCCGCGGGCTTGGCGGCGGTCTTCGCTGCGGGTTTGGCCGCAGGCTTGGCGGCGGTCTTCGCTGCGGGTTTGGCCGCAGGCTTGGCGGCGGTCTTCGCGGCAGGCTTCTTGGCCGGGGCCGCCTTCCTGGTCGCCGGCTTGGCCTTGTCCGCTGCCTTGGTCAACGCTGCACCGGCCTTGCCTGCGGCTTTGGCAACCACGGTCCGAGCTTCATTGACCTTGCCGGTGACTGCCTTCTCGGCTTTGGCCACCGCCTTCTTGGCATCCTTGACCTTGCCGGCGACGGCCTTCTCGACCTTCGCTTCGGCCTTGACCACCGCCTTCTTGACTTCAGTGGCCTTGGCCTGCACCGCCTTCTTGGCGGCATCGACCTGCTTGCCGGCCGCCTTTGTCATCCTGGCAACCTTGGCCTCCGCGGCCGCAACCACTTCCTTGCCTTCGGCGATCAGCTTTTCGCCGATCGCCTCGGCCTTGTCCTTCAGCTCTTCGACCTTGCCTGCAACACCCTTCTTGCCTTTCATGATGACCACTCCCTCGCTCAAGTCAGCGCCCCGGCGGGGCGCGGTCCATCGAAGCATTCACCCCCGTGAACTTCCGGAGGCGAGATCGGGTCCCGGCAGCAGACCCGCTGCGGCCCGGCAACGCCGGGCGAACCTCAGAACTTGCCGTAATAACCCTCTTTAAGAGCATCGAACAGGTTGGCGGCAGTGTGGGTTTCGCCATCGTATTCGATTTCTTCATTGCCTTTCACTTCGACCACGCTGCCATCTTCGAGTTCGAACCGGTAAAGCGTGTTCTCGAGATCATGCTCCTTGACCAGCACGCCCTGGAACGCAGCCGGATTGAAGCGGAACGTGGTGCAGCCCTTCAATCCCTGCTTGTGCGCGTACAGGTAGATATCCTTGAAGTCGGCGTAGGGATAGTCGGTCGGCACATTGGCGGTCTTGCTGATCGACGAGTCCACCCACTTCTGCGACGCCGCCTGGATGTCAACGTGTGCCTTCGGGCTGATGTCGTCAGCCGACACGAAATAGTCCGGCAGTTTCTCCTCCGGCTTCTCGCTGTACGGCATCGCCTTCGGGTTGACCAGTTGCCGGAAAGCCAGCAATTCGTAGCTGAACACCTCGACCTTTTCCTTGGACTTCTTGCCCTCGCGGATCACGTTGCGCGAATAGTGGTGCGCGAACGAAGGTTCGATGCCGTTGCTGGCATTGTTGCCGATCGACAGCGAGATGGTACCGGTCGGCGCGATCGAGCTGTGGTGGGTGAAGCGCGCGCCGGTCTCGCTGAGTTCGGCAACCAGTTCCGGGGCCACGGTGGCGAGGCGCTGCATGTAGCGCGAGTACTTGCCGTGCAGCAGGCGTCCCGGCACCTTGTCGCCGATCCGGTAGCCGTCGGCGACCATTTCCGGGCGCTTGCGCAGCATCTCGCCGCTGACCTCGAATTCCTCCGTCATGATCGGCGCCGGACCCTTTTCCTTTGCCAGGATCAATGCCTCCTCCCAGCCAGCAACGGCCAGATCGCGGGAGACGGCGTCGGTAAACTCCAGCGACTCCGGCGAGCCGTAGCGCATCTTCAGCATGGTCAGTGTCGAACCCAGGCCAAGGAAGCCCATGCCGTGGCGGCGCTTGCGCGTGATCTCGTTGCGCTGGCCTTCGAGCGGCAGTCCGTTGACCTCGACGACGTTGTCGAGCATGCGCGTGAACACGCGCACCACTTCCTTGTACTCGTCCCAGTCGAAACGCGCGCGGGCGGTGAACGGTTCGCGCACGAACTTGGTCAGGTTGACCGAGCCGAGCAGGCACGAGCCATACGGCGGCAACGGCTGCTCGCCGCACGGATTGGTGGCACGGATGCTCTCGCACCACCAGTTATTGTTCATTTCGTTGACGCGATCGATCAGGATGAAGCCGGGCTCGGCAAAATCGTAGGTCGAGGTCATGATCATTTCCCACAAACCCTTGGCGCGAATGCGGCCATAGATCTTGCAGGCGACCAGACCATCGTCGCGACTGACGTAGTTGGCCTTCGTCGGCCACTCGCGCCAGATCACCTGGGCCGGGTCGGCGATATCGATTTCGTGCTGTTCCTTGACGTGCACCGGGAACACCAGCGGCCAGTCGCCATCGGTCTCGACCGCATGGATGAACTCATCGGTGATCAGCAGCGACAGATTGAACTGGCGCAGACGGCCATCTTCCCGCTTGGCCTTGATGAACTCCTTGACGTCCGGATGGGCGATGTCGAAGGTGCCCATCTGCGCGCCGCGACGGCCGCCGGCGCTGGACACGGTGAAACACATCCTGTCGTAGATATCCATGAAGCTGAGCGGGCCCGAGGTGTAGGCACCGGCGCCCGACACATAGGCGCCGCGCGGGCGCAGCGTCGAGAACTCGTAACCGATGCCGCAGCCGGCCTTGAGCGTCAGCCCGGCCTCATGGACCTTGCCGAGGATGTCGTCCATCGAATCGCCGATGGTGCCGGAAACCGTGCAGTTGATCGTGCTGGTGGCCGGCTTGTGTTCCAGCGCGCCGGCGTTGGAGGTGATGCGGCCAGCCGGTATCGCACCGCGGCGCAGCGCCCACAGGAAACGCTCGTACCAATACGCGCGCTTGTCGGCGCTGTCCTCGGCGTCGGCAAGCGCCCGCGCGACGCGTTTGAAGGTGTCGTCGATGGTGCGATCGATCGGATCACCGAGCTTGCTCTTCAGTCGGTATTTCTTGTCCCAGATGTCCTGGGACGCAGGCTGCAACGGTATTTCCACGACATCACTGCGAACCGCTTCCAGACGAACGGTGCTCATCAATTATGCCTCCCCAGGCGTAAGGCGCGTTCTTGTTATGTGTTGCGGCCGAGCAACTAGGTCTTGGTGCCAGTGAGTGTCTCGACCACTACATCTAGTGGTAACTCCAAGCCGCAAGTTTGAGTTTACGGGCGCTCGCCGTCAAGCGCGACGAGGCTCGAAATGTGACCGCAAGTGACGGAATCCGACGAGCGGCACGGGAGCGGGGCACTGGGCACGGGGCACGGGGCACGGGGCACGGGAAAAGCTCGCATGATTCGGGCTTTGGTGGGTCCAGACTTGTCTGGACGCTTCTCGCAACCCGAAGTACGAGCGTCCAGACAAGTCTGGACCCACAAGAGCAGCGGGCGGCGCCGCCGTGGCCCGCTACTCGCAACCCGAGGCACGAGCGTCCAGACAAGTCTGGACCCACAAGAGCAGCGGGCGGCGCCGCCGTGGCCCGCTACTCGCAACCCGAAGTACGAGCGTCCAGACAAGTCTGGACCCACAAGAGCCGCGGGCGGCGCCGCCGCGGCCCGCTACTCGCAACCCGAAGTACGAGCATCCCGACAAGTCTGGACCCACGAGAGCCGCGGGCGGCGAAGCTCTTCCCGTGCCGCGTGCCCCGCGCCCCCTGCCGCGCTGCACCGATCACGCCTGCTCCCGCACCGCGCGCCCGATCTCGTCGACCGGGAGCGGGTGGGCGAACAGGAATCCCTGGCCGATCTTGCAGCCGAGATCCTTGAGTGCCTGGCACTGCTCGTGGGTCTCGATGCCCTCGCCGATGACTTCCAGTCCCAGCGAGTCGGCGAGCGCGTGGATCGCACGTACCACCGCGGTGCTGCCGCCGCCCTCACCCGGCCGCAGGTCGAGCACGAAGGAGCGATCGATCTTCAGCGAGTGGATCGGGAAACGGTGCAGATAAGACAGCGATGAATAGCCGGTGCCGAAATCGTCGAGCTGGACCATCACCCCGGCATCGCGCAGCCGCTCCAGCAACCGCCGCACGTGATCGGGGTTCTCCAGCAGTGCGCCCTCGGTGACTTCGAGACGCACGCGATGGCGGTCGAGACCATTGGCATCGATCAGCTGCAACACCGCGGCATCGAAATCGGCTGCGCGCATCTGCCGGGCCGAGACGTTGATGCTGATGTAGGCATCGCGCTCGGGCAGCCGCTGCGCATCGCGGCATGCCAGCGCGAAGATCTGCCAGTCGATCTGCTCGATCGAGCCATTGTCCTCGGCCACATTGAGGAAGTCTCCCGGCAGCAGCAAGCCGCGCTCGCCATGGCGCCAGCGCAGCAGCGCCTCGTAACCCACGACCGCGGCGTCGTCGAGGCGCACGATCGCCTGGAAATGTGGCTCGAACTCGCCGCGCGCGAGTGCGCGCCGGAGGTCACCCTCGAGGTCGAGCACGCGCAGCGCCTCGGCTCGCAGTCGTTCGTCGAACAGCTCGAAGCGCTGGCGACCTTGCGCCTTGGCGCGATACATCGCGACATCGGCGTCGCGCAGCAACTCCTCGGCACGCGTGTAGCGCGGATGCGAAAAGGCGATACCGATGCTGGCAGAGGTAAACAGCTCCTTGCCATCGATGCGCATTGGCTCGGACAACGCCGAAATCAAGCGCTGGGCGATGTGGATCGCGCGCTCGGTATCCTGCAGTTCATCGAGCAGGATCGCAAACTCGTCGCCCCCCAATCGCGCCACGGTGTCGGGTTCGCGCACCGCATGCCCGATCCGCGCCGCCGCCTGCTTCAACAACTCGTCGCCGACCAGGTGACCGACGCTGTCGTTGACCACCTTGAAGCGGTCGAGATCGAGGAACAGCACGGCGAAGCCGCGCGACTCCCCACGCCGGAAGCGCGCCAGGGCGCGAGCCAGCCGGTCCAGCAGATAGGCACGGTTGGGCAGCCCGGTCAGAGTGTCGTGCAGCGCCTGGTGCTTGAGCGTGTCCTCCACCTTTTCGCGCTCGACGATCTGGTCGGTCAACTCGCGATTGGCGACCGCCAACTCGTGGGTGCGATCGGCGACCCGCCGCTCGAGATCGGCGTAGGCGCTGCGCAGCGAGTCCTGGGCGCGCTTGCGTTCCAGGCCATTGGCGATGTGGTAACCAACGAAGGTCAGCAACTCCTGGTCGCGCTCGGTGAACGGCGTTTCCTCCGAGTAACTCTGCACCGCGACCACGCCAACGGTGCGCTCGTCGCAGATCAGTGGCACGCCGAGCCAGTAAACGGAGCGCGAACCGAAGCTCACCACCTCACCCAACTGCCCCAGCGACCCGATCGCCTCGCGGTTGGCGAGCAGCGCGTGTCCGGTGCGCAGCACATATTCGGTGAGCCCCTTGGCGAGTTGCCGGCGCTCGCGCACCGGGTCGCGCTCGTCCACCGAATAGGGAAACTCGAGCTCACTGCCATCGTCCGAAACCAGTGCGATGTAGAAATTGCGCGCGTACAGCAGTTGGTCGACGATCGCATGCACCGCCGCATAGAACTCCTCCAGCGACTCGGCGGTACTGGATTTCTCGGCAATCCGGTACAGCGCTGCTTGCAGGCGCTCGCTGCGCTGGCGCTCGCGCACCTCCTGACGCAATTCGCTATTCGCCGCGGCGAGTTCGCTGGTGCGTTGATCGACGCGACGCTCCAGTTCTTCCTGCGCCTGCTTGCGCTCAAGCGCGGTCAGAATGTGCTGCGCCACGTAGGTCAGCAATGCGCGGTCTTCGGGAGTGAAACGGTGCGCTTCGCTGTAGCTCTGGACCACGATTGCGCCGCGGACGACGCCACTGCCGACCATCGGCACGCCGAGCCAGTCGGCGCTGTCGGGTCCGAGGCTGTCGTCGCGGTCGACGCCGAGGCGCTGACGCAGCGTATCCGAGGGCCCCAATTGCGCCTGCCCGCTGCGCAGCATTGCCAGGGTCAGGCTGTTGGGAATCGCGCTGATCGGGATCAACGCGTCCGGATCCGGCTGATTGGCGTCCTCGGTATCGGCAAAGTAGAGGAAGCGCACGGCGTTGCGCTCGGGCTCGGCCAGCACGATGAACAGATTCTCCGCGTACATCAATTCGCCGATCACGCCATGGATGCTGCGCAGCATCTCCGGCATGTCGAGGTCGGAACTGGCCATGTCGGCAATCGCGTAGAGCGAACGCTGCAGGCGCTCGGCGCGCTCGAGGCGCAGTACCGACTGCGTCAGCGACTCCAATTCCAGCATCCGGCCGCAGACGCCGGCGACGTCCTCGAGGAACCGGGTCCACTCCGGCCCTTCCGGGGAGGCTATCGTCGCCGGCCACACCAACTCTGCCCGACCGATCATCCCCGACACCAGTTCGGTCGATGCGACTGGCCGGCCCGGGCGCCGGCGCGCCCGCGCCTCGTGCGCCAACCAGATACGCTCGGTTTCGCCGAGAAAGGTGGCTGGCGAGGCCAGCAGCGATTGCCCTGCCGACGGCTGCGGCTGCCGCGACCACCAGACCAGCGCCAGTCGGGAGATGCCAAAGTGGCGGTGCGCCTCTCGCGAGACCAGGTGACCGAGCGTCTCAAGGTCGGTGGCACGCAGCAGTTCGCGCACAAAGCCGGCGCTGACTCCCGCCATCGACCCTGCTTCGCCGGAACCCGACTTCATCTACGCTCGCTGAACCATGACCTGACCCGCCAAGTGTAGTAGCAACGAGTAGATTCCGCTAAGCCACGGCGCTTGCCGGGGCAGCACCGCCGAACTCTCACCGAACATGACCTATCTGTTTGATATACATAGCTTTTGTTGATGGCACGAGAGCACGAGGGCACGAGGGCACGTGAAGCCATGGACTCGCGTCGCGCTTGCTTTTTCGTGCCCTCGTGCCCTCCAGTTCGATGCGCGAATAAGCGCACCGCCAGGCTCGCCCCCCCCTGCCCCCTGCCCCGCTGTGCCCATTTCAATGCACGAACAAGCTCCCGACCGGGCCGGCACGCCGCCTCATATCAAGATGCCAAACGGAACTTGGCGCCGGGGCCGGCGCTGGGTCAACATCAGCACTTCGACATCGGGAGCGGCCACCATGATCCATGCGAACATCCTCGAGACCATCGGCAACACGCCGATTGTGCGCATCAACCGCCTGGCACCGCCGGGGGTGGAGATGTACGTCAAGGTCGAGGCCTTCAATCCGGCATCGTCGGTCAAGGACCGCCTGGCACTGGCGATCATCCAGGATGCCGAAGCGCGTGGTGCACTGAAGCCGGGGCAGACCGTGGTCGAAGCCACCAGCGGCAACACCGGCATCGCGCTGGCGATGGTGTGTGCGGCACGCGGGTACCCGTTCGTGGCGTTGATGGTCGAGACCTTTTCGATCGAGCGCCGCAAGCTGATGCGGGCGTTCGGCGCCAAAGTGATCCTGACGCCGGCCGCGGAGCGCGGGTCCGGCATGGTGCGGCGGGCCGAGGAACTGGCGCAGAAGCACGGCTGGTTCCTCGCGCGCCAATTCGAGAATCCTGCCAATCCGGCTTATCACCGCAACACCACCGGGCCGGAGATCCTGCGCGACTTCGCCAACCGCCGGCTGGATTTCTTCGTTGCCGGCTGGGGCACCGGCGGCACCCTGACCGGCGTCGGCCAGATGCTCAAGCTGGCGCGGCCGGAGGTGAAGATCGTTACCACCGAACCGGCCACCGCGCAACTGCTCGCCGGCCAGCCGTGGGCGCCGCACAAGATCCAGGGCTGGACGCCGGACTTCATACCGGCGGTCCTCGACCGCTCGGTGTTCGACCAGAACATCCCGATCGATGACGTCACCGCCCGCGACACCGCGCGCCTGCTGGCGCAGAAGGAAGGCATTTTCGTCGGCATCTCGGCCGGCGCCACGTTCGCCGCCGCACTGGAAGTGGCGAAGACCGCTGCACCCGGCAGCGCGATCCTGGCGATGCTGCCCGACACCGGCGAACGCTATCTGTCGACCTTCCTGTTCGAGGGCGTCAGCGAGGGCTCGGACGACGACTGGCTGGCGGGGCTGGGGTGAAGGGCACGGGAATCGGGAATC
>JAIMJQ010000050.1 GCA_020693165.1 Xanthomonas sp. | reverse complement strand
TCGTCGGGTGAGCCAGCAATCATACTTCATCTTCGATGGCTGTCAACACCTCAGCTCGAACTTTTTTCAAGCCTTCCAGAACTGACCAACCCTTATCTCAATGGTGACGCCAGACCTACGATTCAAGAGAAGCATGTCATCGCTCGTCAGCCGCAACCACTTCGGTTTCGGACTCCGCTGCGCGACACCACTCCCGCACTGCAGGGTCTGCAACTATGCGGTCCTGATAGCCAGCTGACAAGGGGGTTAGCTCAATTTTAGAGGTAGCGAATCGTAACGCCACGGGTGCGTAGAATGCGTCGGCAATCGAGAAGTCAGCGAACAGCCACGGCCCCGAGTAACGGGTCAGGCATTGATCCCAGATCGCTTGCACCCTCGCCACGTCCCGCAGCGCTGCGTCCGACAGCATCACACTAGCGCGTTGGCGGCGCACATTCATCGGCATTTCCGAACGCAACGCCGCAAACCCTGCATGCATCTCGGCTGAGAAACTGCGCGCAAGCGCGCGCTCGGCAGGCGCCGCGGGCCAACCACGCCCCCCGAGCAAGGCTTCATTGACGTATTCGGCGATCGCCATCGAATCCCAGATCGAGACTTCGCCATCCAGCAACACCGGGACGCGTCCCGCTGGCGACCAGCGGGCGACTTGCTCCTGGAAGCTCGGCGTGTCGAGGGACAAGCGTATCTCGTCAAATGCGATCCCGTAGCGCCTCAGCAGCAGCCACGCCCGCAGCGACCACGATGAGTAATTCCGGTTTCCGATAACGAGCGTCAGCGCCACTGGGTGCCCTCGGTGGTGGTTGCTGCGGAATCAGCCGGCACCAGGTCGGTGACCCGAGGGACGCTCAGGCGACTGCTTGTCCGCCAACGCGAAACTGGACTTCTGCGATGCCCATGTAATGAGCGCCGATGCTCTCGCGTCGATGCAGGCAGGCTTCAACGATCAGACGTGCGACCAACAACTGGCGCAGCGCGGGCGCGCCCGGCAGGCATCGCCGCTCGAGCAGCGAAATCTGCTGGTGCGCCGATTGCAGCCCGTCGTGAGTGCGCACAATACCGACGTCGTTCCACATGATCTGGCGCAGTCGGTCGAGCACCATCCGGTCATTGGCAGACTCACCGCGCATCGTTGGCCCTGCGGATGGATCGACACGGGTAATCGGCGCCGCCGGGCCGCGTTGACCCAACCTTTCGCCGAGTGCCTTGCCGAACGTGATCGCCTCCAGCAGCGAGTTGCTTGCGAGACGGTTGCCGCCATGCACTCCGGTGCAGGCGGCCTCGCCTACCGCATAGAGCCCAGGTACGCGCGACATGCTGTGCAGGTCGACCTTGATTCCACCCATATGGTAGTGGGCCACCGGAACGATCGGGATCAACTGCAATCGTGGGTCGATGCCGCGCTGAGCGCACGCGTTCATCAGGGTCGGGAAATCGCGACGGACGTCGTCGCCGAGCGATCGCGCATCGAGGAATACGCGGTTCCCGATCGCCAATTGTTGCCAGACCGCTCGCGACACGATGTCTCGTGGCGCCAGTTCGCCCTGTGCGCTGGCCGCCTGCATGAAGCGGCTGCCCTTGTCGTTCACCAGTAACGCCCCGGCGCCACGGACCGCTTCCGTCACCAGCGCCAACTGCGGCGCCGCTTTGTCGTCGGGCGGCGCCAGGGCGGTCGGATGAAACTGCACGAATTCCAGATCCGACAGATCCGCACCCGCTTGATGCGCCAGCGCCAGACCACTGCCATCGGCCTCCACCGGGTTGCTGGTGTATCGATACATCTGACCAATGCCACCGGTTGCCAGCACGACGCTCGGCGCGAGCAGTCGGACCAGTTCGCCGCGACGATTGCGAACCACCACGCCAACCACTTGCGATCCGCGTTTGAGGATTTCGCAGGCCTCGGAGAATTCGTGGCATTCGATCCATGGCTGCAGGGCCACTGCCGCGCGTAGCGCCCGCACCAGTTCCGCACCGGTCGCGTCGCCGCCCGCATGCAGCACACGCGGGAACGAGTGAGCCGCTTCCCGGCCGAGTGCGATCCGCCCGTTGCGCAGATCGAACTGCATGCCGAGCGACAGCAACCAGCGGACGACATCGGGGGCACTCTCTGCCAGCCAGCGCACCGCCGATTTGTTGTTCAGGCGTGCGCCGGCGTTGATCGTGTCGGCGGCGTGCTGGCCGGCGGAGTCGCCCGGGCCAACCGCGGCCGCAATCCCACCCTGGGCCCAGCAACTTGCGCCATCGAGACCGAGAACACCGCGGGTGACCACGGCGACTCGCAACAGGCCGCGCGACCCCAGCGCCGCGCTGAGCCCCGCCGCGCCACTACCGACCACGATCAGATCGTACTGTTCAGACATTTCCTACCCCTGAGCCACCCTTTTTGGTCTGATGTCGACCCTGTGACACACCAAGTGTGAAGCATTGTGGCACCGGAATCTGTGCAGTGCCCCGCATTCCTGGAGACTCCGCGCCCGCGGTCGCGGACCACGACTTTGCCCGTCCTTACGCGAATTCGCGGCGCCCAACGTCGAGCATGCGTTGCAGCGCGGAGCGAGCGCGCGTTGCGACTTGCGGGTGTACCTCGACCGCAGGCGCGAGCGCGAGCAACGCCTCGTGGATTTTCGGCAAGGTAATCCGCTGCATGTGTGGGCACAGGTTGCACGGCTGCGTGAACTTCACTCGCGGAAACTCGATCGCCAGATTGTCGGCCATCGAACACTCGGTGATCAGCATCACGCGATCCATTGCGCCGAGCCGGATTCGTTCGCCCATCGCCGCCGTCGACCCGACGAAGTCGGCCTCGTCGAGCACATCCGGCGGGCACTCGGGGTGCGCCAATACCTGAACGCCCGGGGCACGAAGCGCACGAATCTGATCGCCGGTGAAGCGCTCGTGGACTTCGCAGGCGCCCTCCCAGAGTATCAGGCGCTTGCGCGTCTGGCTGGCGACGAAGCGCCCCAAATACTTGTCCGGCAGGAAAATCACGCTGTCCTCGTCCAGAGATTCGACGACGTGGACCGCATTGGCGGAGGTGCAACAGATGTCCGACTCGGCCTTTACCTCGGCCGAGGTGTTGACGTAGGTCACCACCGGCACTCCGGGGAAGCGCTGGCGCAGCAGGCGCACGTCCGCGGCGGTGATCGACGCGGCCAGTGAACAACCGGCGTCCGCGTCCGGGATCAGGACGGTCTTGGACGGGCTCATGATCTTCGCCGTCTCGGCCATGAAATGCACGCCGCACATGACGATCACCTCGGCCGAAGTAGCCGCTCCGCGCTGCGCCAGCGCCAGCGAGTCGCCGGTGATGTCGGCGACGCCATGGAAGATCTCCGGGCGCTGGTAGTTGTGCGCCAGGACCACGGCACGGTTCAGCAGTTTCAGCCTGTTGATGGCATCGATGTAAGGCAGGTGCAGCGCCCACTCGGGCGGCGAGATGCGATCACGAACGCGCTCGTACAACCCGGCATACTGTGCTTCGAGCTCGGCGTCGAATTCGCGCAGGGCGCCGGCAGTCGCAGGAGTCGCCATCATCAAGATCCTTTTGCTCTAGATGAGCATTACGTGGCCAAAAGAAAACGCCAATCCACTTCAGCGCTGCCCTTATGCTACTTGTGAGCAAAAGGATGTCAAGTGACGGTTGCTTCCGCTCCCGTGTTATCGCTATTTATCGCTCATGAGCAATCCACGCTACCGCATTGATGTCGCTGTCCGCACACGCTATCTGGCGGAGCAGTCCGACCCGGAACAAAGGCACTTCGTGTTCGCGTATACGGTGAACCTGCACAACACGGGCCGCGTTGGCGCGCGCCTGATGACGCGCCACTGGCGGATCATCGATGCCGACGGCAAGGTCAAGGAGGTTCGCGGCGAGGGCGTGATCGGCGAACAGCCGTGGCTCGCCGCCGGCGCTAGCTTCGAATACACCAGCGGCGCCGTCCTTGAATCCGGTGTTGGCAGCATGCTCGGCAGCTACCAGATGCTGGCGGATGACGGCACGCTGTTCGAGGCGCCTATCGAAGCTTTCACGCTTTCGGTGCCGCGGACTCTGCACTGAAGTGACCCCAATCGACGGCTGGCGAGCTTCGCCGGGACCCAGAACAGGAGCAACGCGGATTTGAGCACCTATGCGATAGGCGACGTCCAGGGGTGCTACGACACCCTGCGCCGGCTGCTCGAGCGCCTCAGCTTCGATCCGGCGACCGATCGGCTCTGGTTCACCGGCGACCTGGTCAATCGCGGCGGCCAGTCGCTGGAGACCCTGCGGTTCATCCGCGACCTCGGTGATGCGGCGCTCGCCGTGCTCGGCAACCACGACCTGCACCTGGTAGCGGAGAGCGTCAAGGCGACCGACCGGCGGCAGAAGAACATCGACCTGCGTCGTATCCTCGAAGCCCCCGATGGACCGGAGCTGATCGACTGGTTGCGCCAGCGTCCGATCATGCACGTCGACGCCGCGCTGCGCTTCGTCATGGTGCATGCGGGCTTGTCGCCGCAATGGACCATGGAGCGCGCACGGATCGAAGCCGACCGCATCGAAAAGGAATTGCGCGGCAAGGACTACAAGAACATTCTGCTGCGGATGTACGGTGATCGACCGCGTGGATGGAGCCGACGGCTGAAGGGACTCGACCGCACGCGCGCTGCGATCAATGCTTTCACGCGCATGCGCTATTGCGATCCGCGCGGCCAGGTGTCGTTCGAGTCCAAGGGCGCGCCGGGCACCCAGTTGGCAGGGTACTACCCGTGGTTCGAGGTGCCGGGTCACAAGCCGCGCGAGTTCCGGGTGGTAATCGGCCACTGGTCGGCACTCGGTCGATTCCAGGGCATGGGCGTATTCGGCGTCGACACCGGATGCGTCTGGGGCGGCAAGTTGACTGCCCTGCGCCTCGACGACGAACCCGAGTTCATCGCGGTCGATTGCGCGCAGCCGCGCAACGTCGATGCAGATTTGCAGAGCTCGGACGAGATGGGCGATCGCGACTGACCCGGTACGTCGTTTCGCGGGTTGCGGGTCATCGATTCCGTTAATCGTTCGACAGGCTCACCATGAGCGGAATCGAGACCTCTCCTGGCTGCCATCAGCCGACCGAAGGGCCTGAGCCTGTCACAGGGCCTGAGCCTGTCGAAACGTGCGCTGGACGGGCTCCGGCATTCCTCAGCGACCGCGGTGCGATGCTCCAGGCTGGCCGACCTGGCACCGGCGCAGGCTGACGAAATCGAAGGCATGCGCGTGGCGCGCGTCCGCGGCGTGGTGCACGCGGTCCGTTAATTCCCAAAGCTCGGCGGGCAACGGCGGGAACCAGGTGTCGGCGTCCACGACGCGCGTGTCGACTTCCGTGACTTCGATCCGGGTCACGTCGGCCAATGCGGCCTGGTAGATCTCGCCGCCGCCGATCACCCAGAGAATTCCGTCGGCATGGACTTGCACTGCCGCGGACCAACTGTCGAAGCGCCGCACGCCCGGTGCCTGCCACGCCGGGTCGCGCGACAACACCCAGTTGTGCCGGCCCGGCAGCGGGCGACCTATCGATGCGTAGGTCTTGCGCCCCATCACCACGGTGTGGCCGAGGGTCAGCGATTTGAAGCGCTTGAGGTCGTCCGGCAGATGCCAGGGCAACTGACCGGCATGGCCAATAGCGTGTTCGCGATCATGCGCGACGATCAAAGCCACCTCTCGCGTCATGGCGCCGTCGACACTCCGACCACTTCGTAGAGGGCGTCGGGATCGTACCAGCGACCGTCCTTCATGACCCGCCGCACGTTGCGGATGGCACTGATGTCGGCAATAGGGTCGCCGTCGATCAGGATCAGGTCGGCAAGCCAGCCCGCTGCGACGATACCGAGTTCGCCGGCACGGCGATTGGCTTCGGCGGAACCCAGTGTCGCCATGCGCAACACCTCGGCCGCGGGAATCCCGGCGGCCGCGTACAATTCCAGCTCGCGGTGCAACGCAAACCCGGCCATGGCATCGGTACCCGGAATGATCGGCACGCTGGCAGCATGCAGCGCGGCGAGGAAGCGCAGCATCGACGCGAATGCGCGCCGGTAGCGCTGCTCATCGCCGGCCGCCGGCTTCAGCCCGCCGAGCAACAGGTGCCGCTGCACCTGCGGCGGCAGCCGTTTCGCCACCGCCTTCATGCCGGGCTCGATCTCGCCGACCTTGGCCTCAAACAAGCTCTCGAAGATGTTGACGGTGCCATCGAGCACGGTGCTGTGCGCCGCCATCGTCTCGATGAACCTGCGCTCGCGCTCCCCGATCGGATCAATGTCGCCGGCATGCCGCCCGACCGCGCTGAAACGCGTCATGTCGCGCGTGTCCGGCGCTTCCTTGGTGAGAAAATTGAGGAACACGAAGTTCAGGTGCTGCAACTCGTCTGCGCCAGCGGCGATGAACTGCTCGGCACTCATGAACGCCGGCACGTGCCCGGACAGGCGCATTCCACGCGCATGCGCCAGTTGTGCAATCAACGGCACCAGTTCCGGCTTGAGCGATGAATACACCTTGATCTGCGCGTAGCCATGGTCGGCGTACCAGTCCACCCATTGCTCGGCTTCCGCGGGCGTGTCGACCAACACCTTGCTGGGGCCGGCGTAAGGACCGCGCCCGTCCATCAAGCCCGCCATCAACACGCGCGGACCAAGTTCCTGATCGGCGGCAAAACGCGCCACGCGCGCCGGCAGGGACTCCTGGTCGTTGGCCATGTCGCGCACGCTGGTGACGCCGGCTGCCAGATGCAGCACACCATCGACGCCGCCGAGATGGACGTGGTTGTCCCACAGCCCGGGCATCAGGAACAGACCTTCGGCGTCTATTCGCTCCAACTGCGCCGGCAACTGCATTTGCGATTCGTCGCCAACCGCTGCTATGCGATTGCCGACGACCAGCACGCTCGCCGGCTCGGCACGCCCGCTACGCGGATCAAAGACGCGCGCGCCGCTGATCAACTGCGCCTGCTGCGGCCGATGCGTCAGTTGCGTGGCCCACGCCTTGGCGCGCGTCGACTCGCGCTGCGCCTGCGCCGCGAGCATCGGCGCCCGCCACTCCTCGCGGCCCTCGGGCAGCACGCTCATCCACTCGCCGACGACGCCGAGATAGCCGCCGTCGGCATCGAACCAGACCAGTTCCGGCGCAAATCCGAGTCCACTGACCTCGTAAGCTACCAGCATGCGCTTGCGGCGTGACTTCGACCCCGGCTCGGGGATGCTCAACGCCTCGGCGATGCGCGCGCTGCCGCCGGGCAACAGCGCAATCTCGCCATCGGCATCGGCGAGCAAAGCGCGGGCGAGGACTCCGACAAACATCGGCGGCGCCTCGATCGGCACGTAGAAGTGTTCGCTGGCGCCGGCCAGCGACCCCTGTTCGGCGGCGCTCTTCCAGTTGGCGACGGCGTGCTCGTTGGTGTACCACTCGTCTACCGGGGCCTTCAGATAGTCGGTGCCGGTGATCTTCAGCCGAACCGGAATCTGCCGGGCATCGAGCCGCCAGCGCACCTCGACAGCCGGTCCGCGACCGCGGTCGTTGTAGCTGAAGCGGGCGATGTGCTCGTCGCCCTGCTGCCAATAGACTTCGCTGCCGGCGACCTTGCCAAGCATCAGCACCGAGGCGCGACGCTCGCCCGCCGCTGGCGCATTGACGACTTCTGCGGCAACTGGACTCAAGGTCCAGCAACCGGCAAGCACCGCCGCACCGACACTGCTCAAGCGCTTCATCGCCTGCCTCCATCCGGGGTCCTGGAGCATAGCGTCAGCACCACTTCAGGAATCGCCGACCCCTGCCCTCAGTGCGGGCCAGCGTAGGTCTTCTCGCCAGCCGCCACGTACAGGTCGAGTCGATTACCCTCCGGCGGCATCGGACAGGTTGCATAGGCGGTGAAGGCACAGGGCGGGTTGTAGGCCCTGTTGAAGTCGACCACGATGCGCCCATCGACCGGCGGCCCTGCATACAGGTAGCGTGCCATGCCGTAGGTTTCCTTGCCGCTGCTGCGATCGGCGATGATCAGGAAGTATTTTTCCTCGCCCTCCTCCACCAGCGCCTCGATCGAGTGCGTCCTGCCGTCGCGCTCGAACACGATCCGGCCGGGATTCGGATACTCCTCGAGCGTGCCGACCACGGTTGCGACCTCGATAGTGCGCGGCTCATCGTAAGCTTCGAAGCGGGCATCGATGCGCCAGCTCGGGTCGATGTCGAAATAGGCGATGCCGGTGAATCCGGTGCGCGTGGGGGCTTCGCTGTCCCTGACCCGCAACGCGAACCTGTCGCCGCGTTCAATCAGCTGGAAATTGAAACTGCCGGAGCGCACCAAAGCCGCGGGCTGATCGCCAATCGGGCTGAGTTCGACGAGGGTCGCCGCCTCGCCGCCGACGCTGACGCTGGCGCCTTCGGCAGCCTCGAAGTACGCCCGCCCATCCTTCCAGCTCAAGGTACCGAGCCGTTGCGGTCCGCGCCCGAGGTCAACGTCGTTGCCGTCGCCGTTGCCGAGCGTCTGCGCCGTACCGGCGGGCAACCAGTGCAGTCCGACCAGAGACAACCACCCGTCCGGGTCAGTCAGACGATCGGTCCGCCCGGCGCGCCAGGCGGCGATCTCCTGCTGATGCTCGGTCATCGCCCCAGCCTGCTCCACACCAAGACCGGCAATCACAGCCAAACCCAGCAACCACTTTAGTGAGGTCATCGCTACTCCACGTCGAACCCGGTAAACCGATGAAAGCATGCGCGGAATCAACACTACCGAGCGAATCCGACTGCGAACGCCCGCAAATCGCCATTGCGCGGCCACCATCGCCCGTGGCGCTCGTGGTCGACTAGTTGCAAGGAGAAAACCCCATGCGCTGCTTCATCCCCGCCACGGACGACGAGCTTTACGCGTTCATCGAACGCAATGGCATTCAGGCTCTGGTGCCCTATCGCGTGGGCCTGGGGATCGCCCGCCACGACGAGCTGCAACTGCCACCGGTGAGGACCGAGCCGGTTGTCCTCCCAGCGCATCAGGAACCGCGACTGGCGGCGTGAACGCGCGAGCGCAAATCAGCATCGCCGGCCACCTTCGAATCAGGGAATTTCCAGGAATCCGGCGATGCTGCGGGCAGCCTCGCGCCCTTCGTAAACCGCCGTGACCACCAGATCGGCGCCGCGGACCATGTCGCCGCCGGCAAACACCTGCGGAATCGAGGTCTGGAATGGTCGCGGGCTGGCGTCCGGATCGCCCACATCGACGCGACCATCGGCGTGCAGGCCAACCCCATGCGCGTTCAGCCATTCCGGCGGGTCGGGCTGAAAGCCGAAGGCGATGACGACGGCGTCAGCGGCGATGACGACCTCAGTGCCGGGGACGTTCTCGGGGCGCCGGCGGCCGCGGGCATCGGGCGCGCCGAGCCGGGTTTCGACCACGCGCACGCCGCCGACACGCCCGCCCTGGCCGACGATCTCCAACGGCTGGCGGTTGAACAGGAACTGCACGCCCTCGTCCTTCGCGTTCTTCACTTCGCGGCGCGAACCCGGCATGTTCGCCTCGTCGCGCCGGTAGACGCAGCTGACCGCGGTTGCGCCCTGGCGGATCGCCGTGCGCACGCAGTCCATGCCGGTGTCGCCGCCGCCAAGAACCACCACCCGCTGCCCTGACAAGTCGATCGCCGGCTCGGCATCCTGCCAGCCCATGACGCGGTTGACGTTGGCGACCAGATAGCGCAACGCCGGGTGCACTCCGCCGAGTTCAAGCCCGGGCAAGCCACCGTCGAGCGCGCGGTAAGTGCCCATACCGAGAAACACCGCATCGTACTCGGCCAGCAACTGTTCGAATTCGACGTCGCGACCGATTTCGACGCCGAGCCTGAATTGCACGCCCATGCCTTCGAGCAACTGACGGCGGCGCTCGACGACGATCTTTTCGAGCTTGAACGGCGGAATCCCGAAGGTCAGCAAGCCGCCGATCTCGCGCTGGCGGTCGAACACCACCGCATCGATGCCGCGTCGCACCAGCCCGTCAGCGGCAGAGAGTCCGGCCGGCCCGGCACCGATGATGGCGACACGCTTGCCGGTTCGGCGCACCGACGACAGGTTGGGCTTCCAGCCAAGGCGGATCGCCTCGTCGGTGATGTATTTCTCGATCGCACCGATGGTGACCGCTCCAAAGCCATCGTTGAGCGTACACGCGCCCTCGCAAAGGCGGTCCTGCGGGCACACGCGCCCACAGATTTCCGGCAATGGATTGGTCTCGTGGCTCAGCTCGGCAGCCTCGACGATGCGCCCTTCCTCAACCAGCTTCAGCCAGTTGGGGATGTAGTTGTGTACCGGGCACTTCCACTCGCAGTACGGATTGCCGCAGTCGAGGCAACGTCCGGACTGGTCGGCGGCCTGCTCGGATTGGTACTGCCCGTAGATCTCGGTGTAGCCGAGCACGCGCACCGGCACCGGCAACTCGCGCGGCATCTCGCGCTGGACTTTGAGGAATTTCAGGGGGTCGGTCATGTGTTGGCTTCGATGCTGTGGGAGGGCACGAGGGCACGAGGGCACGAGGGCACGCTGGAGCGATGTGATCGCGATACGCGACATGGCGCTTTGGATGGGCACCTGGAGCCAGTGTCAGGCGCGCGGCGGTCACGTGCCCTCGTGCCCTCATGCCCTCGCGCCCTCGCCCTCACGCCGCCCTCTTCAACGTCTCGTTCAGACTCTCCAGGCTCGCAGCCTTGGGCTTGACCAGCCAGAAGCGCGGCAGGATGTCGCGGTATTCGTCGACCAGT
Source organism: Xanthomonas sp. (assembly GCA_020693165.1). Taxonomy (GTDB): domain Bacteria; phylum Pseudomonadota; class Gammaproteobacteria; order Xanthomonadales; family SZUA-5; genus JADKFD01. The sequence continues at coordinate 13,156 of JAIMJQ010000050.1, read as the reverse complement.
TCGCGCGCCCATGCGCTGCCGGTCTCACGCTGGTGGCGCAGCAACAGATCGCGCAGGTGCGAATGGTGGTTTTCCATGCCCTCGACGGAGATACGCACGATGTCGATCAGTTCCGGGTTGTAGCGATCGACGAATTCGCGCTCGATGTCGAGCACATAGGCGAAGCCGCCGGTGAATCCGGCACCGAAATTGAGGCCGGTGCGACCCAGCACCAGCACGCAACCACCGGTCATGTACTCGCAGCAATGATCGCCGGTGCCCTCGATCACCGCCAGCGCGCCCGAATTGCGCACACCGAAGCGCTCGCCGGCGCGCCCGGCCGCGAACAGCTCGCCGCCGGTGGCGCCGTACAGACAGGTATTGCCGACGATCACGGTTTCGCGCGGCAGAAAGCCGGCGTCGGAAGGCGGGCGAATGACGATCTTGCCGCCAGCCATGCCCTTGCCGACATAGTCGTTGGCTTCGCCTTCCAGATCGAGCACCAGGCCACCGGCATTCCAGGCACCGAAGCTCTGACCGGCAGAGCCCTTCAACTTCAGCGTGAGCGGGTGCTCGCTCATGCCGAGGTTGCCGTGATGGCGCGCAATCTCCCCGGACAGGCGCGCGCCGATGCTGCGGTCGCGATTGGTCACCACGAACGGGAATTCGCCGCCCAGCTTACCGACAATGGCATCGCGCGTCGCCGCCAGCATGCTCACGGCCGTGGTTCCCTTGTCGTGCGGCGGGTTGCGCTCGTCGATGCAGCAATTGGGCGCATCGGTCGCCATGCCGTCCAGGCTCAGCAGCGGCGACAGGTCGAGTCGCCGCTGCTTCGCGGTGTGCCCTGCATTCAACTTGAGGAACCCGGTTTGGCCGATCAACTCCTCCAGCGAGCGCAAACCGAGGCCGGCGAGCAATTCACGGACTTCCATGGCAACGAAGCGGAAATAGGACTCGACCATCTCCGGCAGGCCGACGAAATGCGCCTTGCGCAGCGCCGGCAACTGCGTGGCGATGCCGGTGGCGCAGTTGTTTAGATGGCAGATGCGCAAATACTTGCAGCCCAGCGCCACCATCGGCGCGGTACCAAAACCGAAACTCTCGGCGCCCAGCGCCGCTGCCTTGAGCACATCCAGCCCGGTCTTCAGGCCGCCATCGGTCTGCAGGCGCACCTTGTGGCGCAGGCCGTTGCGCTTGAGCGTCTGGTGCGCCTCCGACAGCCCGAGTTCCCAGGGGGTACCGGCATACTTGATCGACGACACCGGACTGGCACCGGTACCGCCGTCATGGCCGGAAATGGTGATCAGGTCGGCGTAGGCCTTGACCACACCCGCGGCGATGGTGCCGACACCCGCGTGCGATACCAACTTGACTGAAACCAGCGCGGTCGGATTGATTTCCTTGAGGTCGTAAATCAGCTGCGCCAGGTCTTCGATCGAGTAGATGTCGTGGTGCGGCGGCGGCGAAATCAGGCCGATGCCGGGGCGCGCGAAGCGCAGCCTGGCGATCGTCTCGTCGACCTTGTGGCCGGGCAACTGACCGCCCTCGCCCGGCTTGGCGCCCTGCGCCACCTTGATCTGCAGCACTTCGGCATTGATCAGGTACTCAGGCGTGACCCCGAAGCGCCCGGACGCCACCTGCTTGATCTTGCTCATCCGCTCGGTGCCGTAACGCGCCGGGTCCTCGCCGCCTTCACCGGAATTGGAACGCGCGCCGAGCCGGTTCATCGCAATCGCCAGCGCCTCGTGGGCTTCCGGCGACAGCGCGCCGAGCGACATGCCGGCCGAATCGAAACGTTTGAGGATGACCTCGATCGGCTCGACCTGCTCGATGGGAATCGCAGCGCGCGCGCTGTGCAGCTCCATCAGGTCGCGCAACGCCGACGCCGGCCTGGCATTGACCACGTCGGCATACTCGCGATAGAGCTCGTAATCGCCGCTGCGCACCGCCGCCTGCAGCCGCGCAATCACGTCCGGGTTGTACATGTGGTACTCACCGCCGTGCACGAACTTGAGCAGACCGCCGGGCTCCACCAGCGTGTTCGCATTCCAGGCCTGCGCCGCCAGCTGGCGTTGCTCGGCCTCGATCTCGGCGAATCCGGCGCCCTGGATACGGCTCGGCGTACCGGTGAAGCAACGCCGCACGACTTCACCAGCCAGGCCGACGATTTCGAACAACTGCGCGCCACGGTAGCTGTCGACGCAGGAAATTCCCATTTTCGACAGAATCTTCAGCAGGCCCTTGCGCAAACCACGCCGATAACTGCGCCCGATCTCGAGCGGCTCGCCGAAACGGCGCTTGATCTGGCCTGATCGCACCAGCGCCAGCAGCGACTGATACGCCAGGTAGGGCAGGATCGCGGTGGCACCAAAGCCGATCAGACAGGCGAAGTGATGCGGATCGCGCGCGGTGGCGGTCTCGACGATGATGTTGCACGCGGCGCGCAGGCCGGCACGGGTCAGGTGCTGGTGCACGGCACCGACGGCCAGCAGTGCGTGCGCCGGAATCTTGTCGGGCGCGGTGTGACGGTCAGTCAGAAGTACCAGCAACGTGCCATCACGCACGCCGTCCTCGGCTTCCCGACAGATGCGCGTCAGGGCGGTGTCGAGGGTCTGATCCGTGGGATAGTTGAGGTCGATCTCGACATGCGCGCCGAAGTCGGCCATCGCCAGGATCTGCTTGAGCTTGCGCTGCGACAGGATCGGCGAATTCAGCACAATCTGGCGCGCGTACTGCGGCGCCGATTCGAACACATTGCACTCGCGCCCGAGTTGGGTCATCAGCGACATCACGCGTTGCTCGCGCAAGCTGTCGATCGGCGGATTGGTGACCTGGGCGAAGGATTGCCGGAAATAGTCGTACAGCGAGCGTGCCTTGCCCGACATCACCGCAACCGGGGTATCGTCGCCCATCGACCCGGTGGCTTCCGATTCGTTCTCTGCAAGCGACTTCAGCACCGTATCGCGTTCTTCGCGCGACAAGTTGAAAAGCTTCTGGTGCACCGCCAACGTTGGCGCGTCCCACGGTTCAATTGCCAGACCGGGATCGATCAGCGAATTGCTGAGGTAGCGCACGCCGGACTTCATCCAGCGTCGAAACGGCGCACGGGCGCGATTGATCGTATCGATGTCGCGGCTCTTCAGGAACTCGCCGCGCAGCAGGTCGACGGCGACCATTTCGCCCGGGCCAAGGCGCCCCTTTTCGACCACGTCGGCAGCGGCGACATCGAACACCCCGGCCTCCGACGCGATCACCACATGGCGGTCGCGGGTGACCAGGTAGCGCGCCGGTCGCAAGCCATTGCGATCGAGCGTACAGGCGGCATACCGTCCGTCGAGCAGGACGATGCCGGCCGGGCCGTCCCAAGGCTCCATATGCAACTGGTAATACTCGTAAAAAGCCTTGATGTCGGCATCGAGGTCTTCGCGATCGCGCCACGCCGGCGGAATCAGGATGCGCATCGCCTGCAGCAGGTCCATGCCGCCAACCAGCAGGCATTCGAGCATGTTGTCGAGCGTCTGCGAGTCCGATCCGGTCATCGACACCAGCGGTTGCAATTCGCGGAAATCCACCAGCGGCGAGCGGAATCGCGGCCCGCGCGCGCGCATCCAGTTGCGGTTGCCCTGGATCGAATTGATCTCGCCGTTGTGCGCCAGAAAGCGGAACGGCTGCGCCAGCGGCCAGCGCGGCATCGTGTTGGTCGAGAATCGCTGGTGAAAAGTGACCACGCTGGTGGCGAGGTCCGGCCGCGCCAGGTCCTTGAAGAAACCCGGCAGGTGCTCGGGCATGACCATGCCCTTGTAGGCGAAGACGTGCGCGGACAGCGACACCACATAGAAATCGGATAGATCGGCGAGCGTGATCTCGGCGCGCCGACGCGCCTGGAACAACAGTCGTTCCAGCGCCGACAGGTCGATGTCTTCGCGCACGCCGACATACAGCTGGGCGATCGCCGGCATCGTGTTGCGCGCCTCGATTCCTGCAACTTCGACATCGATGGGCACTTCGCGCCAGCCGGCAAGCAGCAAACCGGCAGCGCCGAGCTCGGCCTCGAGCGTGATTCGCGCTCGCGCTGCGTCGGTCTCGTCGTGCGGCAGGAACACGATGCCCGAAGCGAAGCTCTCCGGCAGCGCGATTCCGGCTTCTGCCGCCAGTTTGCGCAGGAAGCTCTCCGGCCGGCGCAGCAACAGCCCGCAGCCGTCGCCGCTCTTGCCGTCGGCCGCCACGGCGCCGCGATGGGTCATGCGCTTGAGGGCGTCGAGCGCCGCATCGACGATCGCACGCGACGGCCGATCATCCAGCTGGGCAATCAACCCGAAGCCGCAACTGTCCTTTTCGAACGCCGGATCGTACATCCCGGTGCCGGTTTCCCGCTGTCCCATGCCGCTCCTCCGCCCATCAGGCCGCCGCAGCGCGCGAGCCTCGTCGCCACCGCCAGAGCACATGCTTCACCAGCCATGCCCGCCCGGCACCGACTGCCGGGACCGCCCGACTAGATCACGAACTGCTGCGATGCGTCAAACCAGACTTCTGGACGTGTAGACGTCCGGCGATGAGTGTCGAAGGGTACCAGGGGCATGAGGGCACGAGAGCACGCAAAACACCTTCAGTGCGAAGTCAAGCTCTTGCGTGTCCTCGTGCTCTCGTGCTCGCGTGCTCTCGTGCTCGCGTGCCCTCCTGGCAGTCACGCTCCGCCGAGCAACTCATCCAGCGCCCGCTTCAATGCGTCCGCGCGGAAAGGTTTGCGCAGGAAATGCGTGGATTCGTTGGTGGCCACCAGTTCCGCGGCCTGCTCCTTGGAATAACCACTGACGAACAGGATCGGCAGCGCGGGCACGATCTGGCGCAGTTCCTTTGCCACCAAGACCCCATCCTTGACCGGCATGGTCAGATCGACCAGCGCGCAGCCGTAACGATCCGGGCGTTGCATCAACTCCGACACCGCCTCGTCGCCCGACAGGAAGGCCGCCACCTGAAGTCCACATTGCTCGAGCATGACCACCGTGATGGCCAGCACATCTTCGTCGTCGTCGATGGCGAGCACCGGCAGCGGCGCCCATGCCCGGAGCGCCGGCGTCGGTTCGACGCCAGCTTGCGGAAGCGAGTCGTCCGGCACCAGCGGCAAATAGACACGAAACTCGGTGCCGATGCCGGTCTCGGTCAACAACTTGATCGATCCCCCATGTGATTTGACGATACCCTGCACCACCGAGAGGCCGAGACCGCGTCCGGTCGACTTGGTCGTGTAGAACGGTTCGAACACGCGGCGCACGTCGGACTCGGCGATGCCCGGTCCATCGTCGCGCACGATCATCTCGGCGTAGCGCTCGGCTGCCTGAAGCGGCCATTGCAACGCCACCGCGCGCACCTCGTTGGCAGCGAGGGACACCAACCGCAGGCGCACATTGCCGCCGCGCTCGCCGATGGCATCCACCGCGTTCTGCACGAAGTTCAACACCACCTGCTCGATCTGCGTTCCGTCGCCGAGCACCGGCATCGGCTCCGCGGAGGTCTCCATCCGCAAGCGCGCATGATGGCCGCAGGATGCGCGCAACAGCGGCTCCATCGCTCGCAGCAGACGGGCGAGATCGAAGGGCTTGCGCTGGACCGACGACTTGCCGGCGTAGGCGAGCATGCGCTCGGTCAGACCCTCCATGCGCCCAAGCACGCTCTCGACTGTCCCCAGATAGCGGCCGAGCGAGCTGTCGCGGGGTACCGCCGCGACCGCCAGATTCAGCTGACCGAGCGCCGCCATCAGCATGTTGTTGAGGTCGTGGGCGATGCCGCCAGCCATCACGCCCAGGCTCTCGGTCTTCTGCGCCTGAAACACCTGCTTTTGCAGTTCCTCGCGCTCGGCGGCAGTCTGCAGATCCCGAGTGATGTCGAAAACCACGCAACTGAGTGCACCCGAGCCTTCCGGAAAGTCGTCCTCGTTGCGCAGGAAAGCGCGCAGCCAGCGCAGGCTGGTGTCGGCCATCGTCAGCGGGATGTCGATCGTCGCCCGCGCGCCACCGCCCAGGAACCGCGCCAGCTCGGCATGGATGCGCGGGCGATGCTCCTCCGGCACCATCGCCACCAGTTCATCGGGCGTCACCACGTGCGGACGTTGCAACTGCAGCAGTTCGGCGTAGGCACCCACCAGCTCGCCCTCGTTGCGACTGCGGTCGAAGCGCGCCGCACCGATGCCGGCATCGCGCAGCACACGGTCGAGCCAGCGCTCGCGCTCGATCATCGCCATGCGCTCGCGGCGCGACGCCTCGATATCGGTGCCGACGAACACGAACTGGCGGCGATCGAGCTCTTGTTCGCCATAAGTGCTGCCATCGACCTGGTACCAGCGTTCGCCGCCATCGAGGCGGCGCATGCGCCAGGCGAAGCTGGTGGCACCCGTCGACAGCAGGCTGCGCACCGATTCGCGCTTCTGCTCAATGTCCTCAGGCCAGCAATAGTCGTCCATCGGACTGCCGATGACGCGCTCATGGGTAGCGCCTACTGCATTGCAGAAGGCGCGGTTGGCGACCATCACGCGGCCTTCGGCATCCAGCAGCAGGATTGAGGCGCGCGCGGTGTCGATCATCGTCTGCAGGCGCAACAGCGAGGAGCGTGCTTCGTACTCGGCCGACACATCGCGGATCACGCCGGAGATGCTGGTGACTTCACCGCCGTCGTCGCGACGCAGGATCGACGCAGATCGCACCCAGTGGACGCGGCCGTCATCGCCGAGCATCCGGAACTCCACCGGCGGCAAATGCTCCCCAGCAGCCTCGCGCCAGCGCGCCAGCATGCGCGGCCGATCGTCCGGATGGATGCGCTGGCGCCATTCACGGATGGAGTCCGGCAATGGCTCACCCGCAGCCAAGCCGACCACATCGCGAAATCCCGGTGAACTGCGAAACAGCTTGCCGAACTGCAACTCGAAGAACTCGACGCCCGCCACCTGCAGCAGCGCACCGAACAGGTCGACATCGGCCGCCAGCTCGCGGCGATTGAGTTCGAGGTCGGTGACATCGGTCAGCAGCAGCGTGTAGCCGGCCTGCGGCGCGGGAGCGCGCATCAGCGTCGCCCGCAGCCACGCCAGCGGTCGATCGTCCCCGGACAGACTGCGGATCAGGCAGCGACGCTCGGTCGCGCCGCCGGCTTCCAGTTCGCGAATGCACTCCATCACATGCGCGCATTGACCGCCCACGAAGACCTCGGACAGCACCTTTCCGCGCAGTGCGCTGCCGCTCTCGAAGCGCAGCAGTTCGGCTGCGCGCGCGGTCGCCATCAGCACGCGCCCGTCGCCGTCGAGATCGAGTTGCGCGACCGGTCCGACCAGATGGGCGCTGCGCCAACCCTGGTTCTCACGACGCAGTTGCGCAATCTCCGCTTCGAGCGCGGCGATGCGTCCCGCGTCGGCGCCGCCGTCGTTCATGGCGAGCTCTCGCGCACGATCTGGACGCCACCAGGCGCATTACCCTGCCATGCAAAGGACGCCACCGCCCGCGCGGCAAGGCCGGTGGCGGGAAAGTCGCAGAACAGGCCGTCGCAGCCGAGCGCGAACGCGCCTGCGCATTCGTCGACTGGCGACATCCCGGCCTGCGGCTGATCGTCGCGGAAAGTCCACGCATGGACGAGGCGTCCCCGTTGATGTGCGGCGGACACCCAGGCAGCGCTGCCCGCTGCCATCAGCGCTTGCCTGGAGATGCCATAGCCGTCGACCGGCGATCCGTCGAGATCGGGCAGATCAACGGACAACTGCACCACCCGCAAGCCGGTGCGCGCCCGCACCCGGTCCAGGCAGTTGCGATCGAAACACTGCACCAGTACCGGCGCGTCGGGACCGGTCATTCCCGCAGTTGCCAGATCACCCAGCAGCAACTCGACCATGTCGATACCGAGCTTGATGAAATGCGCCGGGTGCTTGAGTTCCGGATAGACCAGCAGCGGGCGCTCGCGCCGACCACGCTCCCTCGCCAGCAGTTCCAGCACGTCGACAAAACGCGGGATCCGGAACACGCCATCGCGATGATGCGGGCGCGCGGGCCACGGCTGGATCGCGCGCAGGGTATCGACCTCGGCCGAACTCAGATCCTCGATCCACCAGTCGTCGCTGCCATCGACACCGCGACGATGCCTGCTGGCGAATTCCGGCCGCGCGGCGATATCGGTGCTGCGTGCCAATCCCAGATCATGACGCGCATACAGGACACCGTCCGCGCTGGCGACCAGATCCGGCTCGATGACATCCGCGCCCTGCTCGATCGCCAGTGCGTAGCCCGCCAGCGTGTGCTCCGGCAGCAGGCCACTGGCGCCCCGATGGGCGATCACCCACGGCTCCTGAAACGGGCGCAACCGCAGAGTCACCGGCAAAGTCTCCGACTGCGTGTGAAAGATGAGTGTACGTCAGTGCATCGCGCAACTTGGCATTCGCGGCGCAGGAAGTGTCGGAAAACGAAATGGCGCGTTGCTTGGGGACACGCTTCAGCCAAACCAGTTCGGCAGCAAGGTGCTGAACCACTCGGTGGCCTCGGCACCGAGAAAATACAGGGCGTAAAAAAAAGCCCCGAAGTAGGCCACGGTGGCGATGACGAAAAACACGCTGACCAGCACCATCAAGCCGTCGCGCTCGAGGATGGCGATCGCCGCAAACAGCATCGCCAGCGCCGGCAGCGTGTTGTTGAACGGCAGGATCGGCGCCGGAATGATCAGCAGCGCGCCGCCAAGGGCGATCAGGCCGCCGCACAGGCGCTCGCCGAAGCGCCCGTCGACCCAGCCTACCAGGCGCTCGCGGGTGATCTTCGTCAGTACTTTGATCAACCACTTGCACAGGCCGAGCAGGCGCTCCCAGAGCTTGGTCGACGGCTTGACCTGGTAGATGCGCTGCGGCAGCCAGACCACTTCACGACCGCGCAGCAACTGCCAGCCGAGCGAGCACAGCACCAGTCCGCCGGCGCTGGAGAGGGGGCCGAGCGTCAACGGCTGCAGGAACGGCAGGCACAGCAGCACGGTCGACAGCGCAAACGCCGAGGTCTTCAAGTTGTCGAGCGCCTCGCCGAGGCTGAGCGGCGTATGTTCGGCACGCTCGACGCACTCGGTCAGCACGCGAATCAGGGTGGCGCGGTGTTCCATGCGAGGGCGGCATCCGGGGGCAGGCGCGGATCATAGACTTGTCGCGGGGCACGGGGCACGGGGCGAGACTGGCACAGGGCGCGGCTTTGGTGGGTCCAGACTTGTCTGGACGCTTTCGGCGCTGCAACCAAGAGCGTCCAGACAAGTCTGGACCCACGAGAGCAGAGCGAAAAGCGTCCAGACAAGTCTGGACCCACGAGAGCCGGTGCGAAAAGCGTCCAGACAAGTCTGGACCCACAGAGCCGAAGCGGAAAAGCGTCCAGACAAGTCTGGACCCACGAGAGCAGAGCGAAAAGCGTCCAGACCAGTCTGGACCCATCAGGTGCGCGTACACAGCCAGCACTTCCCGTGCCCCGTGCCCCGCTCTACTGCAGTTGCGGCTGCAACCACTCCCATACATTGTCGAGAATCTGCGGCTGCGCCGCCGCCGTCGGATGCACCTGGTCCTCCTGGAAGTTGCCGAGGTCGTGCGCCAGGCCATCGAGCAGGAATGGCAGCAGCGGCAACTGGTACTGCTGCGCCAACTGCGGATAAACCGCGCGAAAGCGGCTGCGGTAGGCCTCACCATAGTTGCCCGGCAATTCGATGCCGATCAGGCCGACCTGCGCACCGGCGGCTTTCGCGAGTTCGATCATCCGCGCCAGGTTCTCCCGCATCGACACAATCTGCAGACCACGCAGTCCATCATTGGCGCCGAGCGCGAGGATCACCAGAGCTGGCTGGTGCAGCGCCAGCGCGGCCGGCAGGCGCGTCAGACCACCCGCAGTGGTCTCACCGCTGATGCTGGCATTGACGACACGCCACTGGCCGGGGTGACTTTCGGCCAGCTTGCGATCCAGCAATTGCACCCAACCTTGAGCGGTCGGGATGTTGTGCGCGGCACTCAGGCTGTCGCCGAGCACCAGCAGGGTGCGCGGCTCGGCGGCCGGCAGCGACGCGCCCCATCCAATCAGAACCAACCACAGGATTCGCCACATGAATGTTGCCGCCAATGCAGTCGTCGAAGCCCGCGACATTAGCAAACACGTGATGACTGCAGCCGGTGAACTGAGCGTGCTCGCGGCCATCGACGTTCAGCTGGCGGTGGGCGAGTCGCTCGCCATCATCGGCGAGTCCGGGTCCGGCAAGACCACCCTGCTGTCGCTGCTCGCCGGCCTCGACGAGCCCAGCAGCGGCAGCATCCATCTGTTCGGCGAGTCGCTGAGCGGCCTCGACGAGGACGGACGCGCCGCGCTGCGGCTTGGCCGGGTCGGTTTCGTGTTCCAGGCCTTCCATCTGCTGCCGAGCTTCACCGCGCTGGAGAACGTCGCGGCGCCGCTGGAGCTGGCCGGCCGCAGCGGCGCCATGGAGCGCGCCCGGGCCGCGCTCGAACGCGTCGGCCTTGGTCATCGGCTCGACCATCTGCCGCGCCAGTTGTCCGGCGGCGAACAGCAGCGCGTGGCGCTGGCGCGTGCATTCGCCATCGGCCCGAAGCTGCTGTTTGCCGATGAACCCACCGGCAACCTCGACCAGGTTACCGGCCAGCGCGTGGCCGACCTGCTGTTCGAGATCAATCGCGATCACGGCACCAGCCTGATCCTGGTCACCCACGACGCGCGACTGGCCGCCCGCTGCCAGCACCAGATCCGCCTCGAAGCCGGGCGTCGCGTGGCATGAGCGCCCTGCTGACTTTGCTGCGACATGCGCGCCGCGAATGGCGCGGCCCCGAACTCAAGCCGGTGCTGGCGGCGCTGCTGGTCGCGGTCGCTGCCGCCACCGGTGTGCTGGCCTTCAGCGATCGCATCGAGCGCACGCTGGCGGCGCGCAGCGGCGAGCTGATCGGCGGCGATGCGGTGCTGTCGTCGCGACAGCCGATTCCGCCGACGCTGCTGCGATCTGCCGCTGACGCTGGACTGACCAGCACCGCGGTGATCGCGTTCCCGACCGTGCTGTTCGCCGGCGACGCCAGCGTGCTGGTCGAGATCAAGGCGGTGGCCGCCGACTATCCGCTGCGCGGTCGATTGAAAACGGCAGCGGACGGCAGCAGCGTCGGCGCACCGGCGCCAGCGCCGCCACCCGGCAGCCTCTACCTCGACGCCCGGGCGCTGGCTGCGCTTGGGACAACGGTCGGCAGCGATGTCGAGATCGGCAACGCGCGACTGCGGATCGCGGCGGTGCTGACCGAGGATCCCGAGGGCGCGGGCAGCTTCCTGACCTTGGCGCCGCGGGCGCTGGTGCGCGATGTCGACGTCGACCAGCTGGGTCTGCTCGGGCCGGCCAGTCGCGCCTTCCATCGCCTGCTGCTGGCTGGCGAATCCACCGACGTGGCGGCCTGGGCGGACGCGATCCGGCCGACGCTCAAGGGCCAGCGGCTGACGCTGGCGCGCGATGCCGAGCAGCAACTGGCCGAAGTCGGGCGACAGACGCGGGCTTTCTTCGGCCTGTCGGCGCTGGCAGTGCTGTGGCTGGCAGCGCTGGCGATCGCGCTGACCGCACGCCGCTACACCGAGGCGCGCCGCGAAGTGGTCGCGCAGCTGCGCTGCTTCGGGCTGTCGCGTCGGCGCATCCTGCTGCAGCTGGGTGCCACGCTGGGCGTATTCGGATTGCCGGCAATCGTCGCCGGCATTGTGCTCGGTTATGGTCTGCAAGCATTGATCGCACTTGGAGTCGGTACGCTGTTCGTCGAGACGTTGCCGCCGCCGGGACCGCAGGCGGCGGTCCTCGGCGCACTGGTCGGCATACTCGCCTACCTGAGCTTCACGCTACCGGCATTGTCGCGCCTCGCCGGCACCGCCCCGTCGACGCTGCTGCGGCAAAGCGAGGATCGCCTGGGTCTGCGCGAATGGCTGGCCTACCCGGCGGCCCTCGGCGTGCTCACTGTCGCCGTGTGGCTGATGACCGGCGAAGGCCAGCTCGGCCTGATCGCGCTGGCCGGGATGAGTGTGCTGGCGCTGACCCTGGCCGGCGTCATCTGGCTGCTGTTGCGCTTGCTGCGCAAGCATGTTCCCGGTCGCAGCTTCGTCGTGCGCCAGGCGCTGCGCCAGTTCGCCTCGCGTCCGGGCACCACGCTGCTGTCGTCGGTGTCGTTGGCGCTGGCACTGGCCGCGGTCCTGCTGCTCGGTGTGGTAGCGGGCGATCTGGTACGGCAATGGCGGCTGGGACTGGGCGCCGATACTCCCAATCGCTTTCTGCTGAATATCCAGCCCAACCAGGTCGAGCCGTTGCGCAGCGAACTCGGCAAGCTCGGTATCGAGAATCCGCAGCTGTTTCCGTTCGCAGTCGGTCGCCTGGTCGCCATCAACGGCGCGCCGGCGACCGCCGAGCGCTTCCCCGACCCACGCGCCGGGCGCTTCATCGACGGCAACCTGAACCTGTCGTGGAGCGAAGCGCTGCCCGACGCCAATCGCCTGACCGCAGGCCAATGGTGGAGCGCAGGCCCGGAAGTCTCGATCGCTGAAAACTGGGCGCAGATCTTCGATCTTGGCGTCGGCGACGAAATCACCATCAGCGTCGGCGATCGCCAGGTCACGGCGCGCGTCGCCAACGTCCGCAGCGTCGACTGGGATTCGTTCCGGGTGAACTTCTTCCTGCTCTACCGACCATCGACGGTGGAGGGTCTGGAAAGCACCTGGGTCACCAGCATCCGCACCGACCAGGATCAGGCGCGTCAGCTTGGCCCGCTGCTGCGCGCCTTTCCGAATGTCACCCTGATCGATGTCGATGCGCTGTTGTCGCGCATCCTCGCCGTGGTCGACGCGGTGATCCGTAGCCTGTCGGCAATTTTCTGGTGCGCGCTGGCGGCCGCCGCATGCGTGCTGGTGGCCGCGCTGGCGGTGAGCGCCGGCGCGCGGCGCTTCGAAAGCGCGCTATGGCGCAGTCTCGGCGCTACGCGGCAGACGCTGCAGCGCACCCAATGGCTGGAACTCGGCAGCGTCGGCGCCCTCGGCGGCGGCTTCGGCGGCATCGCCGCCCTGGCGACCGGCTGGGTGCTGGCCGGGCGCGTGTTCCAGATCGATTACGCGCCGCCGTGGTGGCTGGCGCTGGCCGGCGCTGCGCTCGGCGTGCTGCTGTCGCTGCTGGCGGGCTG
>JAIMJQ010000049.1 GCA_020693165.1 Xanthomonas sp. | reverse complement strand
TTGGTGGGTCCAGACTTGTCTGGACGCTGCCGTTGCCTTGGTGGGTCCAGACTTGTCTGGACGCTGCCGTTGCCTTGGTGGGTCCAGACTTGTCTGGACGCTGCCGTTGCCTTGGTGGGTCCAGACTTGTCTGGACGCTGCCGTTGCCTTGGTGGGTCCAGACTTGTCTGGACGCTTTTAGGTATCCGAGCCAGAAGCGTCCGGACAAGTCCGGACCCACACGATCAAAAGCGTCCGGACAAGTCCGGACCCACAAGCGCAAAACCTACTTCCCGCGCAACTTGTACTTCGGCTTCACCCGCGCCTCGTAGGCTTTGGGCGCGTTGACGGTGAACTGGGTTTCGGACGTTCCGCCGCCGAGCTCCAGCGCCAGCGTGTAATCGCCGGGCGTGATGTAGAGCACGTGGCCGAGGCGCCTGGATTCGGCCAGCGGCGTCTTGCCAAGCTCGCCGTTGCTCCCGCTGCCCGGTTTGTCGGCCTTGGCGGTAGCCTTGGCCACTCGTGCGGCCTCGGCGGCGACTCCCAGTTCGGCATCGACCAGCAGATCGTAGTCGACTCGATTGATGCCCTTGCTGGCGCTGACGTCGAGCACGCGCACGGCGTTGCCGTCGGCGTCCTTGATCGTCAGCTTGCCGCTGCCGGCGTTGGCAGCCCAGTAATGGATGACCGACTTCGACGGTCGCTCGTTATGCGCGAACCAGCGGTCGGGCGCGCTGCGCCAGCCGCGTTCGGCGTTGACGTCGGCCACAAAGAACAGATGCGCCGGCTTGGCGCGGACTTCGGCGGTCAGTTCCTGGATCGGCAGTGCATCGATGATCCAGACACTGCGACCATGGGTGCCGGCGACCAGTTCGCGATCGCGCGGATGCACCACCAGATCGTGCACCGGAACATTCGGCAATCCGCCCGGGAGTGACTGCCAGCTGCCGCCTCGATCCAGCGAGACGTAGACGCCGCGATTGCTGCCGACATACACCACGTCGGCATTGACCGGATCTTCCTTGATCACATTGACCGGCTCGGCCGGCAGATTGGCCGCAATCGAACGCCAGCTCTTGCCGAGATCCTCGCTGACATACACGTAAGCGGTCATGTCGTCATCGCGATAGCCGGTAAAGCTGGCGTACAAACGTCCGCGGTTGTGCGCTGAGGTCACGACCCGGCTGACCCAGCGGTCCTTCGGCAAGCCCTTGGTGATCTCGCGCCATTGCTGGCCACCGTCCTCGGTGATCCACAGCATGCCATCGTCGGTGCCGGCGGCGATCAGACCAAAATCCTTCGACGATTCGGCCACCGTGGTGATGGTCGCGAACGGCACGTCGCCGCGATTGGGGTTGCGCGTCAGGTCGCCCGAGATCGCGCGCCAGCTGCGGCCCTGGTCCATCGAGCGATAGAGCTTGTTGGCGCCCATGTAGAGGATGTCGGGGTTGTGCTCGCTGAGCAGGATCGGCGTGTTCCAGTTGAAGCGCAGCGAGGGATCGGCCAACGCCGCGCGCGGGCGCACTTCGCCGCCGTCCTTGCCGCTGCGCCGGTACCAGCCGAACTGGTAACCGGTGTAGACCACCGATGCGTCGCGCGGATCGACCTGGATCTGCATGCCGTCGCCGCCGTTGAGGAAGCTCCAGCCGTCGCCGCCACCCCAGAAGCCGCCCGGTGCGCTCGGATCGGACAGACTGGAGCCCTTCCAGGTGCCGTTGTCCTGCATGCCGGTGTAGACGTTGTAGGGCTCGGCCATGTCCACCGCCAGCGTGTAGCTCTGGCCGACCGGCTGCGCGTCCAGCCTGACCCAGCTCTCGCCGCCGTCGTAGCTGACGTCGAGACCACCGTCGTTGCCGTTGAACAGGCGCTGCGGATTGCTCGGGTCGAACTCGAAGGCGTGATGGTCGACGTGCACCTGGGCATCGTTGATACGCCCGTCCCAGGTGACGCCGCCGTCCTCGCTGACCGCGGTCGGCACGCCGAGCACGTAGACGCGATCGGCATTGTCCGGGGCGACGCGGATCTCGCCGAAGTAATAGCCGTAGGTGTAGGTGAAGTCGCGGATCGGCTCGGCGTTGGCGCGCGCCCAGCTGCCGCCGGCGTCGTCCGATCGCCACACTTCCAGGCCGCGGATGTCAGTGTTGAACAGCGCCGCGTTGCCGTCGGTCAGCTCGGCGCGCAGCTGGTCCATGCTCAGTTCGCCGGACTTGATCATCGCGATCAGCTTGTTGCCGTCCATCGACGGCTCGAAATCCGATCGCCGCACCAGCATCTCGATCTCGTCGGGATCCTGACGCAGGAACTCGTCCTTGCTCATGCGCTTGAGGCGCGCCGGCGACAGCGGACGATCGCCAAGATCGATCAGGTTCTCCGGCAGCGGCTCCTGGTTGTCGATGCTGGCGTAAACGCGATCGGGATTCGCCGGCGAAATGGCCAGGCCGATGCGGCCGATGTGCTCGCCCTTGGGGAAACCCGACAGGCGCGTCCAGTTGTCGCCGCCGTCGGTGCTCTTGTAAAGGCCCGAACCCGGGCCGCCTTCGACGAAGTTCCACGGCCGCCGCGAGCGCTCCCACATCGCCGCGTAGACGATCTTCGAATCGCGCGGATCGAAAATCAGGTCGATCGCGCCGGTCCACTCGCCGTCCCCGGCCAGCACCTGTTTCCAGTTCCGGCCACCGTCATCGGTGCGGAAGATGCCGCGCTTGCCGCCGGGCGTGTACAGCGGGCCCTGCACCGCGACGAACACGCGCTGGCTGTCGGCCGGGTCGACGCGCACGCGGGCAATGCGATCGGCATCGGTCAATCCGGCGTGCTCGAAGGTCTTGCCGCCGTCGCGACTGACGAACATGCCGAGGCCCGAATACGACGAGCGCGACGAATTCGGCTCGCCGGTGCCGACCCACAGCGTATCCGGCGCCTGCGGGTCGATCGCGATGTCGCCCGAGATCATGCTCGCCAGAGCATCCGACAGTGGCGTGAAGGTGACGCCGTTGTTGCTGGTCTTCCACACGCCGCCCGACGCATAGGCGACATAGAAGGTGTACGGCTGGCTCGGATGCACCTCGACATCGACGATCCGCCCGCCCTGCACGGTCGGGCCGATCGAGCGCCACCGCAAACCGGCGAACAGGCTGGATTGATCCAGTTGCTGGTGCTGCTCCCAGGCCTGCCAGCGGGTGTCGGCGTCGGTGCGCGTGGACTTCGCCACGGCGGGAGTGGCCAGCGCGATGGCGATGGCAAGAGTCAGGGCGTGGCGCATGGGTTCTCCCGGGGACGGCGCGTGGGTCGATGCCGGAACGATAACGCGCGAAGCGCATGGCGTATCGCTGCGTCTGTGAAACACCGATACGCGTCAAGGGCGTCTCACGCGGAGGCGCGGAGGCGCGGAGAGAGGCAAAGGCGGCTTCCGGGGAAGGCGGATCAAGTCCCGTTCACCCCTCGACAAGCGCAGGCCCTGCGACCGGCTCAGGGCGGTCGGGTCATGCTCCGATTCCGTTCGTGGTGAGCTTGTCGAACCATGAACGGAATCGTGCCTCGGCGACTCGCTCAAGGGCTCCCTGCTGGTCTGGCCGCCGACCCCAATCCCCTCTGCTGTTCTCCGCGTCTCCGCGCCTCCGCGTGAGATGGCTTTGAGGTCGGCCCTGTCGGAAAGCGTTAGGATGCGCACATTCCCCGCCGTGGAGACGCCGATGCTGCCCGCTGCCGCCCAGGAGTTGTGGAAAGCGCTGCGCAAGGCCGATCGCAAGGCCGCTGCGGCACGCGTGGTGGCGCTGCGCAAGCGCCTGCCGGATGCCAGCAACGAGGAACTGCATCGGCTGCTGGTGCAGAGCAAATGCCTGCAGACCGGCGCCATCGGCGCGCTGTCGTCGGTGGTCGAGCTGGTGCCGGGTGCCGGCCGGGTCGCAGGCGTGTTCCTCGGCTCGGCGGTCGATATCGGCACGGTGACCTTGCTGCAGTCGGAACTGGTGCTGGAAACCTTTGCGCTGTACGACGTCGAACTCGGCGACGCCGGCGAGCGCTTTGCGATCCTCGCCATCGCCGCCACCAATGTCGGCGCCACGCACGCGTCCAGCATCGTCGCCAAACTGCTCAAGCGCTATGCCGGCGCCGTGATCGGCGGGTTCGTGCTCAAGCGCGCGCTGCCGATCACCAAGATCGCCACGGTGGCGACCAAGAACATCGCGTTGACCTATGCCATCGGCATGCGCGCGCAGGCAGTCGCCAAGTTCCGCGACGCCGACCTCGAGGAATGGCCGAAGTTGATGCGCCAGGTCACCAACATCGACGAATCGACGCTGGTCGAATGGGCCACCAGCGCCGCGCGCACCGCAATCGATCAGGTGCAGGAGTCGGCGCGTTCGTGGGTGGGGCGCGTGACCGGGCTATTGCCCAGTTTGCCGAGTTTGCATGATCTGAAGCGTCTGGTGCCGGGGGTGCATGAGGCCGCACCAGATGAAGGCGCCGAAGTTGTCGCTGCGGCAGTGCCGAGAGCGAAACCGCGGCCGAAGGCAAAAGCCGGCAGCAAGGCGCAACCCGGGAAATGGCCAGCAGTCGCCGTAAAGCGCGCTGCCAAGCCACGCGTGGCGGCGGCCAAACCCCGAACCAGCGGCGCCAAGCCATCTGGCGGCAGAGTCGCGGCCAAGGAAGCCAAATCGCCCAAGGGGCGCCGCAAGTCCGGCTGATTTTCAGATATTTGCGCGCCGCAACGCGAAAAATTCGGTCAAAGCGCTGATCTAGTACAAAATAGTCGCGCGACAAGGCAGCGAAACCAGGGCAAGTCGCGCTATCGTCCGGCAGCTTGGCTCAAGCCAGCGCAGTCTTTTGCAAATTTTGGGGTCAATCATGATTCGAATGCGTTCGGTAGTCGCCGTTGCGACGCTCTCTCTCTTGGGCGCAAGTGCGCTCTGGTCTGATACAGCTCAGGCGCAATGCGTGCCGCTCGCAGCACTCGGCGCCCCGGTAAATCAGGACTTCAATACCTTGGCTAGTGCCGGCACCAGCGGCGTCACGCCTGCTGGATGGTTCTTCGCCGAGACGGGCTCCAATGCCAACGCCACCTACGCCGCAAGCACCGGGTCTGACAATGCCGGCAATACCTACAGCTACGGCGCTACCGCGGATGCAGAGCGCGCCTTCGGTGGACTGCTGAGCGGCAGCCTGACGCCCACCGTCGGTGCCTGCTTCACCAACAACACCGGCGGCGATGTCAACGGTGCGTTGATCGCTTACATCGGCGAGCAATGGCGCCTGGGCACGGCCGGCCGCGTCGATCGCCTCGATTTCCAGTACAGCCTGGACGCCACCAGCCTGACCACCGGCACCTGGACCAATGTCGACGCTCTGGATTTCATTGCGCCGATCAACACTGCGCCCACCGGTGCGTTGAACGGCAACGCCGCAGCCAACCGTACGGCGCTCAGCAATACCGTCGGCCTGACAGCGAACCTACCCGCGGGCAACAACGTTTGGATCCGCTGGACTGACTTCAATGCGAGCGGCGCTGATGACGGCCTTGCGGTCGACGACTTTGCGCTGACGCCGCTGTTCCTCAGCGCGGACCTCAGCATTGCGATGACCGACACCCCGGATCCGGTCACCGCTGGCAACAACATCAGTTACCTCGTCACCATGACCAACACCGGCCCCGACGCCGCGCAGAACGCCCGCTTCACGGTGCCGCTGCCGGCCGGGACGACGCTGGTCTCGACTACGCCCAGCGCCGGTGGTGTGTGCACTGCGGTCAGTCCGATCGTGTGCACCTGGACCGGCGCAACCGCGAATGCCGCGGTGCGCACCGCCACCGTCGTGGTGACCGTAGCGGCCAACACCGCCGCTGGCGTGTTCCTCGATTCCAGCGCGACGGCGGCATCGGATACGCCGGATGCCGATCCAGCCGACAATCTGTCGACGGTGTCGACCTCAGTGGTGACCGAGGCCAACCTGGCGATCACGGTGACCGACACACCCGATCCGGTGATTGCCGGCACGCAGCTGACCTACGCCGTCACCGTCAGCAATGCCGGTCCGAGCGACGCGCAGGGCGTCTCCTTCAGCTTGCCGCTGGCCGCGGGTACCGCGTTCGCATCGGTGGTGGGTAGTGCCGGAGCAACCTGCAATGCGGCCAGTCCCGTGTCCTGCACCTGGGCGGGGGCAACCGCTCCGGGTCTCGACCGGACGGCCACCGTGGTCGTCAATGTGGCCGCCAACGTCGCCAACGGTACGCTGCTGACGGTGGCGGGCACGGTGACTTCGGCCACGACCGACCCGGCAGCAAGCAACAACAGCGGCGAAGCAACCACCACCGTCAATGCCAGTGCCGACCTCACCATCACCCTGACCGACACTCCCGATCCGGTGATCGCCGGCACCAACCTGACCTATGTGGCGACGCTGACCAATGGCGGCACGTCGGACGCGCAGGATGCGACGATTGCACTGCCGCTGCCGGCCGGCACCACGTTCGTGTCGGCCACGCCGAGCGCGGGTACCGTGTGCACGGTTCCGGCGGGCGGCGCCAATGGCACCGTCAGCTGCACCTGGGCCGGTGCCACCATTCCGGCCGGCACGCGATCGGTGACCGTGGTTGCCCTGGTCGCCCCGGCGCAACTGGCAAATCTGAGTGCCACGGCGACGGCCTCGTCGAGCACCACCGATCCGACCCCCGGCAACAACACGGCGACGGCGACCACGGTGGTCAACACCTCGGCCGACCTCGCCATCACGCTGACGGACAGCCCGGATCCGGTGATCGCCGGCACCAACCTGACCTACGTGGCGACGTTGTCCAACGCCGGACCGTCGGACGCGCAGGGCGCCAACATCGCGCTGCCGCTGCCGGCCGGGACCAGCCTGGTTTCCACCACCCCAAGCGCCGGCGGCGCCTGCGTCGGCACCACCACGGTCACCTGCACCTGGGCCGGTGCCACCGCGCCGGGCGTCACCCGTTCGGTGTCGATCACCGCCGCAGTGTCCTCCGGCCAGACCGCGAACCTGAGCGCCACCGCAACCGCGGGCTCGACCACCACCGATCCGGACCTGGCCAACAACACCGCCACCGCCGACACCGTGGTCGAGGTGCAAGCGGATCTGTCGGTGACGCTGACCGATGCACCCGATCCGGTGATCGCCGGCACCAACCTGACCTACACCGCGGTGGTGACCAATGCCGGCCCGTCCGATGCCACCGGCGTGGTGCTGACGCTGCCGACGCCGGCCAATACCAGCTTCGTGTCCGGTTCGGTCAGCGGTGGCGGCGCTTGCGCCGGCAGCCCGGTGGTGTGCACGGTGACCGGCAGCATGCTGCCGGCGACCTCGCGCACGGTCAGCATCGTCATGGCGGTGGCAGCGTCGGCGCCGGAAGGCAGCACGATCAGCGCGACGGCGACGGTAACGGCGACCTCGCCGGATCCGGTCCCGGCCAACAACAGCGCCACCACGACGACGACGGTGATCACCCGCGCCGACCTGCTGATCGGACTCAGCGCCTCGGTAGCGCAGACGCTGGTCAACGTGCCGGTGACGTTCACCGCGACCAGCCTGAACCAGGGCCCGTCGGATGCGCAGGGCGTGTCGGTGACGATCACGCTGACGCCGGACTTCCGCTACAGCAGCCACACGGCGACCGGCGCCACCTGCACCACGCCGCAGGTCGGCAACACCGGCGCGATCGTCTGCACCTGGGCCGGCGCGACCGCCCCGGGCGTGACCCGCACACTGACCGTGGTCGCCTTCAGCAACGTCGAGGGCCCGACCGGGGTCAACGCCAGCACGACGTCGAACACCATCGATCCGGTGCCGGACAACAACAGCGGCAACGTCGTGGTGCAGGTCGGCTATCTGATCGAAGAGATCCCGACCTTGAGCGGCTACGGTCTGATCCTGCTCGGCCTGATGTTCGGCCTGATCGGATTCGTTGCGGTGCGGCGCCAGGCGTAAGCGGCTGAATCCGCGCCGGATGGCGCGGATTCCACCCGATGCTTGAACAGTAGGGGCGGCCAATGGCCGCCCCTTTTTCTTTGGTGGGTCCAGATTTGGTGGGTCCAGACTTGTCTGGACGCTCTTCCGACGCCTTTTGCTTCGCCTGGATTCTCGCGAGCCGGAGCAACAGCGTCCGGACAAAGTCCGGACCCACAAAAGCGGGAGCTGGCCTCGCCCCCCGCTCTTGTGGGTCCAGACTTGTCTGGACGCTCTTCCCTCGCCAGCCGCAGCAACAGCGTCCGGACAAAGTCCGGACCCACGATCACCGGCAGCCGTGATCCAGCAGTGTGGTGAGTCGGACCAGATCGAGACCACCATTGGCGAATCCCGGCAAGCTGCTCTGCCACTCCATCCGCGCATTCTGGCTGTCGATGACGCGGAAATTCAGCGAGCCCCAGGGCTGGCGGACGACGCTCGCGGCGCTGAAATCCGGGGGGAAGCGGCCGCCGCTGGTGATCGTCATCGGCACCGTGGCCTGCTCGCCGTGCACTGGCCCGCTGCCGAGCAGCCAGACCTGATGGCCATCGAGATAGGTGAACCAGATCGCCACCAGCTGCTGCTGACCCGCGGCTCCGATCACCTGGGTTTGCAATCCGTGGCCGTTCTGGGTGGGCTGGTACCAAGTGCCGCTGTGGCACGACGACAGGCTGCCGGTCGCGGCAGCGGCGGACCCGATCGTGGTCAGTCGCACCAGCGGCATGCTGCCGCCTGCGAATCCTGGCCGCGTCGTCGTCCACGTCGCGGTGCCCTGGTCGCGACTGCTGAAGCGCAGAAGCACCTCGCCCCAGGGTTCGACGGATACGCTCGGTGGCGCAAAATTCGGCGGAAAGCCGCCTCCGCGCGTGATCGACAGCGGCACCCGCGCGCTGTCGCCCTCGACCGGCGCGGCACCCACCAGCCACACCTGCTCGCCTTCGAGATAGGTGTACCAGGTCGCAACCACACCGGGCACGCCGCCGATATTGGTGGCTTCGATGAACCAGCCGTGGCCATCCTGCGCCGGATCATAGAAGGCACCCGACAGGTCCGCGCCAATCTGGTAGCTGGCAAGCCCATCGAAGTCGGACAATGGCACGCGCCATGCCCCGCGGCCATAGGTAAAGGCGTACAGCTCGGGCACGCCACTCGGCGGATTGCTGGCGATCGCCAGGCGCTCGACGATGACATTGGCGAAGCCACCGTTCTCGCGCACCCAGCTGGCGCCACCATCGAGGGTCACGAACACACCGATATCGGTGCCGATATAGAGACGTTGGCGATGATTCGGGTCCACCACCAGGTGATGCACCGGAATATCCGGCAGCGCGCCGTCGCCGCTGCCATCGATCGCAGCCCAGCTGGCGCCGGCATCGCTGCTGCGCCAGACATGCTGGCCACCGAAGGTCGAGTAGGTTGCATAGGCGACATTGGCGTCGACCGGATCGAAGGTCAGCGACGACACCCAGCCGCTGCGCGGCGAAATGCGCGAGAACTGGGCCGATCCGCCGCTGCTGCTGGCGTTGCTGCTGCGAAAGATCGCGTGCTGGTTGCCGAGCAGGATCAGTTCGGGATTCACCGGCGACAGGCCGATGGCCGAGATGCGGTCGGTGAAGTCGCCACCGAGCGCGGCGCTCGCCGCCGTCCAGTTGCGGCCCTGATTGCTGGTACGCCATAGCCGCGAACCCCCGGCGTAGAGGCGGTCCGGGGCGGCGCTGTCGATCACGAACGGCATGATGAATACGGTGGTGTCGTTGATGCCGCTGGTGGCACGCGTGAAACTGTTGCCGCCATCGGTGGATCGATGGATGTTGACGTTCTGGTAGCTGACGTAGAGCACGTTGTCGTTGCGCGGATCGATGGCGACGCTGGCACCGTCGCCACCGAAGATTTCGGCAAACTGGTTGCCGGACGAAAAGATGCTCTGCAGCAGCGTGCCATTGTCCTGCGCGCCACCCAGCCACAGCGTGGCGCTGGCACTCACCGCGCCGGTATAGAACTGCAGCGTGCCGAGGCCCTCCTCGATGGTGGTCCAGCGCACCACGCCGTTGCCCGGACCGCACGCGGCGGCCGGTCCGGTGCGCACCGGACCGGCGTCATCGTCGGTGTAGGCGACGCCGCCATCGTTGGCGCTGTAGAGAATCCGCGTGCCCTGCGCATAGTTCGGGTGGAACTTGAGCACGTGCTGGTCCGCATGGATGGCGCCGGTCGTCGCCGCAGGGGTAGCCGACCCTTCGTCCAGCCACCAGTACGAAGCTTTGCCGAAGCTGGCGCCACCGTCGTTGGAGCGATAAACCTCCATGCCGCCGACCCAGACGATTTCCGGGTCGAGCGGATTGACCGCGATCGCCTGGTTGTACCAGCCGGCGCTGTACGCATCGAAGCTGCCGAAGCCGCAACGCACCGCCTCGAAGCCGTCGGCATAGCTGAGCAGATAGGTCGACAGCACATCGCCGGAACTGTTGCGCAGGCGCGCCTGCCAGGTGCGGCCGCCGTCGTTCGATCGGTACAGCGCATGCAGGCCGTTGTCGTAATCGCCGCGGCCGTCGCCATTGCGATCGGGTCCCGGCAGCGTGCTGGCCGCCAGCGCATAGACGATGTCGGGATTGGACGGCGCCAGCGCCAGCGAGGTGCGGCCCATGCCGGATTCGGTCAGCACCACCTGCCACGCCGGTATGCCGCGGGCGTCGTCGGTGCGGAACACGGTGGCGTCGCAGGGTCCGCCGCAGGCCGGCGGCACCACGGTGCCCGGCAACCAGTAGCGATCGTCCTCGGAGCGCGAGGCGCAACTCGCCAGCAGCGCTTCGCTGCCCGGCAACAGTTCGAGATCGGTGCAGCCCTCGTAGAGCAGGCCGCCGCCGCCGTCGGTCGGCTTGAGGATCTGGACGAAGCTGATGCCGCCGTCGTCCGAGCGCCACACGCCGGTATTGGTCGCCGCGTAGATGCGCCGATGGTCGAAGCTGGAGATGACGAGGTCGGAGACGTAGCGGAAGTTGTCGTTGGCGCTGGCCAGCAACTGCGCAAAATGGCGACCGCCGTCGGTCGAGCGCAGGATGCCCTGGCCCCACATTGCGGCGAATGGACGCGCGCTGTTGCGATAGAGCTCGCCAGTACCCGCGTAGAGGGTGTCGGGTTCGACCGGATCGATCGCCAGCGCGCCGATATTGATGTTGGCGGCGTCGTCCGACAGCGGCTGCCAGGAGACGCCACCATTGGTGGTTTCGAAGACGCCGCCGGAAACGCCGCCGCTGAGCATGCGCGCCGGATTGCGCGGATCGAACACCAGCGTGCGCGTGCGCCCGCCGACATTGCTCGGCCCCAGCCACTCCCAGCGCGGCGCCGTCTTCGCGCCGGTCACGATGCGGCCGGCCTGGGTACTGAAGCTCGACATCGCGGCGGCGTGGCGCTCGGCATCCGGATACCAGTCCGGGTCAATCGCGACGGCACCGGCTGGCAAGCGCCGAGCCGCGTCGTAAGCGGCGCGTTCTCCGGGCGAGTCGGGGCGATTGCGCGGCGGCGGCGCCGAAAGGGATTCGAAGGGCGACTGGTGAAGCGCGCACGCGCTCAACAGGATGGATGCGACGACCAGCAGGCGAATCGCGCTACGCATGGGCTGGCTCCCGGCTTCGACGACGGTTGTCGTAGGTCAGGATGGAACGAAATCCGATGCTGCGCAACGAGTTCGAAAGCAGATGCATTCGGTCTCCCGTTTTCGCCCCGGTGTGAGAAATGCGGGTCAACCCGCAGAATCAGATGAGCGATGGTTCCCGTTGCGCAGGCGCAATCGGCGCGGATCGACCTCTTGCCATTGCCCCGGGGCCAGACCGCCAAGGTCGACTGCTCCGATGGCAGCCCGGATCAGGCGCAGCGTCGGCAACCCGACGGCGGCGGTCATCCGCCGCACCTGGCGGTTGCGGCCTTCGCGAAGGGTCAATTGCAGCCAGTGCGTCGGAATCTGCGCACGAAAGCGGATCGGCGGCGTACGCGGCCACAAGTCGGGCGGCTCGCCGCTGAGACATTCGACCACGGCCGGTCGCGTCGGCCCGTCGTTGAGCAGCACGCCCTGACGCAACTGCTTTAACGCCGCCGCGTCGGGTGTGCCTTCGACCTGCGCCCAGTAGGTCTTGGGCAATGCGTGGCGCGGATCGGTGATCCGCTGCGCCAGCTTGCCATCGTCGGTCAGCAACAGCAGCCCCTCGCTGTCGCGGTCGAGACGCCCCGCGGCGTAAACGCCAGGCACGCGGACATACTCCGCCAGAGTCGCCCGACCCGCCGGATCGGTGAACTGGCAGAGCACGTCGAAGGGTTTGTTGAGGGCGATCAGCACGTGGGCGAGGAGGTGGGGAATTGGGAATGGGGAATGCCGACGCCGCGCCCTGCTTTGGTGGGTCCAGACTTTTCTGGACGCTCCTTGATCAGCTCTTGTGGGTCCACACTTGTCTGGACGCTTCCCCACATCCACCCTGTGCAAGAGCGCTCCCACTGAGCCGAGCTTGCTCGGCTCAGTGATGCCGAAAAGCAGCGGAGCAAGCTCCGCTCTACCGGGGCGCTGCGAGCACGTAACGCTTGTCGACCACACGAATACCCGGCGGGCGCTTGCCGTCGACAAAAGCCTGATACGCCGGCGCCAGCTGCTGCCAGAACGACAGCCACTCGCTGTCGGCATGCCGCTGTTCCCAGCCTTCCTCCATGCGGAACGGGAAGACATGCACCGGAACCCGGGGCTGGCCATGCGCCAGCGCCGCAGCAACCAGGGTGTAGATCTCCTCGATGGCAGCATCGCCCATCGCGTAACAACCGATCGACACGCAGTTGCCGTGCACCATCAGGTAGTCGCCGGTGCGGCCGTGGGCGCGGTCGAAGGCATTCGGGTAGCCGAGGTTGAACGACAGATGGAAGCGGCTCGCCGGATTCAACTGGCTCGCACCGACCGCGTAGAAGCCTTCCGGCGCCTGTCCATCGCCCTGGCGCAGCTTCGGACCGAGCGCACCTGACCAGGTGCAGATCGGCCAGGTGTGCAGCAATCGGTAGCGCGCGCCGGTGTCGACCCAGACCTCCAGTTCGTTGCTGGACTTGAAGATGCGCAGGTAAAGTGCCGCGCCCCAGTCGGCGCCGAGCGCGCCAAGGCGTTTGCGCAACCCGGGTTCGACCCGCAGCGCCGCCTGCTCGGCACGCGCGCTCGAAGGAATGCGTGCGTCCATCGACTCCGGGGCAATCAGCAACAGCGCGGCATAGAGAACGCAATGCAACATCTGGAGCAGTCCGCGGCCATCAACCCAAAGCCAGTCTGACCGCGAAACGAGCGCAGAAGCAATGGCCAGTCGGGCGGCGGTTTCGGGCCAGTTCGGCCCTGCTCTGCTCGCCCACGGGGCGCGGCAAACGCCGCGCCCCGCGATTGCCGTTACTCGAATCCGTTCTGGAACAGTCCGTCGCCGGAACCGGCAGGCAGGTCGAGGCAGAAGCTGTTGAGGGTGCCGACGTCGGCACCGGCGTTGTCGGCGACATTCAGCGTCCAGGTTCCGGAGGCCGAGCTGCCATTGAACACCGTGAACGCCTGCAGCGGCTTGACGTCGCCGGAGATCGTCGGCGTGCTGGCTGCGCAGGTGTTGGCCGTGCCCGGCGCGGCGTCAAAGAAACTGGCGCCGATATCGTTGCCACTGCAGGAGGCCGGTCGCGAGATCAGGTTGGCCGTGGCTGCTCCCTTGGTCAGCTTGATGATCAGGTCGCCGATAAAGGTATGCGTGACGCCAAGGCTGACCTTGAGCGCGCTGACGTTGGCGGCGCCTGCCGGAATGACGATCTGCGCGTCGACGCCCGCCGGCGTGTTGTCCGGAATGGCGATCGGCGGACCTCCGTAGCAGAACTGGGTTGCCGTGGTGAAGGTGAACACGCTCGAGTTGCTGCCGGTGCCGCAGGCATTGGTGGCACGCACACGCCAGTGGTATTGGGTCTGCGTGTTCAGCGCCGGTGTCACCTGGTAGCTGGTGCCGCTGACATTGCCGGTGCGGACGATATCGGTGAAGTCGGCGTCGGTGGCCACTTCGACGGTGTAGTCGCTGGCGCCAGCGACCGCCGTCCAGGACAGTGTCGGCGAGGTGGCGACCCCTGCGGCCGCATTCGCCGGGCTGGACAGGTTTGGCGCCGCGGCGGCAGCTGTCTGGACCACCAGATTCACGTCTGCGGTGCGATTGATTGGCCCCGCCGAGACGCCGTTGATGGTGATCGGATAGCTGCCAGCGGCGGCAGCGGCGGTGTTGCCGATGGTCAACGTGCTGCTACCTGCGGGGGTTACCGGATTGGTCGAGAAGTTGGCGGTCGTACCCGCCGGCTGGCCGCTGCTGCTCAGCGTCACCGGATCGGTGAAGCCGGCGATCGAACCTACATCGATGGTGTAGCTGGCCGGAGTACCGGCGCAGATCGTCTGCGTGGCTGGGCCGGCGCCCATCACATAGGTCGGCGAACCGCACTCGTTGAAGCGGAAGGAACCGACGCGCAATTGCCAGCCGCTGGCCGAGGTCACTGGTGTCCATTGGTTGACGTACCAGAAGGTGCAGTCGTCGGTGGGGTCGACATTCATCGACGAGTAATCGCCCCAGCGGCTGCCGCCGCCAGTGTTGGAGCCGGTACCGGCGATGATCTCGCCCTCGCCCTGCGGCATGGTTCCGGGTGTGTCCGTCGACAAACGCCCGGTATAGCGCACGCTCGGGAACACGGTGCCGCTCGACGCGCTATAGCCCAATGCCATGTTGCCGGCCGAATCCTGCGCGATCGAGCCCATCCAGCGATGCACGCCGTCGGTGATGCCGGGCGCGTAGGTGCCTTCCTGGAAGATCGTCGGCGCGCTGTTCGGGCTGCGGATTTCCCACCAGCGGATGCCCGCCATGCCGGGGGCTGCTTCAACCGACTGGTTGGTCACCAGCGATTCGTGCGAACCGAAATTACGGTAGGCCAGCCGATGCAGTGGACGCTGGCGGTAGGAGAGGATGTCGACCCGCGTGGTGGTACCCGGCTGCGGAATGCACTGGCGGCCACTGCAACTTTCGAGGATCGTGTCGAAGTTGGCAACCGGAATCGTGTTGGTCAGCGTGAAGCTGGAGTTCCCCGGCGTCGTGAAATCGGCGACGAACTTCCACAAGGTCAGCGCATCCTGCGGCGCGCTATAGGGGCCACCGGAGTCCATCGAACCGACGAAGTAGTTGGGCGCACCGACCGGCGGCAGTTCGCTGCCGTCGACGTCGGCCGGCAGCAGGCCATCGCCGGTGTTGTAAGGCGTCGCGCCGGGCGGCACCACAAAGGAGATCACCGCGGGGTTCGGATTGCCGGCGATCATCTGCGCGCGGTTGATCGCGTAGGCACCGACGCCGGCAAAGCTGTTGCCAGCGAACTCGCGCGTGCTGATGTAGTAGGCATCGCGCCACACGCCGTACTTGGGATAGTCCGGGAAGTTGCTGCCGGTGGTGAACGCGTAGCGGTAATACGTGCCGGTCGGATCCGGCGAGGTCGAGATCGCGACGCAATTGAAGTAGGTCGGGCCGGCCGCGGTGAACTGGGTGATGATCCAGCGATCGGCGAACTGGTCGTGCAGCACAATGGGATCGCCGGAGTTCTCGGTCTGGCAGGCGCCGCCGAAGCCGGCCCAGAGCGTGTTGGTGAACACCGGTCCGAACACCGAGGTGCCGGTCTTGGTGAAGACCTGCAGCGACAGATTGCTCATCGCCACATAGTGGTTGGGCCCGACGTCGCCCACCGGATCTGGCGGGTTGACCCCGGACAGATTCGGCTGGGCGTTGAAACTGACCGTCGGCGCGGGGATGGCAAACGGTCCGACCTGCGGCTGGGCGATCAGATCCAGGCCCTGCTGACCGGGCGCAAGCAGCAACCACTCCAGGCCTGACGGCGGGTCGATCATCGAGCCGCCCATGATGAGCAGCGGGCCGGAGGGTACCGGCATCGGCTTCATGTCGCGCAATGGCGGCGATACGTCGAACTTCGCCACCGGCAACAGTCCGCGGTATTGACCGAAGACACCGGGCGCCTCACCGTCTTTGGTGCCACCCGCAGCCCACCCGGATGCGCTCGCAAGACAAAGCGCAAATAGCCATCCACGACCCATTTTCATCGTCGCCACCCGAATTCGTCGGAACAGTGACGGTAGCTCACCCGCTGCTTTCCAGCAACCACAAGGATTCCACGCGCAGATTCGGCGTCTCGATTTATTGCAATTTACCAGTGGGGGCCATCCATGGCCTGGCGGTCGGCCCCACGCGGCGCGTTCGCCGCGGCCGGTCGCACCCGTCGCTTGCCGGGTTACACGTCCAGATTGGCAACCCGCAGGGCGTTGGCTTCGATGAAGTCCCGCCTCGGCTCAACGGCCTCACCCATCAACATGGTGAACATCTGGTCGGCGGCGACAGCGTCTTCGATGCCGACTTTCAGCATGCGTCGGGTCTCCGGGTTGACGGTGGTTTCCCACAACTGGTCCGGGTTCATTTCGCCGAGGCCCTTGAAACGGCCGATTTCGCGGTTGCGCTTGGCCTGCTCCATCAACCACTCGTAGGCTTCGCTGAATTTGTTGATTGGCTTGGATCTTCCACCTCTGGAGATGGTCGCGCCGGCACTCAGCAGGCCACCCAGTTGCAGCGCCAGATCGGCCAGCGGCGTGTAATCGGTGCCCTCGAAGAAATTGCGCGTCAGCAACGTGTGGCTGCTGAGGCCATGGTGTTGACGTTCCACGCTCAACGCATAGCGAACTTTCGGCGGCGCTTCGCTCTCCGGCGTGCCCGGCAAGGTGTCGTCGATCACGCGCACCCGATAGCGCGGACTGTCCAGCGCGGTGCCAGACAGGCGCTCCTCGAGGCCGAGCGCGAGTGCTTCGAGCGCGTCGCGCTGATCGAGCGCGTCGTTCAGCACCGGCGGCAATTCCGTCAACGCCTCCAGCAGTCCGCTGTCGAAACGGTGCTTCAGGCGCTTGAGGTGGCCGAGTACATTGGAATAACGCTGCATCAGCTGTTCGAGGCCGACGCCGCTGATCGGCGGCGCGCCCTCGCCCGACACCAGCGCGGCGCCGTCGACGGCGCTCGCCAGCAGGAACTGGGCGAGCGCGGCATCGTCCTTGAGGTAGTTGATCTGCTTACCCTGGGTCACCTTGTACAGCGGCGGCAGGCCGATGTAGATGTAGCCGCGCTCGATCAGTTCCGGCATCTGCCGGTACAGGAAGGTCAACAGCAGCGTGCGGATGTGCGAACCGTCAACGTCGGCGTCGGTCATCAGGATGATGCGGTGGTAGCGCACCTTGTCCGGGTTGTACTCGTCGCGGCCGATTCCGCAACCGAGCGCGGTGATCAGCGTGCCGATCTCGGCCGACTGCAGCATCTTGTCGAAGCGCGCCTTCTCGACGTTGAGGATCTTGCCCTTGAGCGGCAGGATCGCCTGGAACTTGCGGTTGCGGCCCTGCTTGGCCGAGCCACCGGCGGAGTCGCCCTCGACAATGAACAGCTCGGACAGCGCCGGGTCCTTTTCCTGGCAATCAGCCAGCTTGCCGGGCAGCCCGGCGATATCGAGCGCACCCTTGCGCCGGGTCAATTCGCGCGCACGGCGGGCGGCATCACGCGCGCGCGCGGCCTCCACCACCTTGCTGGTGATCGCACGGGCGTCGGAGGGATGTTCGATCAGGAACTCGGCAATCTTCTGTCCGACGATGCTTTCAACTGCGGTCTTGACCTCGCTTGAGACCAGCTTGTCCTTGGTCTGCGAGGAGAACTTCGGATCGGGCACTTTGACCGACAGCACCGCAATCAGGCCCTCGCGGCTGTCGTCGCCGGACAGTTCGACCTTTTCCTTCTTGAGAACGCCGGATTGTTCGACGTACTGGTTGATGGTGCGCGTCAGCGCCGCGCGGAAACCGGCCAGGTGCGTGCCGCCGTCCTTCTGCGGGATGTTGTTGGTGAAGCAGTAGACGTTTTCCTGGTAGGCATCGGTCCACTGCATGGCGAGGTCGACGGTGATGTCGTGATAGGCGCCTTCGACGCTGATCACGCTCGGGTGCAACGAGGTCTTGAGTTGCGCAAGGTGCTGCACGAAGGAGCGGATGCCGCCATCGTACTGGAAGGTGTCGGCGCGATCGCTGCGCTCGTCCTTGAGTTCGATCTTCAGGCCGGAGTTCAGAAACGCCAGTTCGCGCAGGCGCTTGGCGAGGATGTCGTAGTGATACTCGACGTCGGTGAAGATCTCGGTGCTGGGCTTGAAGCGCACGCTGGTACCGCGCCCGCTGGATGCTCTCACCTGGCGCAGCGGATACACCGGGTCGCCGAGTCTGTATTCCTGCTCCCACAGGAATCCGTCGCGTTCGATGCGCAACTCCAGCTTCTCGGACAGCGCGTTGACCACCGAAACGCCGACGCCGTGCAGTCCGCCGGAAACCTTGTAGCTGTTGTCGTCGAACTTGCCACCGGCATGCAGTACCGTCATCACGACTTCTGCGGTCGACTTGCCCTCCTCCGGGTGCATCGCCACCGGAATGCCGCGGCCGTTGTCGGTGACCGTCACCGAGCCGTCGACGTGAATCGCCACGTTGACCTGGTTGCAGTATCCGGCGAGCGCTTCGTCGACCGAGTTGTCGACCACCTCGAACACCATGTGGTGCAGGCCGGTTCCGTCGTCGGTGTCGCCGATGTACATGCCGGGCCGCTTGCGCACCGCGTCGAGGCCCTTCAGGACCTTGATCGAATCGGCATCGTAGGCTTTGCGATCAGCGGGGCTGTCGCCGCTGGGGAGATCTTCGGGTTCTTCGCTCATTTTCCAGGATTTCTGGCCGGGCGCGTGCCACGTGGGGCACCATGCGCAACCGGCGGAGTATACCAGTGGCCCGTGTACGTCGGCCTAAACGGGGGGACTGTTCCACGTGGAACCGGCTTTCATGCCCTGCGCCACAACCCGTCCCTGTTCCACGTGGAACGTGCACGTTTCACCAGGCCATCCCAAAAACGCTGCCGGTTGATGCGTCCCGGTAACCCACAGTTGCGCGCCTAGCGCCGAGCACTCGATCAGCGCCCGACGCTGATGTTCGACATCGAGCTCCGAGGCGAGATCGTCTAGTGCGACAATCGGCGCGTACCCGCGGCGATCCCGATACAGGCGCGCCGCCACCATCACCGACGCCAACGCGACCAACTTCTGTTGACCGCGCGAACCATGTTCGCGCACCTCGTGGCCATCGAACTCGACCAGCCAATCGCCACGATGTGGGCCCGCCAACGAATATCCCAGTGCCCGTTCGCGAGATTCCAGCATCTGCAAACGCTCCAGCAAAGACATCCCGTCGCGCCAACCGCGCCGATAGCTGACGCGGTTAGCGCCCATCTCACCCAACAGTTCGCTCAACGTCGCGCCCATCGCCCAAGCAAACTCCGGAAACACGCGCGATCGGAGTTCCGCCAGCACTTCCCCGGCTTCCGCAAGTTGATGCGTCCAGGAGGACAGCAGCACCGGATCGGGCGATTGCTTCAGCAGCGCGTTGCGTTGGGTCAGCAGCCGCGCATACCGTCGATACGCGTCCTTGAACTCTGGTTCCACGTGGAACACGATCCAGTCGAAGAAGCGCCGCCGCACTTCCGAGCCGCCAGCAATCAGACCATGCGATTCCGGACTGAAACACACAACCGGTACCAGTACCGCCAGCTCCGCCAGTTCGTTGACACGCTCGCCATTGCGCACAGCACGCCATCCCGAGCGCGAACGCTCGAACCCCACGCGATCGACGCCCGCCACATGCTGGAGCTCGGCGTAGACCTGCAACTGCCGCGCACCGTGTGCGATCAAGGCATCAAAGCCACCGAAGCGAAACGACTTGCCCGAACCAAGCACATACAAGCCTTCAAGAACGCTGGTCTTGCCCGCGCCATTGCCACCCAGCAACAGGTTTACCCCGGCACACGGCGTCAGTTCAACCTGCTGCAGGCAGCGAATGCCGGAAATGGTCAGGCGAGTCAGCCGCATCGACGGCCCGCAAAAGCAACGGGGCCGCCGAGGCGGCCCCGCACACCGAAAGCCGAACGCCTCCGCGTCACAGCCGCAACGGCATCACCACATGCCGCGTGGTGTCGTCGATCGGCGACTCGACCAGCGCACTGCTGGCGCCATCGCGCAAACGGATGCGAACGCGATCGCCGTCAACCGCCGACAATGCATCCAGCAGGTAATTGACGTTGAAACCAACGCCGATCTGATCCACCGTGGTCTCGGCCTCGATTTCTTCCATCGCCTCTTCCTGCTCTGGATTGTGCGCAATCACCTTGAGCACGCCCGGTGAGACTTCAATCTTGACTCCGCGATACTTCTCGTTCGACAGGATCGCAGCACGCGTCAGCGCTTGCCGCACGGCGTCACGATCTACCAGGACAACCTTGTCTGCCGCAATCGGAATGACCGCTTCGTAGTCGGGGAAGCGACCGTCGATCAGCTTCGACACGACCACGCTGTCGGACAGGCGCGCGCGGATATGGTTCTTCGAGAATGCCAACTCCAGCGGCGCATCACCGCCTTCGAGCAGGCGCTGCATTTCCAGCACACCTTTGCGCGGCACAATCACCTGGCGCCGGATCTCGCCATCGGCAACCCCGGCTGTTTCCGCCAGAGCCAGTCGATGACCGTCGGTCGCAACCGTACGGATCCCGTTCGAACGCACCTCCACCAGCAAGCCATTGAGGTAGTAACGGACGTCCTGAACGGCCATCGCGAACGCACTGCGTTCCAGCAACTTCTTGAACGTGCCCTGGTCGATCTCGATACGTTCCTGCACGTCGCCGGACTCGGTGGCCGGAAACTCGCTGGCGGGCAATGTTGCCAACGTGTAGCGAGAGCGTCCGGAGCTCAACTTGACCCGCTCGCCTTCCTGCTTGAGTTCAATCTTCGAACCATCAGGCAATGCACGCACAATATCGAACAACTTGCGCGCAGGCACCGTCACTTCGCCAGCCTCGGCCGAATCAACTGCCATCCGCGAGGACAGTTCGACTTCCAGGTCAGTGGTGGTGAAACTGGCGCTGTCGCCTTCGACGCGGATCAGCACGTTCGCCAGCACCGGCAAGGTCTGACGTCGCTCGACCACGCCAACCACTTGCTGCAGTGGACGCAACAAAGCCTCTCGTTGGACGCTGAAACGCATGGTGCGACTGCTCCTTTTAAGCTTCTGACTTTTCTTAGAAAAACAGACTGATGACGATGATGATCAGCCGTTCTTCCTGTGAATATCGCTTATCGCATTGATTCTAATACGGTTTAAAACATCCTGCCCTGTGCGCTGAAGGCCCTGGGGGTTGGGGATGGTTTGTGGATAACTATTTCATCCCGCGTAGTCCCCGAGTTATCCACAGCTTTCCAGCGCTTCTTATACGCTCAACAGTCGCACCAGCTTGTCCCAGTCGTCGCGCGTACGCGCGTCGGTTTCAACCAGTTCCCGCACGACCTTGCACGCGTGCAGCACGGTGGTGTGATCGCGACCGCCAAACGCCTGCCCGATTTCCGGCAGGCTGTGCGCGGTCAGATCCTTGGCCAGCGCCATAGCCATTTGCCGTGGCCTGACCAGCGCGCGCGTGCGCTTCTTGCCGAGCAAATCGCTGAGCGGGATGCGATGGTAATCGGAGACCGTCTTCTGGATGTTCGACAACGAAATCTGCTGCTCATGCGGCCGCAGCACATCGCGCAGCGTCGACTGCGCGAATGCGAGGTCGACCTCGGCGCGACCGAGCAGGTTGGCATGCGCGTGCAGCGTGTTCAAGGCGCCCTCCAGCTCGCGCACGTTCGAACGCATGCGCCGCGCAATGTAGCCGGCGACTTCCTCGTCGAGGTCCATACCGGCCAGCGCCGCTTTCTGCAGCAGGATGGCAACGCGCGTTTCGAAATCCGGTGGATCGACCGCCACGCTGATGCCCCAGCCGAAACGCGATTTCAGGCGCGGCTCCAGCTTGTCGACTTCCTTGGGGTAGCGGTCGCAGGTCATCACGATCTGCTGTTTGGCATCGTATAGCGCGTTGAACAGATGGAAGAACTCTTCCTGGGTACGGTCTTTGCCCGCGAGGAACTGGATATCGTCGATCAGCAGCGCGTCGACCGATCGATAGATGCGCTTGAAGTCGTCGCCCTTGCCGTGCTGCAACGCGTGGATCATCGCGCGGATGAACTCCTCGGAACGTACGTACAGCACGCGCGCCTGCGGATTGTTGTGAACGATCAGATTGCCGACTGCGTGCAGCAGATGGGTCTTGCCGAGGCCGGTGCCGCCGTACAGCAGGAACGGGTTGTAGGCGAGTCCGGGCTTCAGCGCCACCTGCAGCGCGGTGGCGCGCGCCAACTGATTGGACTTGCCCTCGACAAAGTTGTCGAACTGGTAGCGTGTGTCGAGCTTGCCGTCGAAGCGAACTTCCGGTTCGGCCGGCACCACCCCGGCACGCAGCGGCTCGGCAGTCGACGCTGGCGTCGATTCCTCGGTACCGAGTTCCACCCGAACCTCAAGCACACTCGGGTCGAGCGCCGCAACCAGTTCGCGAATGCGCGCCAGATAGAGCTTCGCCACCTTGTCGGCAACAAAGCGATTGGGCGCGAGCAACAGCAGATTGCCGCCACGGAATCTGGCCTGCAGCGGCCGCAACCAAGTCTGCACGTCTTCGGCGGACAACTCCGTGCCGAGGCGATCGAGTGCCCTCTTCCAGGCCTTATGCATGATCGGGATGGTGTCGGATTCATGAAGCGCGCCAGGTGCACGCCTCGGCCGAGCAGGATAGCCCGGTTGCGATGGCCCGTACACGCAGCGCTCGCGGCAGACTCAGCGCCGCAGGTTCACGATCATCGCATCGAGCTTGGCGGCATCCGCGGCAAACGCGCGGATGCCTTCGGCCAGCTTTTCGGTCGCCATCGCGTCGGCATTCAGCGCATAACGGAAGCCGGCTTCGTCGAAACCGACCGGACTCAGATCGGCGTCCCGAGCCGCCGCAACATCGAGTTGCAACGCTAGCGGTGCGTCGCTCGCCTGCAGCGTTGCGAGCAATTCCGGGCTGATGGTCAGCAGGTCGCAGCCGGCCAGCGCCGTGATCTGGCCGACGTTGCGGAAACTCGCGCCCATGACTTCGGTGGCGATGCCGAATCGCTTGTAGTGACGCCAGATTTCGCTGACCGAACGCACGCCGGGATCGTTGACGCCGGCGTTGGCGTTCTCGTCCCACGCGCTGCCGGCCTTGCTGCGATGCCAGTCGTAGATGCGGCCAACGAAGGGCGAGATCAGGCGCACGCCCGCGGCGCCGCAGGCGACCGCCTGACAGAAAGCGAACAAAAGCGTCAAGTTGCAGTGGATGCCCTCGCGCTCCAGCGCCGCCGCCGCCTCGATGCCCTCCCAGGTCGATGCGATCTT
Source organism: Xanthomonas sp. (assembly GCA_020693165.1). Taxonomy (GTDB): domain Bacteria; phylum Pseudomonadota; class Gammaproteobacteria; order Xanthomonadales; family SZUA-5; genus JADKFD01. The sequence goes on along the minus strand of JAIMJQ010000049.1, from coordinate 644 downwards.
CACCAGCACGCGCTCGCGATCGATCCCTGCCTGCTGGTACAGCGCGATGATCCGCCGCGCGCGCTCGATGGTCGCGGCGCAATCGAATGACAGCCGCGCATCGACCTCGGTGCTGACCCGACCGGGCACCACCTTCAGGATCTCGAGCCCAAAGCGCACCAACACGCGATCGACGATCCGGTCGAGTGGCTCGTCGTGATGCGCGGCCGCGGTTTCGACCAGCAACGGCGCGTATTCGGGCTGCTGCACGGCCTTCAGGATCAGCGACGGATTGGTCGTTGCATCGCGCGGTGCGAACTGAGCCAATTGCCGGAAGCTGCCGGTGTCGGCGACCACGGTGGTGTAGCGCTTTAGCTGTTCGAGCTGGTTCATCGGGGTCGCCGGGCGTGAAAGTGCGGGATTAGACCTTGGCATGCCGACACATGCCAGCCGGCCCGGCGCCCCGGGGATCACGCACACGGGTAGCGCGGAGCACGCTCGAGGTCAGTAGCACAGCCCGTACCGCGGATTGCATGATGCGCATGGTGGTCGTCGCCAAAGCCGTTGCGCCGACTGTAGGCGCGAGCCGTGCGCCGCGACCACGCTGATCGCGGTCGCGGCATCCACGTCGTTCCCACAAGGGTGGCCATGTTCAATCCGAATCC
>JAIMJQ010000048.1:3229-24153 GCA_020693165.1 Xanthomonas sp. | reverse complement strand
CGCGCAGCTTCGAAACACTATCGTAAACTTACGCAATTAGACACTAGCTTGAACAATATTTCTGATGGATTTCGTCGTCAGGCAAGGCGCGAGGAGGGTGAGAGCCGGCTGCTTGCGCGGCATGCCGCGCGCCGGCTTGAACGCACGCAACTTGTTGCGGGCCGGGACCGCAGGTCATTGCTCTTCTATGGCGACGACGAGCAACGATGCATGGCGGCGAAAGACGCAGAAATAGTTCAAGTTGGTTGTGGGACACCACACTGGATACCCAGGGCGCGCAACGCCAGCTCTCGCGGTGCCCCCAGGAATGGACCTGCTGGTTGCACCCGTTGTTGCAACCGTCCGTTCCCCGCACACTGCACGGAGGACACTCCGAGCACGCCGATGAAAGCCGCGACCGATCGCCTGGATATCCGACTACCGCCCGTCCAGTTCGGTGCCTTCACGTAGCGCGTCGAGATAGCGCTGGTAGGCCCAGGCACGATCGCGTTTCCGACCGGTGGTCTCGACCAGAACGCCGGCATCGACCAGCGCATCGACCGCGCGCCCTGCCGTCGGCTTGGTCGTGTCGAGCAGCGTCATCACGGACGCGATGGTCATGATCGGCTGACGCGGCAAGCGTTCGAACAAGCGCATGCTGAGGACGGACGAACCCGGGTGGGCAAGAATCCGCTCACGGTCGGCGGCGATCAGCGCAAACAGCTTGCGCGCCGACTCGACAGCTTCCTCGGCGATCGCTGCGACGCCCTCCAGGAAGAACTGAAGCCAGCCTTCCCAGTCACCGTCGACGCGCACGGCACCTAGTCGCCGGTAGTACTCGGCGCGATGCCGCTTGAAGTACAGGCTCAAGTACAGCAGCGGTTGGTTCAGCAGATTCCAGTGCTCAAGCAGCAGGGTCACCAGCAAACGTCCGATGCGGCCGTTGCCGTCGAGATATGGGTGGATCGTCTCGAACTGGACGTGCAGCAAGCCGGCTCGCACCAGGGCAGGCAGGGTGTCGTCGGCATGCAAGTAGCGCTCGAAGTCCGACAACAACTCTGCCAGCACATGGGGTGGCGGCGGCACAAAGACAGCGTTGCCGGGCCGACTGCCACCGACCCAGTTCTGGCTGCGGTGGACGCTACCGGGCTGCTTGTCGGCGCCACGCACACCGCGCATCAACCGGCCATGGGTTTCGTTGAGCAAGCGCATCGACAGCGGCAAGCCAGCCGGATTCGCCAGTTCGCTGCGTGCATACGCGAGCGCGTCCAGGTGATTGCAGACCTCCTCGATATCCGGGGTCGCAGGCGTATCGCTGGCCGGGTTCTGTGCCTCGAAGTTCAGCAAGTCCACCAACGTGGCCTGGGTACCTTCGATCTGCGAAGACAGCACCGCCTCCTTGCGGACAAATGCGTAGATGAACCAATCCAGCGAGGGCACCATCTCCCCGGCCAGCCGCAACCGAGCCAGCGCATGCTCGGCCGCCTGGAGTTTTGCAGTGACGGCGCCGTCGAGACTGATCGGCGGATCCGTCGGCGGCAGCGGATGTGGAATGAACGCAGCGACCTGCTCGCCGCCGGTTGCGGTTCGTTCGTATCGCCCGGTGCTACGCTTGGTCACGGAATTGCTCGCGAATGAATGCGGCGCAGCGCTTGGGAACGGCAGAGTTCCCAACGATCATGGCGCGAGCGCCACCCGCAAGGATGAATGTCTCCGCCAGCCATGACCGTTGTCACGGGATTCCTGCCTAACCCCTCCCCAGCCCTCCCCGAACATCGGGGAGGGCGCAAAGCTCCGCACCTGAACAGCATTCACGGCAACCCGAAGCTTGGTAACGTAGTCTTTATTTTCGCGTGCTACTAGTCAAGGTTGGTTTACTAGGGGCGTTCACACACGTTGCGCCCCGAACCTGTTCAGGAGTCATTGACGGGTCTCGCGCGACAATGATATCTATCAATGGATAGCCACTTTTTCTGGAGCGTGTCATGACCGCAAGCACGGGCAAACCCACCCTGAAGAAGTCGACCGCCAAACTGTTCATGCACGGACGCAGTCAGGCCGTGCGCCTGCCGAAAGAGTTCCGGTTCGAGGGCGTCGAGGTGCGCGTCAGCAAGGTGGGTGATCAGGTTGTCCTGGAGCCGATGAAGGTAGAACCGTTCGACACGGATGCCTGGTTCGCCCGCCTCGATGCGCTGGGAGCCCGGGATTTCCTGCCTGAGGGATTGCCCGACGAGTCGCCCGTCGATCGTGATACGCGCGTGTTTTTCAGCGGACAGCAAGGGTGATTTGTCTCGACACCAACGTCATCATCGGCGCGATCAACGGGCGCACGCCGGTGATTCGTGTGCGACTGGCCGAGCAGATGGCATTGGGCGCGGATATCGTCGTACCCGTGGTCGCCGTCTACGAGATGCGCTACGGCTGCGCGAAGAGTGTTCGTCGCGAACAGTCCGAGCGACTTCTCGATATGTTTCTGGCGGCCGGGATTCGTGTCCTGGCTTTCGAGCCGGAAGACGCTCGCCACGCCGGTGACATCCGCGCGTTTCTTGAAGCCAAAGGTACCCCGATCGGTCCCTATGACGTTCTGATCGCCGCGCAAGCCAGGCGGCACGGGGCAGCGCTCGTCACTATCAACCGCCGCGAATTCGATCGAGTTCCGGGGCTGATCGCCACCGACTGGTTGAATTGACGACGTGCGAATCATCGATCTCGGCGATGCCGGTCACCCGGCGTTGTTGCGCATGCGGGAGAAGTGACAGCGCGGCTATCGGCGGATGGGGTATCGAATTGCTGCCGATGTCGATCGAGAGGGAACGTCGGCGCGGCTCCTCTGATACGTCGCTCCAGCGTCAGGCGGCGTAGATGCTCAGTTTGGTCAGAGGGAAAGCATGCAAAGACGCTTGGCTTTCGGCCACGCGTCGTCGGCACGCGAACCCTGCTTAATATTTCGCGGTGTTTTTCGACGCGCTGCCCCTGATGACACTGGGCAGTTCGATGTATATCCTTTTCGTATCTACATCGGGATCTCGTCATGACCACTGCCAAGGTGTTTCAGTCGGGCAACAGCCAGGCGGTGCGGCTGCCCAAAGAGTTCCGCTTCAACACGCGTGAGGTCGAGATTTATCGTCGCGGCAACGAAGTGGTGCTCCGCGAGAAGGCGCAGAGCCTTAGCCGGCTGCTCGAAGACCTGCCGCCTTGGCCGGATGATTTTGTCGAGCCTTCCGACACGCCGCCGCAGGAACGTGAGGTACCGTGATGGCGATGCGCTATCTGCTCGACACAAATATCTGCGTCTATGCCGTTTCCGGACGTCACCCGCTAGTCACGCGCAAGCTCGACCGCCAAGGCACCGGCAAGGTCGCCCTCTCGGTCATCGTGCTGGGTGAGTTGATGTTTGGCATCAGCAAGAGCCAAAGGCGCGCGGACGCGTTGTTGCGCCTGGACGCGCTGCAGCAGATCGCCGAGGTGAAGGAACTGCCGGTTGACGCAGCCGCGCACTATGGCGAGATCCGTGCACAACTTGAACGTGCCGGCACGCCAATTGGCAACAACGATTTGTGGATCGCCGCGCATGCGCGCGCTGCGGGCCTGATCCTGGTGACCAACAACGAGCGCGAGTTCGCCCGCGTTCCCGAGCTAAAACTTGAGAACTGGGCGGCATGACCACGTCGGTTGCTCAGGCCTGACCGCAATGAACTGACGACGATGGTCGCGGATGGATTGATGAAGCCTGTTGGCCAAGGTGGCGGGCGCTGTTGCAAACTGACGGCACAAGGGTGAATTCGCCGGTTCCAGCCAAGGAAATGTCAGGTCAATCTCCGTTTGGCTGGCCTAACCGGGCGCAAGTTCCGAAGATCGTTTGGGGACGCCAGGCGTTGAGTTGCCCAGCAACTCGTTCGAGTAGAGTCTGTATGACACCTCAGATCTCGCCAGTGTTGATCGAAAGTCAGGACAACGCATGAACGCCAAGACGGCTACAACACTCGCCAGTCCCGATGCAGATCTGTCGGGCGTCACGGCCGCGCTGATCCGCGCAGGTCGCCGTGCGCTGGAGATCGCTCAGCAAACGGGCACCCCGTGCTACGTCTGGCGAAACGGACGCATCGAAAACATCGCTGCGGCCATCGGCACCGAACCCAACTTCGTGTCGAAATCCACGGTGGTTTCTTAGACCGGACGGGATTCTTGTTGCCCAAGAGCGGGTCGAAGGATTCACACCGGACACGACTGACGAGACTGTCGCGGATACGCTGAGCCAATCCAGCGAGTTCATGCGCGACTTGCATTTTTGCCACATACAGCAAACAATGCCCCTAAAGTCCAAAATATTGCCGTATATAGCAAATGCAGACCCTCCAGGAATTGGGCGCTGCCGTCGCGGAAAGGCGCCGTGCACTCGGCCTGCAGCAAGGTGAAGTGGCGGCGCGTACGGGCCTGAGCCAGGCGTCGCTGTCGCGCTTCGAGCGCGGCAAAGTCGCCGAATTCGGATCCCGAAAGCTGTTGTCCGTGCTCGCGGTGCTCGGCATGGAATTGAGCCTGGCCGAAATCGGCGCAGCGGGCTCCCTCGACGAACTGCGGCGCGAACGGAGTGGCGCGTGAGCTTGTCGGTCTATGTGCAGGGACGCGAAGTCGCCAGTCTGCAGGCCATCGGCGACTTCAGGAGCTCGTTGATCTACCACGAAGCCACCACCCTCGACGACTTCGTGTCGCTGACCATGCGAGTACGACGCGACCCTTACCTTTGGGACGACGTTCTCCACCCGATTTTCCAGATGAATCTGCCGGAAGGCTATCTGCTGCAGGTGCTGCAGGAGCAGTTCGGCCCACACATTGGCGCCAGTCCGATGGCGCTGCTGTCGGTCATCGGGCGAAATATGATCGGGCGCGTACAGGTTGCACCGCCTGGCGCGAACGTCGACCAACCACCACAGCCGGTCGACGTCGCGGCGCTGCTGCAGGGCGACAATTCCGAAGAGGCCTTTGCCGAGTTGGTTCGCCAGCACGCCACCAGTGGCGTGTCCGGTGTGGTGCCCAAATTTCTCGATAGCAGTGATCAGGCGATCAGCGCACCTCGCTTCAAGAAATCCACGCTGTTGACCCACCGGCACATCATCAAAGGCTCATCGCGGCTGTTGCCCTTCGTGTCGCTCAATGAGCATCTGTGCATGCAGGTGGTGCGTCGGGTGATGCCGGCCGCGGTCACCGAAGTGTCGCGGGATGGCCAGGCGCTGGTCGTTCACCGCTTCGATGTCGATGGAGAGGGCGCCCGCCATTGGGGCCTGGAAGATTTCTGCGCGCTGCTCGGAATGCGCCCGTCGGCGAAGTACGAGACGACGTGGGAACGCATCGCCAAAGCCGTGCGCGACCATGTGCCGATCAGTCAGCGGCCTCAGACCCTGCGCCAGATGGCGACGCTGTTGCTGTTGACCTACGCACTGCGCAATGCCGACTGCCACGCCAAGAATCTGGCGCTGCGCTACACAAACCAAACCGACGTGCACCTGGCACCCGCGTACGACGTGATCACCACGGCCGCTTATCCGACCTATCAGAACAACCCGCCTGGCATCTCATTCATGGGCAAGAAGACGTGGGCCCCGGGCAAGCACTTGGGCACCTTCATCACCGCCACTTTTGGCGTGTCTCTGCGTGATCAAATCAATCTGATCGGTCAGATCGCCGATGCGATGTCCCACACCGCCCCTCAGGTTCGCGATGCAATGACCACGCATGCGGGCTTTCACGAGATCGGCAAGCGGATGCTGCTTGCCTGGCGCCAGGGCATCGACGGTCTTCACGAACGGCGCGTCTATTCCTTGCCCGCCCCCGGCCTGAGCACCGCCTTCGACGGCATATCCGATCCGTCGCCGGTCAAGGCGGAACGAGTGGTCGTTGGTCGCTCCGACTTGCTGGGCCGGCGCAAGTAGTGCGGCGGCTATCCCTGCCAGGTCACCTTTCTGCCCGTCCGGATCATGATCGCGCTCTCGCGCAACCTGCAGGAAACAACCCTTGGAAATGATCGTCCTTTGCGGCATCCAGGCCTCCGGCAAGAGCCGCTTCGCTCGGGAACACTGGTACGAGTCGCACGTTCGCATCAACCTCGACATGCTGCGGACGCGCAATCGCGAGGACATCGTCTTGTATGTGTGCCTTGCGGCGAAAACGCCCATCGTGGTCGACCACACCAACCCCATCGTGCCAAGGGTCTTGAGTTCGACCATGTGCTCATTCTCGACAGCGGTGGCTGGCATGGACGCGGTGACGACGAGCGGCGACTTTTCTACGTCGCGATGACGCGCGCCCGCAAGTCGCTGACCTTGTGCGAAACCATTGGCGGACGGCATCCCTTCCTGCGTGACGTGAACAAGCTCGTCTTGCGCTCGCGGGTTGATGCGTTGCCGGAGGAGCCAGGCCTGGCGCATCGCACGTGGTGCGCCGATCCCGAAAAGGTCGTGCTCTCGTGGCCTGGGCGCTTTCCGCCCACAGCGCCCATCCATCGTGCGCTTGCGGACCTTGATCTGGGCAGCCCGCTGATGTTGCGGCCCCAAGGCGATGAAAGCACTCAATGGGAAGTCACGGATACGTCCGGACTGGTGGTAGGACGGATGTCGTCGAAGTTCCAGCCACCCAAGGGCAAGATCGTCGCGGTGCGGGTGGCCGCAATACTCGTGCGCCACGCGAGAAAGGAAGAGCGGGAGAGACTCGCGTGCCAGTCCTGGGAGCTTGTCTTGCCGGAGATCGAGTACCTGCCGGGATAGTGCGATTGCCGATCGGGTTGGCGTCTGATCGTCCGATCTCAGATGCCAGCGGATACCAACGATCGCACCCTGAATCTTGCGTGTGTGCAACCATTGCACAATGATACACGTATGCCAACCATCCACCGCCTTGCGAGCATGACCATCCGGGTGAACGTGCCGGATCAGTCCAACCCATGATTCACGATCCGCAGCACACCATAATCGAGGCCAGCGTGACTGCGCGGCATAGCCTGCGGCTACGCTTCGCTGATGGCGAGATCTTCAATGTTGACCTGGCCGCGGTGATTCGTACTCACCCGGCGCTGGCAGCGCTGTCCGACCCAGCCGTGTTCGCCGATGCGCGCGTCGACGCGCGCGGCGGCAATGTGGTGTGGGTGCCGGATGATCTGGAGATCGCCGCCGACAACCTGCGGAACATCGCGGTCGAGCAGGCAGGTGGCATCGGTCACGAGCGCCTGCTCAACTGGATGGCGCAGCATGAGCTGACCCAGGCGCGCGCAGCCGATGCCATCGGTATCTCGCGGCGCATGCTCAACTACTATCTGTCTGGCGCCAAGCCGATCCCGAAAACGGTGTGGCTGGCATGCCTCGGTTGGGCTTCCAACGTGGCGGCGTAAGGCTTCGCCCGAGCGCGCGCGACGTGGCCAATGAACCATTAGCACACCCATTTACACCCAATTTCGCTTGAGTCAGGCAATCGCCTTCAGGCCCCTGTCTCGCACAATGTTCAGCAGTTTCAGTGCGGCGCCATCGGGCTTCTTGGCCCCGGTTTCCCATTGGCTGATGCTGCTCTTGCTTACGTTGAGGTAACGCGCAAACACCGGTTGCGACACGTGTTCACGCAGCCGCAGCGCGCTGATCTGCTCTGGTGCCAGTTCGATCACCGGGCTGAGACACAAGGCATCGAACTCGCGCATGGTCTCCAAGCTGACTGCGCCGACTCTGTGCAAACCGCTGATGGACTCGTGCACCGCGGCCAAAATCGGGCTGGTACGGCGACGAGACGCCTTGTGCGTTGCGGTCATCGTGTCATTCGCATTCTTTGCTGTCATCACTCACCTCGATCAATTCGCCTGCAGTCAGGGCCGCTTCGATCTCATCTCGACGCAAGCACGCGTACGCCTTGGCCGCGGCCTTGAGGGCTTCCAACTCGCGATCATCGATGTTGTCCCTGCTGCTCTTCGCAAAGCCATAGCCGAAGTACGCATGCCCACCGATCTTGTACAGCAGCAACGTACGAAATCCGCCTGAGCGCCCAGCGCCTTCACGGGCAACACGCTGCTTGTAGACACCACCGCCCAGGTCCGCATCCGCATCGCCTGCCACTACCGACCGGGCAGCCACGCTCAACGCGGCATCCGAGATGTCATTCTTGCGCGCGAAGCGCTGGAAGACCTTGGTCTTGTAGATCGCCGCGCAAGCCCTTCCTGTAGGCAAACTATAGTACCTAGTGATACGGTTTGGATCGAGTTTGCCGCGGTTTCCGAGACGACTCGATTGGACGCAGCGATGTTTCACCGTCAGGACGATGCGCCTGGCCAGCGGTCTACAGCGCTTAGACGGGCCGGTGCGCAGTTAGCAATTTCCCGGGTGCCCCGGTCGCGCCTCCACTCTACGACTCTAAACCGCCAACAGCACCATGCCCAACCGCATCTCCCTCCTCGTCGCCCTGCTGGGCGCGGATGAGCGCTGGGTACTTCGCCGCGATCGACGCCATGAAGGCACCGGCGCAAGCGGCCGCCACGAAGATCCAGGAGTTTGCACGCGGCTGGCTGGTCAGTCCGGACACATCGGCGCGGGTGGCCACAACATTGCGCAGCATGCCGACTGATTTCGATGATCTGGCGGCGTCCGGCTTGCGGCCGCGCCGTTCCCCGCGGCTCGACTGGAACGACCCGCCGCCGCCCAGCAAGACCATTCGTGTCGAACTGGCGAGCGGCGCACGCGCTGTGAGCGCGACGATTCCCGCGCGCGACGAGTCGCGATTGCTGGATTTGCTGCGCGAAGCACAGGCCCGGGCGTGACCGCACGCGGGTGGCAGACGTCAACCAAGCGATCAGGCCTTTCGGGCCCTCGACGGCGGGAAGTCAGGTCCACGCGCTGACCCGCAGAAACCCGCAGCCGTGCGCACTGACTGCGCTTTTGGGCTGGCGGTGAGAGTCGGTTGGAACCGAGAGTTGGTGGGCAGAGCACCCCACGGCGCAAACAGTGAGGGCTGGGCTGGTGAGGACGGATGCGGGTTGGTGCGGGTGCGGCGGGTGTTCGTCAATTCATGGTGGATCAATCACTTCCCACAACCGAATTGCACTCCCGCAAGACACGATCAGCGATGACACAGGTCGCTCGCAGACCTTGGTTCTGAAGAGTGTCAGAACAACTCCTTCATCGCGGTGAGAACGCTCGCCGACTTCGGGAATCCAGTTCGGCGCAGTGCGTCGATCACTTCATCGGGAGTGTATGCCGGATTCAGCAACGCGGCACGTAGCTCCCGGACGGCGCCCAAGAACTTCACGGCATCGCTGGCGACAAGTTCCGCGAACAGGTCGTCCGGGTGAAGCGCCTCGACGCGGCAACGCGACAAGGCAACATCCGGGAAATCCGACAGATTGAAGGTGACAATGACCTCGCTGCCGCAATGGATCGCTGCGGCAAGCACGTGGCGGTCACCAGGATCCGGCTGCACGAGTGTATCGACGAGTCCTTCGTAGCCGTAAACGCGGGCGGCGGGCAATGCGCGCTCCATCAACCTGCGAGTGCGCTCGATTCGAGCAGGATCGAGGTCCGGCCGATTGGCAATGAGACTGCGTGTCCACTCATCATGGATCGCGTCTGACCATCGCAGTTGGATCAAGCCCTTCAGGCTCAAGTGCATGAGTAGATCGCGCAGCAGCGCGGGATAAAGCACGCATGCGTCAGCGACCATGACAGGCGCTGCCACGGTCAGTACAGCCCCAATTCCTGCGACAACGCGGTCAGCTCGGTCATGGCTAGCGTCGATTCGTAATCGGTGCGCTTCTTGTATCGCATCACGTCCTCGAAGCGCACGCGACGGTGCTTGCCGACTTTGCGGAACGGCAACTCGCCCGCTTCCAGACGTTCAATGAGGTAGGGCCGCGACACGTTTAGAAAATCTGCCGCCTGTTGCGTGGTCAGCTCAGCATGCACCGGAACCACCTGGACCGCGTTGCCCTGACCCATCTGCGCCAGTAGTTCCACCAGCAAGCGCGCTGCCGATGCCGGCAACTCGATTGCCTCGTCGCCCCCGCCAATGCTGACGCCAGTGGGTGCCTTCACGTCGATCACCGCTGCCAACCGCCGACTGCTGTCGCGCGCGAGGCGTGCTTCCGCCTCAGTGGGCAATTGGGCTTCCGGCGGCGGGATCAGAACGGCGCTCATCGCAGCATCTCAAGGAAATCGGGGTGAGCACAGCGTACCACTCAATCGAAGCAAACGCAGCGAACGCAGCCACCGTTCATCCAGGGCTCGATGGTGACGACATCCGACTGACAAGCCTGAGGTAACTTGGCGACGTTGAGCAGGCGCGCACGCACTGAGGCGGCGAGATCATTCATGCGTCACGGCTTCCAGATAGGGCCGCATCACATTGGCGACGCGACATACCTCGGCATATCGCCACAGGTCGTCCGTCGTCGCCTTGCGCTTGGCCCACGCATCCTTCAGGGCCTCGAGTGCCACGTCCAGCCCGATCCGGTTGCGATGCTTGAAGCAGTCGGCCACTGTCTTTGCGACGCTGTACACCTTGAGCGACGCGCCATCGCGAAAGACTTCCTCGATGCCCGCCGAATAGCTTTCGCCCGTCATCTGCACCATCGTCACTGGCGGGTAGTCGATCCTCGGCGTGTGACTACCGCGGGGCATGGCAATCCACACTCTTCGCGGCAGTTGCGTCGTCAGCCCGTGGAACTGGAGTGCCGTCAGCAGGCAAAACACCGCTTGCGGGACACGGATGGCAACGGTGGCCAGAGTTACCAGTTCGGTCGCCGATTCGCCGGGCAGCCGGTAGATTCCGCGCCCGACCTTGTCTAGCAGGCCCGCCGCGGTCATCCGAGCCAGAACCACGCGGGGAACCTTGATGGGCTCCAGGTCGCTGGCGCGCAGCAGTCCCCTCCGGCCAGCCAGATCGAGAACGCGCTGTGCATGCGTGGCAGGGATCATGGCGCGAGTATGTTACTTATGTTCGTCACATGCAAGCAAATGGCGTCATCCAGGAACATCAGAGGAAGCACCGACGCCGCTTCCTGGCGCGAGCCTCCTACGTCGGCCCCCTGCTACGCAATCGGCGACGGTTCGTGCTCTGCCAACACATACGGCAGCGTATCTGCGGCTACTGCCTGACCGGCAAGACCAGCGAACACGCGCTGTTCTTTCTCTATGGCACCGGCGCCAATGGCAAGAGCGTGTTCGTCAACACGCTGAGCGCCTTGCTGGCGGATTACGCCACGCACGCGCCGATGGAGATGTTCATGGAGACCCGTTCGGATCGGCACCCGACTGATCTGGCTGGTCTTCGCGGCGCGCGCCTGGTGTCCTCGGTCGAAACCGAGCAAGGCCGGCGCTGGAACGAAAGCAAGATCAAGACGCTGACCGGCGGCGACAAGGTCTCAGCGCGGTTCATGCGCCAGGACTTCTTTGAGTACATCCCGCAGTTCAAGTTGCTGATCGCCGGCAACCACAAGCCCTCGATCCGCAACCTCGACGAGGCCATGCGCCGCCGCCTGCAACTGATCCCGTTCACCATCACCGTACCGCCCGACCGTCGCGACAAACAACTCGAAGACAAGATCTGGCGCGAGCGCGACGCAGTGCTCGCGTGGATGGTCGAGGGTTGCCTGGCCTGGCAACGACAATCCGAGGACCCGACGCGCGTACCAAGCCGATCTGAAAGAGTTCATGGCCTTCGTCGGCATCCAGGTACCGGCGCAGTTCCGGGGAATCACGCGCGCGCATGTGTTGGCGTGGCGACAGTCCCTCGAGCAACGCGGCTTGGGCGGGGCGAGCATCCGCCGCAAGCTCGCTGCGCTCTCTTCTATATACGAGTACCTGTGCGATCGTCAGGCGGTAACCCACAACCCGGTCAAAGGCGTGAAGCGGCCGGCGGTCGACACCTACGAAGGGAAGACGCCGGCGCTGTCTGACGGCCAAGCTCGCCAGTTGCTCGACGCACCGGATCCGACGACCGGGAAAGGCAAGCGCGACCGCGCCATCCTGGCGGTGCTGCTCTATCACGGTCTCCGCCGCGCTGAGTTGTGCGCGCTCGATGTCGGCGATGTGCAGGAGCGTCGGGGCGTCAAACACCTGCGCGTCCAGGGGAAGGGCGGCAAGCTGCGGTATGTGCCGCTGCATCCGGCCGCTGCGGCGCGGATCGAGGACTACCTGGCGCACGCCGGTCACGCAGGACAGAAGGCATCCGCACTGTTCCGGGCATTGCGTAGCCCGAGCACCGGCGGCCGGCTCAGCGACAAGGGCGTGTACACCAACGTCGTGCTGCATTACGGCCGGCCGCTGAAGCTGACCGATCTGCCGCTGTTCGGTCCCCACGTCATGCGCGCCACCGCCGCGACCAACGCCCTCGAGCATGGCGCCGACATCGCCAAGGTCCAGGAGTGGCTCGGCCACGCGAACATCCAGACGACCCGGGTCTACGACCGCCGCCACACGCGAGCGGAGGACTCGCCGACGTTCAAGGTGGCGTATTAGGCGATTCGTCACCCCGTCCGGCGATGCGCCGAGAGTTTGAAGTTGGCTGTTTCCGCAGCTTCACGTCCGCGCTCGCGCCAGGCGATTGGCTGTTCCGCCTACTAAACGGTGTCCATTGCGGGCCCCTCCCGCTTCAAAGACCAGTTCCACGAGGTTGCCTTGTCAGGACATCGTCCGGACGTTACCATGGGTTTGCAGTCCGATGGAGCAAGCCGTGACCCTCATTACCCACTCGAAATCCGAACGCATCGATGTGCGTGCCAGCGCGCCCGTGAAGCAACTGCTTCAGGAGGCAGCGCGCGTGGCACACAAGAACGTCAGTGAGTTCTTGCTGGATGCGGGAATCGTGGCGGCCAATCAGACGCTGGCCGACCGGATCCGTTTTGCCCTGTCGCCGGAACAGTGGCAGGCGTTTCAGACCGCTCTGGATGCGCCCGTCAGCGCCAAGCCAAAACTCCAGAAGCTCCTCGCTGAGCCCGGCTTGCTTGGGTGAATTCCCCGAAGTACGAACCCGTCCGAAAATTGGGCGACACCGACGCGGTTGCCCAGTTTGATTGCGGACAGCTTGCGCTGAACCAGTTCCTGGGACGGTTCGCCCTAGTCAACCAGAAGGCCAACAGTGCCCAGACCTACGTCTGTTGTCACGCAGGCAGGGTGGTTGGGTTCTATAGCCTCGCGGTTGGCAGCGTGGAGCCAGGAAGCGCAGCTCCAAGAATCATCAAAGGGATGTCTCAGCACCCGGTGCCGGTGATGGTTCTCGCGAGGTTGGCTGTCGATGTTGGGCACCAACGTGTCGGGCTTGGCAGTGCTTTGCTCAAGGATGCTCTGAAACGAACGGCGCAGGCTGCGGATATCGCGGGAATCAGAGCCTTGCTCGTCCACGCCAAGGATGAAGCAGCCCGGCAGTGGTACTTGAAGTGGGAGTTCGAATCCGGCACCTCGGATCCGTACCACCTGTTCCTGCTGATGAAAGATCTCAAAGCAATGATGTCGTGAAGCTCGCTGCGCCTGCCGAACACTCCGTCGGGTGCTGGAAATGGTGGCAGGCGTGGCCTCGAAAGCGCCAGACTCCCTATGCGATTTTCATCGATTCCAGCGTCTCGCCCGCGTTGATCGCGGCGCGGATCCAGTCGGGGCGCTTGCCGATACCCGCCCAGGTCTGTTCGGGGTTCTTGGGGTTGCGGTACGTCGACGCAGCAACGCGCCTGGCACGCATATTCGAACCGATGTTCAGGAGCTCGTACACGTCAAAGCCCGCTTCTCGAGCCTGCGCCTCCAGACTGCGCCGCAGCTGCGCGGACTGCTGGCGCTTGGCGACTTCTAGCCGAGCACCCGCGTTGCGAATGAGTTGCTCAAGTTCGGCGACGGACAAGCTCGTGAGATCAATCGACATGCAAGATTTCCTTTGGTGCGTTGAAAGAGGTAGTCGGTAGCGCGGCCGGGGCAGGGGGTACCGATCTTGGGGAAATAGCACCCCAATCGGCTGGCGACAAATGCCACTCGTTCCCAAGGTCATGGGGCGTACATGAACCTGGAGGGCATCCACGCACCGCCCTTGTCCGCGGACGTAACCGACCTGCAAGGTCAGCGATCACGCGAGCGCTTCACTGCGGAGGAGGTTAGCCTTCGACATCCTCTCCTCGAGTTCGACGCTATGGCAGGCCTTCAGTGGGAAGCGCACATCATTGCCGAAGCGCGCGAGACCGCCGAGCGCGCCAGTGCAACCGACTTTCCCGTCGAGTTGAAGTGCGCGCGGGGCATTTACGTCACGACGATCGACGACCCGCGAATCTTGGCGGGGTCCGCTTTCGTACTGGAGCGCGGAACGTTCAAGCTTGGCCCGAAACTGGATTCGTGCTGAGCGAGATCCGCCGCGGCACCCTATCCGGCGACCGCTGACCCGGGCGCTACCGCAGCTCACCAAGGACTGCACTCGGCCACAAGCGGTCGGTTGAAAGTGCACACTAAGCCCGGTTTCTGATCACGTCAGGAGCGCCGCATGTCCGAAGAATCACCGGTTCGCGATCTGGCCTCGGTTTGGGCGGAAACCCCGCTCCACACCGGCGTGCGCGAAGGGCGCTTGTCTGCGGTCGCCCCCGCGGACGTGGCGCGCGGGGCTCATGCCATGGACGGGCTCGGCTGGACGCCGCTCCATCTTGCCGCCGTTGTTGACGATGCGAATGCGATCGCCTGGCTCCTGACGCACGGCGCGGAGATCGACGCGCTCAGTGACGATCACCGAACCGCCCTCGCTCTCGCCGCCGCCGCTGGATCGACGCGCGCGGTCAAGGCCTTGCTGGCCGCGGGCGCATCGGTGGAGGTGAAGGGTCAGTCCCGCGAAATCCTGGCGGAGGCGGCAACGGTGCCACGCCTCGAAATCATTCAGGCGCTGGCTCAGGCGGGCGCCAAGACCAAGGAGACGCTGGCCTATCTGCTGATGGTGCTGCGGATGACCGGTCATCAGGTTCAACTGGGCGAAGTCGGATACAACCACGGCTCGCAAGGCGAAGCACCGGATATCTGGTTTGTCGATCGTGCGCCGCGCTTGCCTGCTGTGCTTTTTCGACCCCTCGGCCTGTCGTCCATGCCGGACACGGTCGATGGCTGGACCCGCATCGAATCGCGGCCCGCAGAGTTCACCCAGCTTGGAGCCGCTTCCACCTCGACATCTTCGGGGCCGACCATGACCACCCCCGTCTACACATCGCTCAGGTTCCGGGACCTGCGATTGGAATGGACGGCTGTCGCGCCGGATGAAGTGATGGCGCGTATTGGCCGTCTGTACTACGGGGAGACTGTTCCCGCACCCGGAGCGCTCTCCGCTCTGCTGCGGATGGCCGGCCTCACCCCCAGCACCATCGCGACCGCCGAGCCGGCCCTTGCCGCCTCCCTGATCTCGGAAGCCGTGCGGGTGGCCATTGATGTGCCGTCGACGCGGATGCTTCGCCGACTGCTCGCAGAGGGTCTGTCGCCCGATCTCGTGGATGCCAACGGCAACACGCCGCTGATGCGAGCAGCGATGGTCAAGAACACCCTTGCCGTCGAGGCCCTGCTCGAGCACGGAGCCGATCGCTCTGCGCGCGACGCGAAGGGACGAACCGCCGCGGACATTGCACTGGCTGTCGGTCACGCGGAACTCGCCAGAACTCTGGCGCCCGCTGACGTTGCCGCCGATGACTTGGAAACGAGCCGGGCATTCATCGGCGCGCGGATGCGCGAGACGCTGCAAGATTCAGACGCCACCCGCTTGACGGCACTGCTCGCTCAGCACGGTCTTGTCGCCTCCGTGGATCTCGGACTCAATTCCGGGTGCTCTCTGCTGGCCCTCGCGATCGAAAAGCGCAAGCTGCCCCACGTCGATGCCTTGCTTCGGGCGGGCGCCGATGTCAGCGAGCGCTTCACGAATGGCAGCACGCCCATGCACTTCGCGGCGAGCCGCGATGTCGACATCATGCGCCGTCTGCTGGATGCAGGCGGCGATCCAAACCTGAAGGATTCCTCGGGCGCGCCCCTGCACTACGCCGCCAGCGTGAGTCACGCGAGAATGATCGACGCGCTTGTTGACGGTGGGGCCGACGTCGACGCGACTGATGAGAACGGTCACACCCCGCTCGTTCACGCGATCTCCTCCAACCAGACTTCAGCCATCAGCGCCCTTCTCGCTCATGGCGCGGACCCACGTTTCGCCGATCTCACCGGCGAGACGCCGATGGAACGGCTGAAGCCTGGCTGGCATGGAAGGGGCGTCATGGCCGAGATGTGGATGGCCGACGCGCAGCATCATGGCCCCGACCGGCTGGCACCGTATCTGCGAACGCTTGTTGACGACGATCAGACGCTCGACATTCAGCTCACGCTGAATCCGACCACGTTGCCTGGTCACCATTCGTCGGTTGCCCATCGCGGCCCGCTTCCCCTCGGAGAGTGGGTGGAACTGGCGCGCGATCTCTCGGACTACTGTGTTGTTCGGGGCAAGTGGGACGCTCTGCGCGCGCTGAAGACCTGCGGTTTGCCGGTGTACTTTCCCGGTTCGAACGACGACGGCATGCAAACCCAGGCCGAGGTGATGGATGTTCGTCCGGGAGACGAGCCCGCTGCACTGGTCTACGCCGCGCAGATCCATGGAGGGGCCGTGCCGTTCCTTCTCAAGGTAGCGGGCTCAGCATGTGCGTGCGCCGTCGACGCGGCCCTGTTCGGTCTCGGAGGCATCCAATTCCGTTCGTCGCCGGAAATCGATGCGTTCCAGCAACGCGCGTTGCGCGCGTTGCGGGCCGCAGGCGCAAATTTGAACGCTCGCGCGGGCGACGCGGCCATCGCACTTCACTCAGGCCTCGGTCTTCCCAAGGGCCAGGATGGCCAACTCCTCTGGGACGACGAGCGACAACTCGCGGAGCGCTATGCGTCGATCAGTCCGCTCATGGAAGAGCTGATTCGCCGGCCTCACGACACGCCGCTGATGCGCGCGGCAAGCGAGCACACTTTCTTTCTCGTGTCGCTACTCATTGCTGAAGGGGCCGATGTCTCCGCTCCGGGTCCGGACGGCCGAAACGCCTTGCATCGCGCAAGCGCGGCGGGCGTCGTCGTCGGGGCGGTGGAGACGGTGCGATGTTTGCTGGACGCGGGATTCGCCGTCGATCAAGCGGACGCGGCCGGGTGGCGCGCACTGACGATCGCGGCGAATCCGGAAATCCTGCGTTTGCTCGTCGAGCGCGGCGCGTCCACCGAACTCGACGCGACCGATCAGACGCTGCTCGGCCAAACCGCGTCGGAAAAGCTGCGGGCCCGACTCGGTGCAGCCTAGCGGGACTCTGCCTTGCAAGCACGGGTCGGGTTCACTTCATCAACCTCGGTCAGTGGCAGCGTCCGAAGCAAGCCCGAGACCGGCACGATGTCAGAGCTGGGCGGCTGAGCTGGATGCTGTATTTGGTCCGGCGCCAGGGGCAAGCCGAACGGCCGAAATGGGTCGAACATCGACATGCGTTCAGCTTGCGGTGCACGACGCCTGGAAGCAGGCCGTTCCGGACATCGAACTGCCGCGTCTGGGCACCGCAACGGCGATGCTGATCGTCTGGCGTCGCCGCGTTCAACCGGCCGCGGCAACTTGCGTCAACGGCCGAGCAGCTGGCGCAGGACCTGCGTAGTGTCGTCGCTGCACAGCTGCACAACCAGATCGCGCCAGAACGCGCCTGATTCGAGATCGCTGCCCTGGCGTTCGGCCTGTTCGTCCAGCCAGTTGAACAGCGTCGGCGACAGCGCCAGCGCCAGCGCCGACAGCCCGATTTCACCGCGAAGGAGCGCCCCGATGAGCTTCGAATCCGCCCGCAGACGCGCGACCAGGAGCGCGACCAGTTCGCGGCGCATTGCGTCGGCGATGTCCGTCTGGCGAACGCCAGAGGCATCGTTGCCGTCGCGCTGCGCGCCCTTCCGAGGCCGCAGCATTGCGCCAAGTTTCGCGGCAAAGCGCTGCACGGCGCCGGCACTCGCAGGCGCTGGCTGCGCCGAGGAGGGCGAGGGCACTGGAGAGGTGTCGTCAGGTTCACGCCGCAGAAATGCCGGCATGTCCAGGTAGTCGTATTCCTGCAGGCAGGCGGGTGCCACGACGGCATTGTCGCGGAGCTTCCGCGGCATCGGAGCCTCTTCGAAGCAAGTCAGATCCATGCTGGAATCGTCAGTGGCGGTTCCACCCCAGCCGGCCGCCAGCATCTGCGGCACGACGCGCAGTTCCGGCAGTTGATCCAGTTGCTCGCCAGGAGCCCGCTCCAGCACCAGCGTGATTGCGCTGTGCTCGGTTACCAGTTGGTAGTCGATTGCCAGCCGAGTCGTTTTCGCGACGTCGGCAATTTCATTCAACCGACTGCACGCCAGCATCCGTGCGAGGTTCGACGGAACGGACAGGCTGGAACTGTCGGACGCCCTGCGTAACGGAACGCGCAACTGTCGCGGTGCGCCGTCCGGATCGATCCAGCTGACTTCGGCGTCGCCAAGTTCGACGTTGGCGTCGAGGATTGCGCTGAGCAGCGCGCCATCGCCGGGATAGAGCTCGCCTGGACCCTGCGCGTCGCGTGACGCGGCTGGCCAGCGCACGCGCAGTTCGCGCAAGGCGCCGCCGCGCACGCGAGCGAAATGCCGTTGGATGCGTTCGGCCATGGCGTCCCCGGGCAGTACGCGCTCCAGCGATCCACCGGTGGCGCGCGTCAGCGGCGCGAAGGTGGATTCGACCGCCGCCGACCCGACTGCGACGGCAAACACGCGGACCCGCTCTCGGGCGCAGCGCGCCAGGAACTCGACGGTGTCGAGATTCCAGACTTCGCCGTCGCTGATGACGAACAGCACGCGTTCCCCGTTGACGTCCAGCGGCAAGTGTGCAAGATCGTCCAGCCCTGCATTCAGTGCACTCAGCAGTTCGGTGCCACCGAGATCGGCCTGCAGATCATCGGCGGCCTGCAACAGGGTGCGTTGCACCGGCAACGTGGCCGGCTGCGGTCGGCGCAGCAGCCATTGATGGCTCGATCCGAACCGCAGCACATTGACCCGATCTTCCGGCGTCAGTTGCGCCACGATCGCACGCACCGCGGCGCGCGTCTGTTCGATGGAAACACCGGCCATCGATCCCGAGCAGTCGATCACCAGCTCGGCCACCACCGCGCGCCGGCATGCCGCTGTCGGCGTGGCGCAGAAGGCGATCATCGCGGCGTCGCGGCCGCCGAGGTCGGCGGCAATGCTGCCGGCCACGCGCAGCGGCTGCTCGGCATCGCGCAGATCGATGACGATATCGCGGTCGAGTTGGCCGCGCTCGATGGCAAAGTCGATGCCCTGCTCAACCGCGCGCACCGCCAGTCGATGCGTGGCCGAGGCCAGTTCGGCGCCCGCCAGCAGGCCGCGCACCTGGCCGTCGAGGCGGAATCCGTGTTCGGCGAGCAGATCGACGACCGGCTGATCGGCCGGTTGCAGCGTGCTGGCGCCATAGCGCGGCGCGATGGTCGTCGGCAGGCTCAGGCGCACGCGATCGCCGTTCCACAGCATCCACTGCGCCAGCACGATGCGCAGGGTCAGGCTCTCGCCAGGCTTGAGGTTGCCGAGCGCGATGTTCAGCAGCTGGTCGTCGACCAGACGGATCGCAAACGCGCTGTGACCCTCGGCCAGCGCCTGCTCGTAGCGCATCTCGGCATCCACCCGCGCCTGCACCTTGCCACGCAATCGCTGGTCGCCGATCTCGGCCTCGACATCGAGCAGCACCGCGCCGGTCGGCAACGCGATGGTGTACGACACCTCGATCGCCCGGTCCTCGCGATTGGTGTAGTGCTGCGTGAGCGTGATCGTCGCCAGCAGGTCGTCGATGGCCAGACCGATGCGGGTGGCGATCAGCGGCGACGCTGGAGTTGCGATCGCGCCGGGCGCGGTTCGCGGGGAAATCACGCTGTCGTTCATGGACTACTCCTCGGTGGTTGGCGCGGCCGGCGCGTTGGCGCTCAAGCTCGCATGGGCTTCGAGCACGGCGCGGATCAGCGCGCGCAACTGCTCCGGGCTGAGCCGCGCCTGGTCTGGCGTGATCACCAGCTCCAGGCCAGCGGCTAGATAAACGTGGGTGCGCACCTCAATTGCACCGGGGACTCGCCGCGGCGGCGTCGTGGTGGCGTCGCCGCTGGTCAGCAACTCGGCGATTCGCGCCAGCGACAGGCCGGCCTCGCTCCACTTGCGGATGCGCAGCAAGGTCTCCAGATGGCCGGCGTCGTACCAGGCGCTGCGCGTGCTGCCATGCGGCCGCGGCAGCAGACCCTTCTGGATGTAGAAGCGCGCGGTGCGCAGCGGCACATCGGCTGCAGCGGCGAGCTGTTCCAGTGTCAGTTCGGTTCGATCGTTCATTCATACACCTTTAGTGTCGTTATTAGTGATCGAAATGGCAGCGGCTGTCAAGCCCCGGATTTGGAGAAGTACCGGAGCAAGGAGTCGACTGCGCAGATGCGGGCGGTCAAGCCGCGTCCAGACGCGGGCACCGGGACCGTCGACCGCGTCAGAGCGGCCCTTTCGTTAGAGGCCGTCGGGGCCGTCGCATGGGTCGACCCACCCCGAGTGGCAGATGAGGCAGGTTATGTCGTTACCCTCCATACCGTGTACGCGCACACGCGAGGCGTTAACGACATGAACCGCCTCATCTGCCACTCTGGGGTTGAGCCCTCGACAGATGAGTACGAACGCCAAGTCGATCGGGTTCGTGCGTACGAATGCGGGTCGCTGAGGATGATCAGATGAGGATTCCGACGCCGTCGAACTGCTGCGGAGGACTGCAGACAACTGCCAAGTCAGCCCGTTTTTCGGCGTGCAACAAATGCCGATGGCGATGGTAGATTTCGCTCCATGCTGGCTCTGAACCCCTCGGACGAGGCTCTGCTGAGGTGACCCGAGTGGCGATGGAGCCACAGTGGCTTTGACGCCACGCTGCCGGGACAAAAGGGGTCCTTCCTGCGG
>JAIMJQ010000048.1:0-3150 GCA_020693165.1 Xanthomonas sp. | reverse complement strand
TCGCAGGTTCGCACCCCACCATCGATTCCATTCCACCCGCCACGGCTTTCGTCGGCGGGTTTTTCATTTTCAGGACCCGCATCCGCGTGAACCCGCTCCACGTCGAGTACCGCCAGGTCGAGACGCTGATCCCCTACGCCCGCAATCCGCGCACGCACAGCGACGCGCAGATCGCCAAGATCGCCGCCAGCATTGCCGAGTTCGGCTGGACCTCGCCGATCCTGGTGGATGCGGCCCAGGGTGTCATCGCTGGCCACGGACGTTTGGCGGCAGCGCGCAAGCTGGGCCTGACCGACGTGCCGGTGATCGAACTGGCGCACCTGTCGCCGGCGCAAAAGCGCGCGTACGTCATCGCCGACAACCGACTGGCGCTGGATGCGGGTTGGGACGAGGAGCTGTTGGCGGTCGAGCTGGCCGAGCTGACCGACGCCGGATTCGATCTGGCGTTGACTGGCTTCGACGATGCCGAACTGCAATCCCTGCTCAACGAGTTCAAGGCCATCCGCCGCGATCTTGGCAATCCCACCGAACTCACCACGCGCGACCAGTCGAACCTTGTCGCCGCGATCAATGAAGTCCGCGCGCTGATCGATGTCACGCCGGGTTTGAACATCATCGACGACGAGAACCCGAACGCCGTCAGCACCACCTTCTCCGCGTCCGGCATCGTCCGTCGACTCGACCAGCTCAAGGCTGACATCCTCGGCGGTGCTGACGGTGCCTTCGACACGCTGAAGGAACTCCAGGACGCGCTGGCCGGCGACGCCTCGGGCATCGCTGCTCTGACCCGTGCGCTGGAGTCGCGTGTGCGCTTCGACGAGCCGCAGGACCTGACTGTCGACTCGCAGGCGCAGGCCCGCCAGAACATCGGTGCGGCATCGGCCGAGGCGGTCGGCGACACTGAGGTCGACCTCGTCGCTTTGTTCCGCGACGCGCTGGCCGCCTGAGCCGATGAGCCTCGTTCGCAACATCGCGAGTCTGGCCACGCGGATTGCGCTCGAGCTCAAGGCTGCTCGCCAGCGGATTGGCGCTCTCGAAGGGCGCCTTCCGCCGGGTGAGACCGTGGTCACGCCGGGACATCCCGGCGTGGCCAAGGCCTGGGCCTGCTTTGCCACGCAAGCGCAGGTCGCTGTGCTTCGGTCCGGCTTCAACATTGCTCGGGTCGAGCGCCAGGGCATTGGGCGCTATCGGGTTCATTTCCACACAGCGCTGCCCAACGCGGATTACTGCTGGCAGGCATTCGCGCGCAACAGCGGGCAGCAAGGCTCGATCAAGCTAGCCATCGCACGAGTCCGCGGCGACGCCAAGACGGCGCAATCGCTCGAACTGTCGGTCGTCACCACCAGCGGTACGCCGGTGGATTCGGCGGAAGTGAATATCGTGGTGTACGCCTGAGCGCCGTTTCGGCGCTCAGGTTCAGATCGATTTGCCTTGCGCCTTCTGGAGCAGTGCCAGACCTCGCGCTTCCTGGCCCTGACCTCGACTGGCACGTAGCTGGAACCGCGTCTCCGCATCGAACTCGGCCAGCATCAACGTCGTCATCTCGTCCAGCAGGCGATTGATGCTGATCTTTCGCTGGCGCGACAGTTCCTTCAGACGCTCGTGCTTGTCGTCAGGCAGTCGAAAAGTGAGCGCGCTCATGGGAATTCCTCCTTTAGGAACTGAATGGGCAGGACGATGGCGATGCCCGGAAACGCCAATTCAGCTCGTTTGAAGTCTCGGATGTTCCTGGTCACAACGTGGGTTGCGCCACCGGCCACTGCAAGTTCAATCAAGTGGTTGTCACCCTCATCAGGAAGGTTCGGACGCCATCCGTAATAGATCCGCGTCCATCGACAACCGGCCAGAAAGATATCCAGCAACTCCGCGCGTTCGCCGGCATTGAGTCGAGATTTCGTGAACAGCGTTTGTCGGTTCAGGACGTCTTCGTACTCATGCAACAACGCGGTGCCCATCAGTGGGGTGCACGCACGTTGGATGCACCGCTCAATGACCTGCGCGGCGGCACCTTGACCCAAGCAGGCGCCCACAAAAACGTTAGTGTCAACCACGATCGCCATAGGTGAATGGTATCACTGCTGATACCACTTTCCACCATGGTTCCAAAGTCAAGAATAGTCGAGAGAATCCTGTGGCATTCACCGAAGCTCGCCACCACATTGCGCAGCATGCCGACCGATTTCGACGATCTGGCGGCGCCAGGATTGCGCCCGCGCCGCACCCCGCGGCTTGACTGGAACGACGCGCCGCTGCCGAGCAAGACCATCCGTGTCGAACTGGTGAGCGGCGCACGCATCGTGAGCGCGACGATCCCCGCGCGCGACGAGTCGCGACTGCTGGATTTGCTGCGCGAAGCGCAGGCCCGGGCGTGACCGAACGCGGGTGGCAGACGTCAATCGAGCGATCAGGCCGTCAGTTTGACCGTCACCGGCAACTTCAACTTGGCGCACAGACCCAGCAGGTAGTCGACGGAGACCTTCTCGACCCGGTTCCTCAGAATCTCGTTCAGGCGCGGCGCGCTGATGCCAAGGCGTTCAGCGGCGGCGGCCTGCGTCAAGCCAGATCGGGCATGCCACTTCCGAAGCTTTCCGGCCAGTTCACAGCGCATCAGCATGACCACGGCCTCGTGTTCGGGAAATCCGAGCTCCAGGAATACGTTCTGCTTGGTCATCACAACTCCCGTTGAGGTCCGGGCTAATCGCAGTTCGAGAGAAGTGGGCCACGTGAAAACTTACTACTATTCGTAAGATTGAGACAGCCGGTTCAGCCCCAAACAGTGACCGCTACCGATGGAACTGCGCCAACTACCCTCCGGCCAAATGCTGACTCTCCCGGACGATCTCCAATGGATCGACGAGCATCTGTGGACGCCCGCTGTCGCAAGTGCGAGCTATTTGCTGACTGGTGCGCTGCTGATCGAGAGCGCCACGCGCCAGGCCGGCCGACCGATCACGCTGCAGGCGCTGGACGACATGGCGTGGGTCTCGCGCACGACCGTTGACCGACTCTACGAATGGGCCTCGGTGCCGGAGCAGTCGTTCGAGTTGCAACTGGTCGACGGTCGCGCGCTCACCGTCGCCTTCCGGCACCAGGACGGAGCCATCGAGGCGCAACCCGTCCTGGGCTATGGCGGACTGGTGTGAACGGCGA
>JAIMJQ010000047.1 GCA_020693165.1 Xanthomonas sp. | reverse complement strand
AACAGTCGTAATCGCCGAATAGACGCGGTTCTTCGTCGCCGTTCACAAGCGTCGTGGGGTGTAGCAGGTACACCGCCTTGCGGACGAGATTTCATGTTTTTTCTCCGTTCTCCAGAGCAGTTGCCAATCCAAACCATGGACTCTCAACTCGTTGATTTATAAGGATGCGGCCTCATGAACGCTCACGAGGCAAACAGAGAACAGAGAGAGAAAAAAGGCGGAATGCACGCCGAAAACGGCAACTTCGGGAGGCCCGCGCTCACGAGGCCAACCCCCGGAAACCGCGCCAGTACTGGCCCTTCGGGCAAAAAAAATCCCAACCGATAAGGGTTGGGATTCTCTCTGTTGGTGGAGGCGGGGGGAGTTGAACCCCCGTCCGCAAGCCCTACATCTTGTGATCTACATGCTTAGCCGATTATCAGTTCTCGTCACGCCGCGCTCCAACCGGCAGGAAAGCTTCGTGACCAGCCTGGAGGTTTTAGTTGCCGACGTCAGGCCCGTCTGGCTCACGATTCTGTGATTCTGACCCACCGTTACCGAGCACAGACACAAGGTAGGGTGGTTAAGCAGCCCTTAGGCTGCTAGAGCGTAGACTTCGTCGTTCGCGACTAGAGTCTTGCAGCTGGATTAACGAGGAAAGCTACCCCCTCGGCATGCACCCAAGGTCTCGTGACTTCCGTCGAAGCCAATGCGCCCCCATGTGGTACGCACCCAGTGTAGGGGCAGGTGGGCGGGGTTGCAATGGCGGGCTGCGCGAATTGTTCAGGTTCGCGGCGAAGGCGCAGCCCCGGTTGCCGCTCAAACGGGTCTGTCACGGAGTCGGGCGCGCCGGTGAGCCGCTACGCGGCACATCGTCCTGCGATGCCGGGTATCCGCTACTTGTTGCGCTCGCGCATGATCCGACCCTTGTCGCGCTGCCAGTCGCGATCCTTCTCGGTGTCGCGCTTGTCGTGTTCCTTCTTGCCCTTGGCCAGGCCGAGTTCGACCTTGACCTTGTTGCCTTTCCAGTACATCTGCAGCGGGATGACGGTGTAGCCCTTGCGCTCGACAGCGCCGATCAGGCGGAACAATTCGGACTTGTGCAGCAGCAGCTTGCGGTTGCGCAGTTTGTCGGCGACGACGTGGGTGGAGGCCGACAGCAACGGACTGATCTGCGCGCCGAACAGGAACGCCTCGCCGTTGCGCAGCAGCGCGTAACTCTCGCCAAACGAGATGCGGCCATCGCGCAGGCTCTTGACCTCCCAACCCTGCAGCGCAATGCCGGCCTCGAAGCGCTCGTCGATGTGATAGTCGAAACGCGCACGCTTGTTGACGGCGATCTGCTTGCCGCGTGAGTTATCGTCCTTCTTCTTCTTCATCGTCTAGACAACCCATGGCTTCCGAGCCCAGCCCTCCATCTTCTCCCGATACGGGTATCGGTGCCAAGTCCGGTGCCGAGCGATCGGAGGTGCGCGTTCAGCGACAGGCGCTGGTGCCCTATGTGCCAGCGCGGATGTTCTCGCTGGTCACCGATTGCGAGCGCTACCCCAGGTGGTTCGACTGGTGCACCAGTGGGCGGGTGATCGCGCGCGAGGGCAACCGCGTTCGCGCCGAATTGTCGGTGCGGGTGGCCGGTATCTCCCTCAGTTTCGCCACCGAGAACGTCGAAACACCGCCGGAACAGGTCGACCTGAGCCTGGTGCAGGGGCCGTTCCGCCAGCTGACCGGCCGCTGGCGCTTCGATCCGGTCGGCGAGATCGGGACCCGCGTCGGGCTCGACCTGGTGTTCGAGGTCAACTCGGGACTCGTGGCGGGCGCGCTGACGCTGGGTTTCCGGCGACTGGCGGACCGCATGGTCGATGATTTCTGTCGCGCCGCGCGGCTGGAGTTCGCAGATGCGCGTTGAAGTGGCCTATGCACTGGCGGATCGGCAGTGGCTGTTGTCGCTGGAACTGCCTGCCGGAGCCAGTGTGCGTGATGCCGTCGAATCCTCGGGACTCATCCAGACGGCGGAATTGGTGGAGCCACTGGAGACGGGCATTTTCGGCCACCGCTGCGCGCTTGGGGCAGTACTGCGTGACGGCGACCGCGTCGAGGTCTACCGGCCGCTCAACTTCGACCCGATGGAATCCCGGCGTCGCCGGGCCGCGAAGGCGGGGCGGGCGTAGGCTGCGCGAGCCCGCTCTCACAAGCATTCGGTGAACCCATCACGATACCGTTCGTCCTGAGCGTTTTCCCCCACGCTGTTCCGGGGGCAACAGTCGAAGGACGCGGCGTGCCGGATTCGATGCTGCGGCGAGGGCCGTATTCCGCGCACTGGGGCCGTTGGAGATGCTTGGCTTTCGCGAATCGCAAGCTGAGTGGTTGCGCGGCGGCGTCCTTCGACTGTTTCCCGCTCGCAGGACTCGCGGGAAACGTTCAGGACGAACGGTGGGTTACCACAGGCGGGGCTGGGTCCGCGCGAGCCCGCGTCGGACTGTCAGGCTCCGTGACGGCGCGATAAATGCTTCAGCCCTCTGCCTCTGCCTCTGCCTCTGCCTCGCTTTCAGCCTTCGGCGCTTCCGGCTCGGCGCTCTTTCCGGGCTCGTAGTCGCCCTCGGTGCGCACCAGCACGTTGTCGTCGAAAATTACCGTCAGGCGCTTGAGGTCGATGTTGCCGTCGCCGTCCCGGTAGCTTGAGACATAATCCCAGCGATTGTCGTGGAACGGGCTCTGTGTGGCGGGAGTGCCAAGTATCAGCATCACCTGGCGCTTGGTCATGCCCGGCTTCAGGGCATCGATCTGATCGGGTTCGAGCAGGTTGCCCTGCTGCACGTCTTGCTTGTAGAGCCAGTTGCAGCCAGACAGAAGCACAGCCAGGATCAGGGCGAAAGTAAGGCGCATCAGAATTCCACGTCAGGTACCGGAAGCCATGGATAATACAGACGCGGAGATCAACCCGATCCCAATGAACGACAAGGTGGAGAATATGTCCGAACGCGCCGAGCGCACCGTGGAGAGCCAGGACTTGCGCAAGGTCGGACTCAAGGTCACGCATCCGCGCATGCGCATCCTCGACATCCTGAGCAATGCGCAGAAGAAGCACATGACCGCCGAAGACGTTTATCGCGAGTTGCTGGAGCAGGGCGATGACATCGGGTTGGCGACGGTCTACCGCGTGCTCAATCAGTTCGAGGCCGCTGGCATCGTCGTCCGTCACCATTTCGAGGGCGGCCAGTCGGTGTACGAGCTGGATGCCGATGGCCATCATGACCACATGGTCTGCGTCGAGACCGGCAAGGTGATCGAGTTCCAGAACAGCGAGATCGAGCGCTTGCAGCGCGAGATCGCCGATGCGCACGGCTACGAGCTCAAGGATCACAGTCTGGTTCTGTATGTGCGTCCCAAGCGTGGGTAACCGCGACGCTCTTGTGGGTCCGGACCTTGTCCGGACGCCTGTCCCACATCCATGCCAGGAGCGTCCGAACAAGGTTCGAACCCACACGTGCGGCCGAGGCCAGTTCAGGCGTTGAGGCGCTCGAGCAGATCCGCCGCGGCGGCACGTGTCGCCGCGGTGATGGCGACGCCGCCGAGCATCCGCGCCAGTTCGTCGACGCGACCGCCGTTGTCGAGGCTGTCGACCTGCGATTCGGTGCGGTCTGCGGCCTTGATCTTGCTCACCCGGAAATGCTGGTGTGCGCAGGCGGCGACTTGCGGCAAGTGGGTGACGCACAGCACCTGACGGCGATGCCCAAGTTCGCGCAACTTGCGGCCGACGATCTCGGCAACGGCGCCGCCGATGCCTGAATCAACTTCGTCGAACACCAGCACGGGCGTGTCATCGAGGGCAATGGTGGCGACCTTGATGGCCAGGCTGATGCGCGCCAGTTCGCCGCCCGACGCCACCTTGCGCAGCGGACGCAGGGGCATGCCCGGATTGGCGGTCACCTGGAATTCCGCCTCGTCATTGCCGATCGGCCGCGGGTCGCCGGCGGCTGACTCGATCGCGCATTCGAAGCGGCCGCCGGCCATGCCGAGCTCCTGCATCAAGGCGGTGACCTGATCGGACAGGGTTCGTGCAGCGGCGATGCGGCGCCGGCTCAGGATATCGGACGCCTGGCGATAGGCTGCCAGTGCCTGCGATTGCTGCGCCGCCAGGCGGTCCAGCGTCGCGCCGGCGCCCTCGGCGCTGGCGAGGCGCGCGGCGATGTCGTTGCGCACGCTGTCGAGCTCGGCCATGCCGACCCGGTGTTTGCGCGCCAGTGCGTGCAATCGACCGAGGTCGCGCTCGAGTTCGCCGAGTCGGCGCGGGTCGACGTCGATGGCTTCGCGACGACGGCGAATCTGCGCCAGCGCTTCGCCGATCTGCACCCTCGCGGAGTCGATCAGCTCGGCGGCCTCGGCGAGTTCGCCATCGAAGGGCAACAGCCGGGCAAGTTCGTGCTGCGCGTGCGCGAGCTGGCGTTCGGCGCTGTCGCCGTCATCGCCGGCGAGCGTTTCTTCGAGGCGGGACAGTCCGTCGATCAGCTCGCCGGCATGTGCCAGCCGCTTGTGATCGCTCTCCAGCTCAGCCAGGCGTTCGGGTCGTGGGTCGGCCTGGTTCAATTCGTCGAGCGCGTGGCGCAGGAAATCGATCAGGTCGCTGCCGTCGCGGCTATTGCGGCGCAGTTCTTCGATTTCCGCCCCAAGTTCGCGCCAGCGTTGCGCCGCCTGGCGCACGTCGCTGCAATGCGCCGCGTTCTGCGCGAACTGGTCGACCAGGTCAAGCTGATGAGAACGCGATAGCAGCGCCTGGTGCTCATGCTGGCCGTGGATCTCGACCAGCAGGCTGGCCAGTTCGCGCATCTGCACCAGCGTGGCGGCGCGACCATTGATGAAGCCACGCGAGCCGCCATCGGCGCGCACCACGCGCCGGAGCAAGCAGGTGGAGTCGTCATCGAGCGCCTGTTCCTGCAACCAGTGGCGCACGGCCGGTAGTTCGGCCAGCTCGAATTCGGCCGCGATCTCGGTCCGCTCGGCGCCGCTGCGGACCGCGCCGCTGTCGCCGCGACCGCCGGCAATCAGCGACAGCGCATCGACCAGGATCGACTTGCCGGCACCGGTCTCGCCGGTGATCACGCCCATGCCGGCGGCCATCGTCAGGTCGACTTTGCCGACCACCGCGAGGTCGCGGATGCTGAGGCTGTGCAGCATGAAAGGACGGGCTCCGGGCAGTTGGACGCGACCGGCACTATCGCCGTCGGATGGTTGCGGATGCAACCGGGCGTTGCCGCAGCGGCATCTACGCCACGACCCTCAGCGACGGCGCAGTGCCGGTCGCAACGTCCGCATTGCGTCTGCAACGACAAACCTGCCGCGGCCTTGACCCCGGCCGGATCGCCCCCAATTGTCGGATTGCGGCAGCGAATCAGTTGTCGTCCATCCTCCAGGCGGAACCCACTCGGTGCAATCCCTCGACCCCCGCGCCCGCAAGCTGCTGCACGATTTGATCGCGCGTTACATCGAGGCGGGCGAGCCGGTGGCGTCCGCGAAGCTGGCGCGCGAGTGCGGGCTGGACCTGAGTCCGGCGACGATCCGCAACATCCTCGCCGATCTGGAGGCGGGTGGCCTGATCCGATCGCCACACACGTCAGCAGGGCGGGTGCCGACTCCGCGTGGCTACCGGCTGTTCGTCGATTCGCTGATCGAGGTCGAGGTGCCGGCGACGCCACTGGTCGACGTGATCCAGGCGCGCCTTCCGGTCGACGGCGCGCCGGAGCAAGTGTTGCGCTGCGCCAGTCGATTGCTGTCGGAGTTGACTGGATGCGCCGGCATCGTCTCGGTGCCGCGACGCGAACGCCTGCCGCTACGGCAGATCGATTTCGTGCAACTGGCGCCCAAACGCCTGCTGGTGATCCTGGTGTTCGACGATGGCCAGGTGCAGAACCGCCTGGTGCAGACCGAACACAGCTTCGATGCGACGCAACTGGAACGCGCAGCGCAAGTGCTCAACGAGCGCTTCGCCGGGCAGTTGCTGCCGGCGATTCACCAGAGCCTGGCCGGCGACCTGCTCGCCGCCAAGGCCGCACTGGACGCAGCCAGCGGCGCGGTGGTCGACGCCGCTGCAGCGGCGCTGCGCGTACCCGCCGAGGATCAGTTGCTGATCGCCGGCGAGGGTCGCCTCGCCGCCCATGCCGAGTTGGCGGATGTGCAGCGCCTGCGCGGGCTGTTCGAGGCTTTCGAGCGCCAGCGCGACCTGCTGGAACTGGTCGAGAACGCCGTCCGTGCCGACGATGTGCGCCTGTTCATTGGCGAGGAATCCGGATTCGAGCCATTTGCCTCGTGCTCGGTGATCACCGCGCCCTACCGTCGGGACGGCAGAGCGATCGGCGTACTCGGCGTCATCGGTCCGACCCGGCTGGACTACCAGCGGGTCATCCCGGTGGTTCGAGCCACTGCGCAAGCGGTGGGCACAGCCTTGAATCTGGCCTGATTGCCCCAACAAACCGGGGCCTGATGATTTCAAGTTTGGGAGTGCCACCTCATGCACGCATCCCCGGAGCAGGAACGCCCGGAATCCGACGCCGCCGCCGATGCCGAGGGCTTTGGCCCGAGCGAGTCGGTCGAGACCTTGCGTCAGCGCGTTGCCGAACTCGAAGCTGAACAGCTTCGGGAGCGCGCCGATACCGAAAACCAGCGCAAGCGCTGGCTGCGCGAGTTCGAGCAGGCGCGCAAGTTCGGTGTCGAGCGACTGCTCAACGACCTGCTGCCGGTGATCGACAGCCTGGAGCAGGGGATCAAGGCAGCAGATGCCAGTGGTGCGGGCATCGACAGCCTCAAGGAAGGTTCGGAGATGACCCTGCGCATGCTGCAGAAGGCCGCCGATTCGCATGGCCTCACGGTCGTCGATCCGATGGGTCAGCCGTTCAACCCGGAGCAGCACCAGGCGATCGGCATGCAGCCCTGCAGCGACGTTCCCGCCGATCACGTGATGGTGGTGTTGCAGAAAGGCTATCGCCTGCACGACCGCCTGGTCCGGCCGGCGCTGGTGATGGTGAGTCAGGGATGAGCGACGGGGCACGGGAGAAGCTGGAAATCTGCGGCGAGACCGCTTTTCCCGTGCCCCGTGCTCCGTGCCCCATGCCCCCACCCTTGGACACGTGAATTTCATCCCCATCTAATGCATCAGTCGGGGTATGTCCCCAGAACGATTTCGGATTTCAGGAGGTACACCAATGGGCAAGATCATCGGTATCGATCTCGGGACCACCAATTCCTGCGTCGCCATCATCGAAGGCGGCGCCGTCAAGGTCATCGAGAATTCCGAAGGCGACCGTACGACGCCTTCGGTGATCGCTTTCACCAAGGATGGCGAAGTCCTCGTCGGCGCTGCGGCCAAGCGCCAGGCGGTGACCAACGCCAAGAACACGCTGTATGCCGTCAAGCGCCTGATCGGACGCAAGTTCGGTGAGCAGGTGGTGCAGAAAGACATCGACATGGTGCCGTATTCGATCGTCGAAGCCGACAACGGCGACGCCTGGATCGATGCCAGCGGCAAGAAGATGGCGCCGCCGGAAATTTCTGCGCGCGTGCTGATGAAGATGAAGAAGACCGCCGAGGACTATCTCGGCGAGCCGGTCACCGAGGCGGTGATCACGGTCCCGGCCTATTTCAACGACAGCCAGCGCCAGGCGACCAAGGATGCCGGGCGCATTGCTGGCCTCGACGTCAAGCGCATCATCAACGAGCCGACCGCAGCCGCGCTGGCCTATGGCCTCGACAAGAAGGGCGCAGGCGACCGCAAGATTGCCGTGTACGACCTCGGCGGCGGTACCTTCGACGTCTCCCTGATCGAGATCGCCGAAGTCGATGGCGAGAAGCAGTTCGAAGTGCTGGCCACCAATGGCGACACCTTCCTCGGTGGCGAAGACTTCGACATGCGCGTGATCGATTTCCTGGTCGACGAGTTCCGCAAGGAGCAGGGCATCGACCTGCGCAACGATCCGCTTGCGCTGCAGCGCCTCAAGGACGCCGCCGAGCGCGCCAAGATCGAGCTGTCGTCGTCGATGCAGACCGACGTCAACCTGCCGTACGTGACCATGGATGCGTCCGGTCCCAAGCACCTGAACGTCAAACTGACGCGCGCCAAGCTGGAGTCGATCGTCGACGATCTGGTCAAGCGCACCATCGAGCCGTGCCGTACTGCGCTCAAGGACGCCGGCCTGCGCGTGGGCGACATCGCCGAAGTGATCCTCGTCGGTGGCCAGACGCGCATGCCCAAGGTGCAGGAGGCGGTCAAGGAGTTCTTCGGCAAGGAGCCGCGCAAGGACGTCAATCCGGATGAGGCGGTCGCCATCGGCGCCGCGATCCAGGGTGGCGTGCTGGCAGGCACCGTCAAGGATGTGCTGCTGCTCGACGTGACCCCGCTGTCGCTCGGCATCGAGACGCTCGGTGGCGTGATGACCAAGCTGATCGAGAAGAACACCACGATTCCGACGCGTGCGGCGCAGGTGTTCTCGACCGCCGAGGATAATCAGACCGCGGTGACCGTGCACGTGCTGCAGGGTGAGCGCGAACAGGCGCGTTACAACAAGTCTCTGGCCAAGTTCGATCTCGCCG
Organism: Xanthomonas sp.; assembly: GCA_020693165.1. Classification (GTDB taxonomy): domain Bacteria; phylum Pseudomonadota; class Gammaproteobacteria; order Xanthomonadales; family SZUA-5; genus JADKFD01. The sequence continues at coordinate 16,387 of JAIMJQ010000047.1, read as the reverse complement.
GCATCGAAAGCGCTCCGCGCGGTATGCCTCAGGTCGAGGTGACCTTCGACATCGACGCCAACGGCATCCTGCATGTGTCGGCCAAGGACAAGAAGACCGGCAAGGAACAGCGCATCGAGATCAAGGCGGGATCCGGCCTCTCCGAGGAAGAGATCCAGCAGATGGTCAAGGACGCCGAAGCGCATCGCGATGAGGACAAGAAGTTCCACGAGCTGGTCAGTGCCCGCAACCAGGCCGACGCGCTGCTGCACGAGACGCGCAAGGCAGTGAAGGAAGCTGGCGACAAGGTCGATGGCGCGCAGATCGCCAAGGTCGAAACCGCGCTGGCCGAGCTTGAGACCGCGATGAAGGGTGACAGCAAGGCCGCCATCGAGGGCAAGACGCAGGCGCTGATGGAAGCGTCGCAGAGCCTGCGTGCAGCGGCCTCAGGTGGTCAGGGCGGCCCGGCGCCGGGTGGCGAGCAGGCTTCGGCCGGCAAGCCGCAGGACGACGTGGTCGACGCCGAGTTCACGGAAGTGGATGGCGACAAGCGCTGACCGGTGGTTGTTTCGGGGCGCGCGGCCGGAGGGCCGCGCGCCTTGTTGCGTGAGGCAGGCAGGAGGAAAAGGGAAAATGGAAAAGAGAAAAGGGAAGCGCCAAAGCATGGTGTCGCGAACTTGCGGTGCTGTTGATTTCCCTTTTTCCCTTTTCCTTTTTCCTTTTCCTGACCCACCATGTCCAAACGCGACTACTACGAAGTCCTCGGCGTTGCCAAGACTGCCTCCGAGGATGAGCTGAAGAAGGCGTTTCGGCGTCTGGCGATGAAGTTGCACCCGGATCGCAATCCGGATGATCCGGCATCGCAAGACAAGTTCAAGGAGGCCAAGGAGGCCTATGAGGTCCTGTCGAATGCCGAGCAGCGCGCGATTTACGACCGCTACGGACATGCCGGCCTGAGTGGCGCGGGTGGCCGCGGCGCGGGTGCCGGCGGTCCGGACCTCGGCGACATTTTCGGCGACATCTTTGGCGACATCTTTGGTGGCGGACGCGGCGGCGGTCAGCGCCAGCGGCGCGGTTCCGACGTCCGCTACGTGATGGAGCTGGATCTCGAAGAAGCCGTCAACGGCGTCGAACGCGAGATTCGCGTGCCAACCCTGGTGGGTTGCCACCACTGCAACAGTACCGGCTCGGCCGACGGCAAGACCGGAACCTGCCGGACTTGCGCTGGCCATGGTCGCGTGCGCATGCAGAACGGGATCTTTTCGATCCAGCAGACCTGCCCGACCTGCGGTGGTGCCGGCCAGTCGGTCACCAATCCGTGCACCTACTGCCATGGCGCCGGTCGCCTGGAGGAAGAGAAGCTGGTGCGGGTCAAGGTGCCGCCCGGTGTCGACCATGGCGATCGCATCCGCCTCAGCGGCGAGGGCGAGGCGGGGCCGGCTGGAAGTTCGGCGGGCGACCTTTACGTCGAGATGGCGGTGCGCGAACATCCGATCTTCAAGCGCGAGGGCGACGATCTCTATTGCGAGATTCCGATTCGCGTGACCACGGCATCGCTCGGCGGCGAGATGAAGATCCCGACACTGGACGGCAGCGCCGTTCTCAAGATTCCCGATGGCACCCAAACCGGAAAGATCTTCCGGCTGCGCGGCAAGGGGGTGCAGTCGGTGCGCAGCCACAGCAAGGGCGATTTGTTGTGCCGAGTGGTCGTCGAGACCCCGATCAAGCTGACCGCCGAGCAGCGCGAACTGTTGGCGCAACTGGAAACCAGTTTCACCGGCGAAGCTTCCGAGCACAGCCCGCGTTCGAGCGGCTGGTTGGACAGCGTCAAGGATTTCTTCGGGCGCATCGGCGCCTGACGAGGCAAGCTTGCATGGATATGGCGTCGCCGGTTCGACTTGCGGTCCATGGTGCCTCCGGGCGCATGGGTATCGAGGTGCTGCGCGCGGCGCGGGTGCGATCGGATTGCACGGTCGTCGCGACGCTGGTGCGGGCTGCTTCGGGCTGGGTCGGCGAGCCGCTGTCGCTCGCCATGGGTTCCGACGCTCCCGACATCGACTTCATCGCCGCGCTGGATCCGGATACTGCGATTGACGCCATCATCGATTTCTCGACGGTGGATGCATTGGCAACGTCGTTGGCGATCGCGCTGGAGCGGCGCATCGCGCTGGTCTGCGGAACTACCGGACTCAGCGCCGTGCAGATCGATGAGCTCAAGGATGCGGCAGGCAGGATTCCGGTCCTTTGGAGCGCCAATTTCAGCCTGGGCGTGGCGCTGCTGAAGCGCATGGCCGCGCTGGCGGCGGCGCAGCTTGGCCCCGATTTCGATGCCGAGATCCTGGAAGTGCATCACCGCAACAAGAAGGACGCGCCTTCGGGTACCGCCTTGGCGCTGGGCCGTGCCATCGCCGACGCGCGGCGGCAGGCCTTCGAGGACGTCGCCCGCTACACGCGCGAGGGCGTGGGTGAACCGCGCGGCCGCAACGAGATCGGCTTTGCGGTGATGCGCGCCGCAGATGTGGTCGGCGAACACACGGTGATGTTCGCATCGGAAGGCGAGCGCATCGAATTGACCCACCGGGCCAACTCGCGCTCGATCTTTGCCAGCGGGGCAGTCCGCAGCGCGGTGTGGCTGGCGCGCCAGCGCCCGGGCTGGTACGACATTGCAGATGTGCTGGGATAGGACTGACGGATGCGCACGCTGACGCCATTCCACGTCGCTTTTCCGGTGCACGATCTCGACTTGGCGCGCGCTTTCTACGGTGGCCTGCTCGGCTGCCCGGAGGGTCGATCCAGTTCGCGCTGGATCGATTTCGACCTCTATGGGCACCAGATCGTCGCGCATCTCTCCGACGGCTGCGGCACGCGCGCACACAATCCAGTCGATGGCCATGAGGTGCCGGTGCCGCATTTCGGCGTGGTGCTGCAGTGGGCCGAATTCCACGCGCTGGCTGAGCGCCTGCGTGAAGGCGGGATGGTCTTCGCGATCCCGCCGTATATCCGATTCGCTGGCGAACCCGGCGAGCAGGCCACCATGTTTTTCCTCGATCCATCCGGCAACGCGCTGGAGTTCAAGTCGTTCCGGGATTTCGGACAGATATTCGCCACCGCCTAGTGTGGTGCTCCGCAATCAGCGGACAAGTTCGATTGATTGCGAAGCACCACACGAGCTGTCAGACGCTCGGATCGGATGGCTTCTGGCTCGCCGGCGCAGGCGGTTCCTCATCCTGCCCCGCTTGCCGCCGCAATTGGTGCATGCGCGCGGTAAACGCTCGCGCCTCCCACGCGACCACGCGCCAGGCGATGTCGGCCAGCATCGCGAACATCAGGCCGACGATCATGCCGCCGATGAACAATGCGTTGGCGTAGAACGCGGCCGTCGGCAGTTGCTCGCCAATTCCCAGCGCGCGCATCAGAGTGGCGCCTACCCATCCGGTGAAGGCATAGACCGGAACCACGGTCAGCGGGTTGGTCACGAACTGCAGGGCAACCATCACCGTCAGGTTCGCACGGAGCAGCAACGCTGCGACAAAGGCGATGACGATCTGGATGCCGTACAGCGGTAGCAGCGAGATCACCGATCCCGCGTACAACGCCGGCAGTATCTGTGCCCGTTTGAACGACCACAGCTCTGGTCGGCGCTGAGCGTGCTCGGCAAACCACTTGATGACCGGGTAGCGGTGGATGTTCGCACGGCGCGGCAGCGGGCGCAGCAGACGGCGCACCCGCTTGCGTCGCAGCAGCCACTCCCGCAGTACTCGCTCGTACTCTCCTCGCATCTGCGCAGTGTACGCGCGCACCGTGAACCGCAGGTTCTGTTGCAGGAGCGACGTGTACGTCGCGCCTGCAGATGGGTTCATGGAAAGCCTTCAGTTTCACCAAAAACTGCGCGGTGACCTTGAACCCGCTCATCCTGAGCAGAGCGTCCGATGCTTTACCAGGACGCGACGTCGAAGGACGCGCGGATTCCTGGCACACGCGCGCCCTTCGACGTCGCATCCCGATGAAGCTGGGATGCTCTGCTCAGGGTGAGCGGTTTTAAATAATTTCAATGACTTACGACATGGGTTCATGGAAAGGTGTGCATCTTCTTGCGCCGGTGGGATCAATGCGGGCTAGCATCCGGGGTTTACATCGAGCAGGACCGCAGGACGATGCGATTGCACAGCAAGTTGCCGCGCGTCGGCACCACCATTTTCACGGTGATGTCGCAGTTGGCGGCGCAACACCAGGCGGTCAACCTGGGGCAGGGGTTTCCCGATTTCGAGGGGCCGGCGGCGTTGCACGAGGCGCTGCATCGGCACACGCTGGCGCAGCGGAACCAGTACGCGCCGATGTCCGGTGTCCCCGCGCTGCGGCAGGCCATCGCCGCCAAGACCGAGGCGCTCTACGACCGTCGTGTCGATGCGGACGCCGAGGTCACGGTCACCAGTGGCGCCACCGAAGCGCTGTTCGCGGCGATCCACGCTGTGGTTCGTTCTGGCGACGAGGTGATCGTGCTCGATCCCTGCTACGACTGTTATGACCCGGCCATCGAATTGGCTGGCGGCCGCGCGGTGCATGTGCCGCTGTCGCCGCCGAGTTTCAACGTCGACTGGGACCGCGTGCGCGACGCCATCACGCCGCACACGCGGATGATCATGATCAATTCGCCGCACAATCCGACCGGCGCGACGCTGACGCGTGGCGACCTCGACACCCTGGCAGATCTGCTCCGCGACAGCGAGATACTGGTGCTCTCCGATGAGGTCTACGAGCACATCATCTTCGACGGTCGCAGCCACGAAAGCGTGCTCGGACACGCCGAACTGGCAGAACGCAGTTTCGCCGTTTCGAGTTTCGGAAAGACTTACCACATCACCGGCTGGAAGGTGGGGTATTGCATTGCGCCGCCGACGTTGACCGCCGAATTCCGCAAGGTCCACCAGTTCCTGACCTTCTGCACCTTCCACGCCGCGCAATGGGCGCTGGCCGACATTCTGGTGGCTGACCCGCAGCATTACCTCGATCTGCCGCAGTTCTATCAGGCCAGGCGCGATCGCTTTGCACAGTTGCTGGCTTCGTCGCGATTCCGCCTGCTGCCGGTCGAAGGTGCGTACTTCCAGCTCGCCGACTACTCGTCGATCAGCGACGAGGACGACTTGAATTTCTGCAGGTGGCTGGTGGCCGAGCATGGCGTCGCGGCAATTCCGGTCTCGGCCTTTTACGAATCGCCGCCAGACCAGAAACTGGTGCGCTTCTGTTTCGCCAAGACCGATGCCACCATGGGTGCGGCCGCGGAGCGACTATGCGCGATCTGAGCGTTGCGCTGGTGCAGGCGGCAACCGTCTGGCACGACGCGCGGGCCAATCGTGAGCTTTATGGGACACAGGTTCTGGCGCTGGCCGGTCGCGCCGACCTGATTGTGTTGCCGGAGACTTTCCTCTCGGGCTTTTCCAATGACGCCGTCGCCAATGCCGAGACCATGGATGGCGTCAACGTGCGCTGGATGCGCGATCTGGCGTGCGAGGTCGGCGCCGTCGTCACCGGCAGCCAGGTGATTCGCGACGGCGAAGGTGTTTGCAACCGCCTGATCTGGGCGCGTCCCGATGGAACGCTGGCGCATTACGACAAACGCCACCTGTTCCGGATGGCTGGCGAGGACCAGCGGTATGCCGCCGGCGGCGATCGCCTGATCGTCGAGGTCGGCGGATGGCGGGTGTGCCCACTGGTTTGCTACGACCTGCGTTTCCCTGTGTTCATCCGCAACCGGTTCGACCCTGCGGAGCAGCGGCTCGACTACGACCTGGTGTTGTTCGTCGCCAACTGGCCGAGCCCGCGGCGCCACGCCTGGCGCACCTTGCTGCGTGCCCGCGCGATCGAGAACCTGGCCTACTGCGTCGGCGTCAATCGCGTCGGCACCGACGGCAACCAGCTGCCTTATGCCGGCGACAGCGCCGTCCTCGACTTCCTCGGCGAGGCGCTGGTCGAACTCGGCAGCGAGCCGGCGACGGTCACGCTGACGCTATCGGCCGAACGGCTGCAGGCGCACCGCGCGCGTTTTCCGGCCTGGCTGGATGCGGACGATTTCGAATTGCTTCGCTGATGGTCACGGGCGAATCTTGAACGGCGGATTCTCGTTGAGCGTGCCGTCGTCCTCGATCAGCGCATAACTCTTGCGGCTGCCATCCATCACGATCGGCACGGCAGGCTGAAACAAGGGCTTGCGCACAAACTTCAACTCCCAGCCAAAACTTTCAAGGCTGCGCAGGGTGTCGATCTGCGCGGCATTGAGCAGCCGCTCAAGTGCGCGACTTGGCGCTGCTGGCGCCTTGCGTCGTTCGCGGTCGACCATCGCTCACCCCGGTTTGCAGCCGTTCCAGCGCCATCGTGCGACAGCGCCGCCAACAATTCAATACAGTGGCTGCGGCGTCGTGAATCGAGCGCCCGCAGGTCTAGGTCCTGATGGCGCGAATCGCCGTATCGCGCCGTTGGGCCAGGCGTTCGCGGTCGGCCAGTGGCAGCGGTCCTGTTGCCCACCACCGCAAGTCCAGTGCGGTGCGCTGCTCGCGCGGCGCCGGGGAATGGCCACTGGACATGCGCGCGGCGAGTTTCTCGACCTGCAGGTTCAGCCGTGCGGACTGGTCGCTCGCTGGCGACTCGACGCCGGCGAGAAACTCGTACTCGAGCAGCAGACGTTCGCCCAGCGCAAGCTGTTCGCCCAGCAGCGACTCGGGTGCGCCCGCAGCCGTTGTTCGCAGACGCTGCATCCGTGCCGCGAACGCGGCGGCGATGACCGCGTCCAGCGCCGATGCCTGATCCTTGAGGGCATCCAGTTCGGCACCGATATCGGCGCCCTGCAGCCAGCGCGACTCGATCGCGTCCAGATGCCTGGCGCATTCGCTGACTTGCTGCTGGCGCGCCGTCACCTCGGCAGCGCGCCGCTCGGCGGCGGCAGCCTGGGCATCGGCTATTGCCTGATCGAGTACGCGCTCCAGATCGCGCGGTCGGTTCGGTTCGTGATGCCACTGCTGCCCGATGCGCGCAATTTCGGCATCGATGTGATTGGCATCCAGCGCGGCAGAAGGCAGTGCGCGCATCTCGTCGATCAGCGCTTGCGCTGCGGCGCGTTCGGCATCGCGTCCGGCGTCGACCGCCTTGAGTTCGTCGTTGCGGCGCTCGAACAGCGGATCGATCAGCGCGCGCAGCTCCGACCATAGCGCCTGATCGGTCTTCTGCGAACCCTTGCCGAGCGTCTGCCAGCGCTTCTGCGCCGATTTGGCAAGGTCCAGCGCGGCATCCAGTTCGGCGTGGGCGAGTTGCCGCCGCAGTTGCGCAATCAGCTTCTGCTTTTCCTCGGCAATCGCCGCGAAGCGCGCGTCAATGCCCGCGGAGCAGGCTTCGATCAGCTGCTTCAGTTGCTTGCCGATGTCGCCGCGCTGACGTGGGTCGACCGCATCCAGCAGGCGCAGGCGGTCGCCGGACTCGCGCTTGAGCGCAATCAGCGCACCGCTGTCGGTGCCGTCGGCGGCCAGCGCTTCCTGGGCGCGCGCGATGAATGCGCCGACTTCTTCGCTGCGCTTGCCGCGCACTTCCTTGCGCTTTTCGAAGTAACCGCGAGCCGGCTCCAGCGCCTTGTGGCAGAGGAACCGGAAGCGCTTGCCCAAGCCGGATTCAGCCGCAGGTGCTCCGGGGTCCGCCTCACTGTCGTCGATACGCTTCCACGACGCCTTCAGTTCGGCGATCTTGTTGGCCAGTCCGTCGGGATGCATGCCGCTGCCGATCAGGGCTTCGGCTTCCTCGCACAGGCGCAAGCGCACCTTGTTGTCAGACCAGCGTTGCCACTGGGCAAGCTTGTCGATGCGCGGGTCGATGGCGGCAAGCTTGCGCGCCAGCGATTTCGCGCTGTCGCCGCTCAGTGACTCTACGGCCGAGCGCGCTCGCGCGCGTGCCGCGCGGGCAGCCGCCAGTTGTCCGGCTTCGATCGCGGCGTCCACTTCGGCGATCGATTGCTCGACCCGTTGGCGCGCCATCTCGGCTTGTTCGGCGTGCGTTTGTGCGGCGGTCCGCAGCGTTTCCAGGCGTTGCGCAAATCGCGCGGCGAGTGCGCCGTCGGCTTCACCCCGGGCTGGCTTCGACGCGAAGGTCGACTGCCAGCGGCGCTGCAGCGCCTCGATTTCCGGCGACGCCGCGCTGTCCGCCATCTCGTCGGCGCATTGCACCAGAGCGGCCAGCTCGGCATCGGCCTGGTCGCCAACGACGCCAGCCCCAGCGGCCAGCTCAGCGGGTGCCGGCGCCATCGATTCTGCAGATTCGGCGGCGGCGACCACGACGTCGGGCGCGGGAGCGGGCTCCTCGCCAATCCGCGCTACCGCCCCGATCGCAGCACGCAGCGTTTGCAATGCGCCGTGGAAACGCTTGTCGAAGCGCTCGTCGATGCGTGGCCTGAGTATGGTCCAGTCGTTCTCGGCTTCGGTGAGGGCCGCGACTGCAGCCGCTCCGGGGCGGCGCAGATGCGCCTCCACCGCGATGCACAGGGCCTCGGCGCGGGCGATCAGTGCGTCACCTTCGCCGGCGGCCAGCTTGCCGGCGTCCAGGCGTTCGCGGATAGCGCGAAACAGACGCTTGTCCTTGGTGCGCGCTTGCTGGGCGAGGCGTTCCAGGGTGGCGGTCTGCTCGATTCGCGATAGCAGTTCGATGCGTAGATCGGCATCGGCGTCATCGAGTACGCGGTCGGCGATGTAGCCAGTGCGCTTGCAGCGTTCCAGGGCGGCGCGCCGCAGTTCGACTTCCGGCGCGCGGCGCCCGATCAGTTCGAGCATCCCCTGGTCCTCGACCAGTCCCAGTACACGCCGACGCTCGGCGACAGGCGCCGGGCCGCACAGCAGATCGACCAGTCGCGAACGGGCACGATCGCGCACGCCGGGATCGGCGTCGTTGCTCATGCGATCGGCGACCAGCGCGAGATCATCGATGCGCTCCAGCGCCGCGCGGCGAACGCTCGCATCGAGGTCATTGCGGGCGATCAGTGGCAGCTCGGCGAGCAGCGCCGGTTCACGGCCATGCGACACCGCGGCAACCCGCTTGGAAACGTCGCGCGACTGCCACGCGGGACGGGACATCCAGGAGAAAAGACTCATCAGGTCAACCTGCGAAAGAACTCGATACCGGTGAGATAGACGCCAATGCCGGTGCAGGCATTGGTCAGGAAGAACACCAGCAGGGTGCGCGCGACGCGGTTCTTCCACCACCCGCGCCACTGCTTGAGGTCATCACGCAGCGCCTCGAAATCGGCGACGCGCGGCTTGCGGATCCAGACTTCGGCGCCGGCACTGAACATGCCGGCGGCGAGTGCCGGATGCAGAACGGTCAGTGGCGCGGACAGGAAGGCAGCGACAATGCTGAGTGGGTGGCCGCCGGCGATCAGCGCACCGAGCGCGGCGAATCCGCCGGTCGCGAAGACGTAGAAAGAAACCAGATCGCGGCCGACATCGACGCCCTGGCTGAAGGCCCAGACGAAGCCGCCGATCAACAGTGCAATCACCGCGTAACCGATCAGCTTCGGCCACAGGCTCGGCGGCGGCAGCGCACGCAGTGAATCCAGAGACTCGGTGTCGCCGGAATCGAGGCCTTCCAGTGCCCGAGCGAGTCCGGCCAGATGGCCGGCGCCGACGACCGCCAGTACGCGTTGTCCGGGCTTGCTGGCCATGCGCAGGCGCGCCGCCATGTAGCGGTCGCGCTCGACGATCAGCGCGTGGTGCAACGGCTTGCTCTGGCGCGCGAACTCGTCGAAGGTGTTGGTCAGGATGTCGCCTTCCTTGAGCTTCTCGACATCGGCTTCGCTGATCTCGTCGCTGCTGATGGCGCTGGCGACAAGCCCGCCGATGATCGAGAACTTGTCGACGAAACCGACCGCGGCGTAGGCGCGCTTCAGGGTGACGCCGACGTCACGATCGATCAATTCGACCGGAACCTTGCGTGCTCCGGCCTCCAGGCAGGCCGCCTTGAGCTCGGCGCCGGGCTCGACGCCGAACTGCTCGGCGAGCCGTCGCTGGTAGGCACCGAGTGCGAGGTTGGCCGCCAGCATGCCGGCTTTGCCGTCCTTGACGATCTGGAACAGGTCGACGTTGCGCCAGTCGTCCGGGCGCATCAGTGAGTGGTGGCGGTGCTCGTCGAGTTCGACTGCGATCAGCTCGAACGGACGCGTCGCGATCAGGTGACGCACGGCGTCTACGCTGGCCTTGGAGACATGCGCGGTCCCCAGCAGCGTGTACTCGATGTCGCCGACACGCGTTTCGATCAGCGGTTGGCCGTCGAAAGCGGTGTAGGAGGCGGGAGCTTCCGCGGCCGGCAGGGTCAACTCGTTGTTCAAAGTACTGATTCCAGAATCTTGTTGGCGTAAGGCTGCGTCGATATCGAAGCACAGGAATTGCCTGGTTCCATGCGAACGGTCGAATGCCGCGCAGGCAGAGCTACGCGGCCAACCACGCGCATTGACGCGCGGCGGATCCGGCAGTGGGGATGCTCAGGCTGCGACCTCGACGTACTCGACGACACTCGCGGCTACCGGTTCGGGTTGCCCGTCCTCGCGCAATCCGTCCAAGTGAAATGCGATAGCTTCGCGAATCTGTTGCTGCACTTCGGCGACAGTCGCGCCGGTGGCGACACAGCCGGGCAGGTCTGGCACATAGGCGGAGTAGTTTTCCGCTGCTTTTTCGATGACGATTGCGTAGCGCATTGTGGTCAAGACTTCATTCCGGCTTGTTTCAAGACGCTGCTCAGTGTTCCGGGCGCCAAGTCGTCGCTGGGCTTTCCGGGTACGGTTACACGCCCGGGTTTGGTTGGGTGCTTGAACTGGCGATGGCTGCCCCGTGTTGCAGCGACGAACCAGCCGTCATCAAGCAACATACGCAAGACATCGGCAACGTTCACGTCGAGAGTCTACCAGTGCTGCAATGCCATCGATGCCGAAAACGTTCACTCATGGGGATCTGAAGCGCAGCATCAGATCCCCATAGGCATCGATGCGCCGATCGCGCAGGAACGGCCAGATGCGGCGCACGCTTTCGCTGCGTTTCAGGTCGACGTCTGCGAGCAGCAGTTCGTCGTCGTTGTCGCCGGCGCGCGCCAGGAACTCGCCCTGCGGACCGGCGACGAAGCTGCTCCCCCAGAACTGGATGCCGGCGCCGAGGCCGGTTGGGTCGGCCTCGAAACCGACCCGGTTGCAGCTCAGCACCGGTAGCCCGTTGGCGACCGCGTGGCCGCGCTGGCTGATCACCCAGGCGTCCTGCTGGCGCCGCTTTTCGGCATCGTCGTCGCGCGGATCCCAGCCGATGGCGGTGGGATAGAGCAGCAGATCGGCGCCGGCCAGCGCCATCAGGCGCGCGGCTTCCGGATACCACTGGTCCCAGCACACCAGCACGCCGAGGCGACCGACTGCAGTATCGATCGGCTCGAAGCCGAGATCGCCGGGCGTGAAATAGAACTTCTCCATGAATCCCGGATCGTCGGGGATATGCATCTTGCGATAGCGCCCGGCGATACGGCCGTCGGCGTCGAACACGACCGCAGTGTTGTGATACAGACCAGCAGCGCGGCGCTCGAACAGCGAGGCCACCAGCACCATCTGGTGCGCCGCGGCAAATGCGGCGAGAAGATCCGTGCTCGGTCCCGGGATCGGCTCGGCGCGATCGAACTCGGCGGTGTCCTGGTGCTGACAGAAATACGCGCCGTTGTGCAATTCCTGCAGCAACACCAGGCGTACGCCAGCGGCCGCGGCCTCGGCGACGCGCGCTTCGATGCGGGCGAGATTGGCCTCAACGCTGCCGCGGTCGCGGTCCTGAACCAGGGCAACCTTCAGACTCGCCATCAATCAACTACTCCTTCGGGCAACTGCATGGTCAGGCAATGCAGGCTGCCGTTCTGCTCGATCAGCGGGCGACAGGGCACGATCACGACGGCGCGATCCGGAAATGCCGCCTGCAACACCTCGAAGGCATCGAGGTCGGTGTCGACATCGTAGCCCGGCATCAACACGCCACCGTTGACGATCAGGAAGTTCGCGTAGGACGCGGCAAGGCGGCGACCATCGTCGGCATGGATCGGCGGCGCGAACGGCAGCGCAAACAGCTCGAATGGACGCCGCTGACGTGTCTGCATCGCCGCCAGTTCGGCTGCCATCGCATCGAGTGCACCGAAATGCGGGTCCGACGGCGATTCGCAGCCCTGGTAGACGATTCGCTCCGGCGATGCGAAGCGCGCCAGCGTGTCGATATGAGCGTCGGTGTCGTCACCGGCCAGTTCGCCGTGCTCAAGCCACAGGAAACGGTCCAGCGCCAGCGTCTGGCCGAGGATGCGTTCGACCTCGGCACGCGACTTGCCCGGATGACGTCGCGCCAGGCAGGTCCAGGTCGCCAGCAAGGTGCCGTTGCCATCGGTCTCGACGGCGCCGCCCTCGAGCGCGAAGTCGACGCGCTGGCGCGGCACATGCGCAAACAAGGGTTGCGCGGTCAGGCCTTCGGGAATGGCATCGTCGAGGCTCGCTTCGAACTTGTCGCCCCAGCCGGTGAAGCGAAAATCCAGCCAGCGCGGCTGGTGACCGTCGAGCAGCGTGATTGGGCCGGAATCGCGCAACCAGGTGTCGTTGTACGGCAGTTCGATCCAGTGGAGCTTGCCCTCAAGCAGCGCCACACCGCTTCCCAGGACTTGCTCTGCACGCTTGCGAGTCGCCGCGTCGGGCACGATCAGATAGACGTCCTCGAAACCGAGAATGCTGTGGATCAGTTCGCGGTAGCTGCCTTCGACGGCGGCCAGGTTGGACGCCCAATCGGTGCCTGCGTGCGGCCACGCCAGCAGGATTCCGGCCTGATCTTCCCACTCGGCCGGCCAACGGATCCTGCTCATTCGCCGTGATGCTGTGCCGGGACCGGCTTCGGTCCGACTTCCTCGGCGCTCGACTTCTTGACCACGGCATTCACGACATGGTCGTACTCGAAGTAGACGATGAACGCCGCATATTCCCAGCGCGTGATCGGCGGCTTGCCGACCGCATCGCGCTTGCTCTCCGGCGCACCGAACTGGGCCTCCACCGCGGCCATCGTCGCACCGGCGCGTGGCAGCAGCGATGACTTGGCGCGCTCGACACGCTGCACCAGCAACGTCTGCGCCGCGACCGGCGCCGTCGCCAGCACCGCGACCAGCGCCAGGGGAATCCACAGCATTCTCAAGTTCGACACGGCACATCTCCTTCGGGTCATGCGCAGAACGCCGCCTAGATTAGCGCCTGCGTGAAGGCGACAGAAGGGGTAGCGCAACGGAATGTGACTGCATCGGACCCTTTGAACAAGTTTTGCAGCCGCGGAACTTGTCTCAGGGCCTCGGGAACACAAAGGCCGCCCCGAAGGCGGCCTCTGGGTCAACCCGCTTCAGCAAACCTCAGCGCTGGCGCGCCTTGAAACGCGGGTTGCTCTTGCAGATCACGAATACCTTGCCACGGCGGCGAACCACCTTGCAGTCGCGGTGACGCGACTTGGCCGACTTGAGCGAAGATAGAACCTTCATGGCGCACCGTCCCTGATGACTAAAAACGTTAGCCCGCGATTGTAGACGGGGAACCGCCATTCACGCAAGCCATTGCAAGCCGGGCAGCCCGTGATCGGGGCTGCCCGGCATTTGCACCGGCTTACTCGAAGCCGTTCTGGAACAAGTTGTCGGTGACCGTGCCGCGTATCGCAACGCTCAAGCGCGCGTCCGGCAATGTCGTCGCCGCATCGCGGAAGATCAGATGGCCGAATGCCGTCGTTGCGATCGTATTGGCCAGGGTGACGGTGATGGTGACGGTCTGCGTCTCCGCCAGGCCGCCGGTGAAACTGAAGGTCGACGGGCTCACGCTGATCGTGGTCCCGGCCGGCGCGTCGCTGACGACAGCGTTCCAGGTGGTCGCAGTGGCCTTGGTGTTGCGGAAGGTGCGGGTGAACGTGCAGGAATTCGCGCAGGTCGTGTGGCGCAGGCTCGGCAGGTTCAGGTTGCGCGGCTGGCCGCCGGTCGCCGGATTGGCGGCCAGGAAGTTGGCAAAGGTCTCGTTCATCACCAGGCCGCTGCGAACCGCGGCGCCCACGTTGACGCGACCATTGCCGACGTCGTCGGCATCCCACGGCGCCAGACCGGTGTCCTTGAGCCCGTTGCGCGAGGCGGTCAGTTGCAGCGCGCTCTTGACCTCCTGCGGCGTCCACGTCGGGTGCGCGGCACGCACCAGCGCGCCTGCGCCTGCGACATGCGGCGACGACATCGAGGTGCCGCTCAGGAAGCCAAACTGACCGGCATTGTCCGAAACCGCCGCATAGATGTTGGTGCCCGGGCCGGTGATGTCCGGCTTGGTGACGTCGAAGCTGTTGTTCGGCCCGCGCAGGCTGCTGCTGCTGAGGACGTCGGCAAAGCTGGGATCGGTAATGCGTACCGCAGGGAAGTTCACCGTCATCTGCGCACTCGGATTGGTGATCAGGAAATCGCGCAGGCCGATGCCGGCGGTGTCGCCCACCATGGCGCTCGGCAACGACACAGCTGCCATCTGAATCGGCGGTCCGCCAGCATTGTTGTAGACCACGATCGCAATGGCCCCCGCTGCCTGGGCGTTGAGCGATTTTTCGGTGAAGGCGCAAGACCCACGGGAAATCAGCGCGATCTTCCCGGTCATCGAGCCGGCCGCGTAAGGCGATACGGCGCCGCAGCCCAGTTCGCTGCCCAGCGCCGCACCGACCGCGACCTGTGCGGTCACCGCAGTCGTGAACGGTGTGGCGCCGGCCTGACTGGCGACGTTCTGCGGCCCACCTACGACATCGATCTCGAAGCCCTCGATGCGGTCATGTGTAGAATTGGCGACCGACATCACCCACGGGCCGCGATGATTGACGGCACCGACCGGGTTGGGGGTAGCCGTGCGCGTGTTTCCTGCCGATGCGGCGACAAAAATGTCCGAGTTGACCATGTCGAGGAAGCCACGGTCGTTGTCGGTCCACGGGTTGCTGCCGCCGGAGATCGAGAAGTTGACGACGTCGACCTGATCGGTGATCGCGGACTGGATGCCGGCCAGGATGTCGGCGCCGGCGCAGGTGTCCGTCTGGCACACTTTGTAGTGGCGAATGCGTGCGCACGGCGCGACGCCGGAGATGTTGAACTTGAGCGGCACGCCTACTACCGTCAGCGGCGTGCTCAGGGCATTGCCGGCTGCAGTACTCGACGTGTGCACGCCGTGACCCGTCGTGCCGGTGTCTTCCGGTTGGCCGCCGACGCAGTTGATCTGGCCGCAGTCGACGGCGCTGATCTGCTTGGGCAGCATCGCGCTGAAGCCGCAGTTCGGATCATTGGCGAACGACGGATGGTCGCTGTTGGCGCCACCATCGAGCACGCCGACCACCACGCCCTCACCCTTGTTGGGCAGGCCGTTCGGCATGCTCGCGCCGCTCCATACGCCCGGTGCGCCGATCAGGGTCGGGCCGGCGTCGGTGTCGATTTCGTAGGTCTGCGACTTCTCGATGGACTGCACTTCCGGCAGTCCGCGCAGGCTTTCTGCTTCGGCTGCGGTGACGTCGATGGCGACGCCATTAAAGGTGACGTGGTAGCTGTGGCGGAGCGCAAGCTCGCGTTGCAGCATCCCTTCCATGCGGGCGAGGCGTTGCTGCTGCAGATCCTGCAGATAGCCGGTGTAGCTGATCGCTGCCGGGGAGCGCGCATTCAAGCGGCGCTCGCCTGTGCTGCTCGGCGCTGTCGAAGCCAGGCTGGCGATGTCACCGGTGTAATACATCAGACCGGGTTCGCGAAAATGCACGATGTAGGTGTCGACCGCACTCTGTTGACTCTTGCCGGGCTCGGCTGCCTCGGTGGCATGGATCGGCGAAAGCAGCGCGCCGCAAGCGGCAAGCGCGAAGATGCGTATTAGGTTCATTCAGCGGACCCCGGCAAAAGAAAGACAGCACCGACTGGCGGCGCGATGGCGGACGAACTGTATAACATGCGCGGTCGGGCAACAATCCGCGGGGAAGATTTGGCAGGCAATTTGCAGACAAACGGTGGGCGTCGACGGCTGCTGCTGCTGGCGTTGATCGCGATCGCCGCCGTGCTCGGCTGGATCGGTCATGCCGCGCGCGGCGGCTTGCGGGAAGCGGTGGATTTCACGGCGGTGGCCTACGTCGGCTCCGATGCCTGCTCCGATTGCCACCTGGATCGCCACGCCAGTTGGCATCGCACCTGGCACCGGACGATGACGCAATCGGCCAACGCCGACAGCGTGCGTGGGCGCTTCGACGGCACCGAACTGACTGCATTCGGCGGTCGCGTACGACCGCTGAAAACCGATGACGGCTACGCCTTCGAATATCTTGATCCCGATTCCGGCCGGCCGCTGGCGACGCTGCCGGTCATGCGCACCGTCGGC
>JAIMJQ010000046.1:174-25008 GCA_020693165.1 Xanthomonas sp. | reverse complement strand
ACGCACCAAACAGACCGTAAGTCATTGAACGAAAGTCACGTTGCCTGCGAGGCAGACGAGGTGACTTACGCCACTGTCAGGTAGGCCACCACGCGGCCAAGGTGACCTCCATAGCGATATTCGATGTGCAGATGAACGCCCCCCTCTCGCGCGGGTGTACGGGCGTCGGGCTGGCGGTATGATCCGCGCCGCGGGAACCCCGGGAGGGCGGTTGCCGGCTTGCGCAGCACTGGCGTCGCATGAATCTCCGCAGATTCCAGGCGCAGCCCTTCCGGCATGCGTTTGCATCGCCAGCGCGCCCCGCGCGCTGCCCTTGAATCCTTTTCGAGAGATTTTGAAGCCATGGTGTTCGAGTCGATTGGCACGCTGGGCCACGAGCAAGTCGTGTTCTGCAACAACAAGGACGTTGGCCTGAAGGCCATCATCGCGGTGCACAACACCACGCTCGGCCCCGCCCTTGGCGGCCTGCGCATGTGGCCCTACAAGACCGAGCAGGAGGCGCTGAACGATGTGCTGCGGCTGTCGCGCGGCATGACCTTCAAGGCTGCGGTCGCCGGATTGAATCTCGGCGGCGGCAAAGGCGTGATCATCGGCGATCCGTCCAAGGACAAGTCCGAGGGCCTGTTCCGCGCCTTCGGCCGCTTCGTCAATTCGCTCGGTGGTCGCTACATCACTGCCGAGGACGTCGGCATCGATGTCAACGACATGGAATACGTGTTCAAGGAAACCGACTACGTGTCCGGCGTGCACCAGGTCCACGGTGGCTCCGGCGACCCGTCGCCGTTCACCGCCGCCGGAACGCTGCAGGGGATGATGGCCAGCCTGAACGTCCGTTTCGGCAGCGAAGACATCGGCAAGTTCAGCTACGCCGTGCAGGGCGTCGGCCACGTGGGCTACGAACTTGCCAAACTGCTGCGGGCAGAGAAAGCCAAGGTGTTCGTCACCGACATCAATCGCGCCTCGGTGCAGCGCTGCGTCGAAGAACTCGGCTGCGAAGCTGTGGCTCTGGACGAGATCTACGACGTCGACGCCGACGTCTACAGCCCGTGCGCCCTCGGCGGCACCGTCAATGAGAAGACCATGCCGCGCTTCAAGTTCAAGGTCGTCTGCGGTGCGGCCAACAACCAACTCGCCACCGACAACTGCGGCGACGAACTGGAGCGCCGCGGCATCCTCTACGCCCCCGACTACGCAGTCAATGCCGGCGGTTTGATGAACGTCTCGATCGAACTCGACGGCTACGACCGCGAGCGCGCGATGCGCATGCTGCGCTCGATCTATTACAACCTCGGGACCATCTTCAAGATCGCCAAGCGCGATGGCA
The DNA here is from genome assembly GCA_020693165.1 of Xanthomonas sp. Classification (GTDB taxonomy): domain Bacteria; phylum Pseudomonadota; class Gammaproteobacteria; order Xanthomonadales; family SZUA-5; genus JADKFD01. The sequence continues at coordinate 23,684 of JAIMJQ010000046.1, read as the reverse complement.
TCCCTACCTGGAAAGCCGCCGACCGCATGGCCGAAGAACGCATCAACACCATCGGCAAGGTCAAGCTGCCGTACATGGGCAGCGCGCGACCGATGTTCAAGGGACGCTCGAAGGGCTGAGTCAAATGCCGGGACTCGGGACTCGGGACTCGGGACTCGAGCGAAGGCTAGCTCGAATTTCTGTGCGTCGGTCAAACCACAACCGCTATCCTCGATAGTCGCCCGCGAGGTTCCCGAGTCCCGAGTCCCGAGTCCCGAGTCCCGAGTCCCGCACTCAACGATGCCAAAGCCACCAGGTGCCCCATGACCCCCTTCTCACTCGGCGAAGAACTCGACCTGCTGCGCGATACGGTGCGGCGTTTCGCCGATGCGGAAATCGCCCCGCGCGCCGACGAGATCGATCGCAGCAACAGTTTCCCGCGCGACCTGTGGCCCAAGCTCGGCGATCTCGGACTGCTGGGCATCACCGTCGATCACGATCACGGCGGCAGCGGCATGGGTTACCTCGCCCATCTGGTGGCGATGGAAGAAATCTCGCGGGCGTCCGGCTCGGTCGGCCTGTCCTATGGCGCGCACTCCAACCTGTGCGTGCAGAACCTCTACAACAACGCCAACGCCCGGCAGAAAGCGAAGTACCTGCCGAAGCTGTGCAGCGGCGAGTGGGTCGGCGCGCTGGCCATGAGCGAGCACGGCGCCGGATCGGATGTGGTCGGTTCGATGAACTGTCGCGCGGTGAAGCAGGGCGATCGCTGGGTCGCCAACGGCTCGAAGATGTGGATCACCAACGGCCCCGACGCCGATGTGCTGGTGGTCTACATGCGCACCGCGCCGAAAGATCGCGGTTCGCGCTGCATGACTGCGTTCATCGTCGAGAAGGGGATGCCCGGTTTTCGCACATCGCCGAAGCTGGACAAGCTCGGCATGCGCGGTTCCAGCACCTGCGAACTGGTGTTCGACGACTGCGAGATCCCCGACGAGAACGTGCTCGGTGCGGTCGACGAAGGCGTCAAGGTGCTGATGAGCGGACTCAACACCGAGCGCCTGGTGCTGACCGGCGGCCCACTCGGGCTGATGCAGACGGCCTGCGAACTGACACTCGCCTATGTGCGCGAGCGCAAGCAGTTCGATCAGCCGATCGGCACCTTCGGCATCATGCAGGCGAAGCTTGCCGACATGTACACGTCGCTGCAATCCGCACGCGCCTATGCCTATCGCGTCGCCGAGGACTACGACCGTGGCCTGCGCTCGCGCGTCGACCCGGCCAGCTGCCTGTTGTACGCGTCCAAAGTGGCGGTCGAGGTGAGCCTGGAGTCGATCCAGTCGCTGGGCGGCAACGGCTACATCAACGACTATCCGACCGGTCGTCTGCTGCGTGACGCCAAGTTGTACGAGATCGGAGCCGGCACCCAGGAAATTCGCCGCATGTTGATCGGCCGCGAGCTGTTTGCCGGCAAAAGCTGACGCCGACCACGCAGATTCGCCGATGCCGCCGTTGATCGTCAACTTGTTGGCGAACACGTTTACATGACGTCCGCGGGCGCGTAATTTCCGGAAGAACGGGGCCGGGCGGAGGGCGCGATGACGCAGGGTGAAGAGCTCTTCGAGTTTGCGGCCGAACCGGTCGCCGGTGAACCGTGGCATGTACTGATCGTCGACGACGAACCCGCGGTGCACGAAGTCACGCGGCTGGTGCTTGGCACTTTTCGCTTCGAAGACCGTCCCCTGAAGTTCCACCACGCCTACTCCGCTGCAGAGGCGCGCGCGCTGCTACGTTCGCAGCCCGATATCGGCGTAATTCTGCTCGACGTGGTGATGGAGTCGGACCAGGCCGGCCTCGATCTGGTGAAATTCATCCGCGGCGAACTCGACAACCACTTCGTCCGCATCGTGCTGCGCACCGGCCAACCGGGCCAGGCGCCGGAACACGAAGTCATCACCAACTACGACATCAACGATTACAAGGACAAGACCGAGCTCACGGCGCAGAAGCTGCGCACGATGATGTACGCCACCTTGCGCGCCTATCGCGACGTCATGCTGATCGAGCGCAACCGGCTCGGACTCGAGCGCGTGATCGCGGCTTCGGCGCATATCTTCTCGCATCAGAAATCGCACGAATTCGCATCGGCGGTACTGGACCAGTTGGGCAATGTGGTCGGCCTCGAGCGCGGTGCGCTGTACTGCAAGCCAATCGATCAGGCGACCAGCAGTGGCGAGCAGCTGGTGGTGGCAGCGGCCACCGGCGACTACGCCCGTTTCGTCAATACCACCGTGGACACGGTTCTGCCGCGGCGACTGCTCGATTCGGTGCACCGCGCGTACGAGCGCAAGGAAAACCTGTTCGCCGACGACCACTACGTGCTGCACTTCACCGACAGTCACTCCACCGAGAGTCTGTTGTACGTCGGCGAGACCCCACGACTGCGCGATGTCGACTACCGCCTGGTGCAGCTGTTCTGCACCAATGTATCGATCGCTTTCGAAAATCTGCACTTGAACAAGGAGCTGTTCGAGAGTCAGCTGGAAATGGTTTACCTGCTCGCTGGCGCCGCCGAAACGCGCTCACGCGAAACCGCCAACCATGTGCGCCGGGTCGGGCTGATCGCCGAACTGCTCGGACGCGCCGCCGGGATGGACGAACAGGAAGCGGGAATGCTGCGTTTTGCCGCGCCATTGCACGATATCGGCAAGATCGGCATTCCCGATGCCATCCTCAACAAGCCCGGCTCGCATACGCCAGAGGAAACTCAGGTCATGCGCACGCATGCCGAGCTCGGCGCGCAGATGCTGGCGTCGTCACGGCGCCCGCTGATGCAACTGGCGGCGCAGATCGCCCGCGAACACCACGAGAACTGGGACGGGTCAGGCTATCCGCGCGCGATCAAGGGCGCCGAGATCGGGTTGCCGGGCCGCATCGTCGCACTCGCCGACGTCTACGACGCGCTCGGCAGCAACCGCTGCTACAAGCGCGCCTGGGCTGTCGAGGAAGTGCAGGGCTTCATCCGCGGTCAGAGCGGCCGCAAGTTCGACCCGGCGCTGGTCGAGGTGCTGTTCTCGCAGTGGGACGCGGCGGAGGACATCCGGCGGCGGTTGCCGGATTGAGGGATGTAGGGCGTAACCCTACCGGGCTTCGCGGCCTATGTGGAAGCGAGATAAGCTCTCTCCACGGCGGGGGAAACTTCGCCGATGGCAAAGTTTCCCCCGCTGTCTTCGGGTTGCTTGACGGCGCCACAGTTCAAAGCACCAGCGCACCGCTGCTGTGAGATGTTGAACTCACGCTTGCGGCAGCCTCATTCGTTTCCAGAATCACGGTTTCACGGGACCTCGCTGTCTGTGGCGTGCCCGAAGTTGTTCTGCAACAGATTGCGCAATACGCCAATCGAGCGGCGATATCGAATCGCGCCTTATATCCAGTCTCGATGCGCCGGGCTGGCAATTTACGTAGTCCAGACAGGCGAGCATGCTGTAGGCGCGATCCGGCATGCACCATGGTCCATTGGCACACGCAAAAATGTCGCCAACCGCGTAGCTTATATTCAAAGTCCGCTCCCCCGACCAATGCTGCTGACCGACGTCTACCAAGCCGTGCAAGGGTCCGGAAGGATCCACCGCTAGTTGCGCCAATACCCAGGCACCATCCGGAGATCTGATATTGACCAAGGCGTCCAGCCACTCGTCGACTGCACCTTCGCTGCGATCACCATCCAAAATTTTCTCTATCGTCGCATTGATTCGACCATGCTCGGTACGCACGTCGTTAGCTGCGGAGGCCTGAATATCTCGCCCGTACTCTGCGTTGGCGTATTGTGCCGAGCCATGATCGACGCCACGACAGTACTCCACAAATTTACCCAATGCGCCATTATGTGCTGGATTGACGTCGCGCCCTTGGTTATCAGGCGTGGTGGCTTTAATGCAGGCTAGAATTGTCGCGTCACGTAGCTCCAGTAGACTCGAGTCCAAATTTGACGACTCTATGCTTCCAATAAGATCCTGCGCGAATGGCAGTTGAAGCAATCTACTAGGGTCCCGCGTGTCGGTTGACACTTGTAATGGCGGCGCGCGCGGCGCCTCGCCCTTGCCTGTACCAGTGTCGCCATTCATGGCGGTCGCCGGGCTGTCGCCAGCGCTCACCAGGCGTCCAGGCACGGCCTTTCCCGAGTTTGCCGCCAACCCCTGACTCGGGGACTCGACAATACCCAAGAACTGCCAATAGGCACCGACAGCCAACAAGCCCGCCAGCCCGATTGCTGTGATGACACCAATTCGACGATTCATACTACTGTCCGGGACAGGTCGTCGGCCGCAGCCTCATCGGCGTTCCAACGGGACTGTAAACCTCCCAAACATCAACATTACCATCTGTCAACGTGAGCCGATAGTGGACGCCGCGGCGATTGGCGGCGCCACCGGGCACTGCTTGGTTGGCAAGCTGACGCGCCTCGGCGCCCCGCACATCCGGTATATCGGAGCACGAATGTCCAAGGGAACGGACCGGTATGGTCGCGGATACATTACGCCCAATCGAGCCAATGCGATCGGGAATACGAATATACAGCGTTCGCCGCATTCCAAACGGAAGACTGGCAGTCGCGGTCACGGGCGGCATCACCGGCGGCGGCGGTCCGGGCTCGCAGTTCGTGGCCTCCGTGGATTCTCCGGCGGTTCCCTCAAGCATATTCATTTGGAGTCCAGCAAACGATGAATTCGATTGATTCACGCTGGCGCCGGAGAATCCAGCCATTGATCCACCAGTAGCGACTAGCGTCGACATTCAATTGTCGTCTACAAAATACCAACCAATAACAGCGGTGGAGGCGTTGGTTTCCGGACCACTCGCCATTGCGGCAGCGCTTCCAACAGGCGGGGCGAAGTTAGGATCACACACCGCCTGCGCTGCAGATACCACAAAGAGTTGCACGCATAGAGCCATGAGGCGGAAATCGGAAGTTCACATGGTTGACTTGGTCATTAATTTTGAGTTGCACATGTTATATATGGTAACTATTCGTGTCACATCGCAATTGTGTACAACGACCGGAAGCTGTGAGCACGACGCGCTGAGGGTAGCGATCTCCTAGCGCACGGCCTACTCTCACTCACTCAACGCGGTTTGCTGCGCTACAGTTGGGAGCGTCGATAACGAGGCGTACTTGCTCCCGGAAAACAGGTACAAGGCCGCGCGACTGGTTGCTGCGCCCCTGTCCAGGCCCCGCTGCTCCCCCTACTTCGCCGTCGCGCTCTCGCGGGTTTCCGAGGCCTTGTTCGGGTCCTGGATGCGCTGCAGGCGCTCCATGATCATGCGCACGACGTCGCGGCGCAGCTCACTGCGGATGATGTCTTCTTCCTGACTGGCGCCGATGGCCTGCTGCTCGTCGAAGCTGTAGACGCGCGAGAGTGCAATTTGCGTGTCGCGCAGCAGCGGCTTGCCGTCGGTCCCGTCGACGGCGTAGACCACCCGGTAACTGAGCTCGAACTCACCGACCTTGGCTCGGTCGTCGAGACTGATCACGTTGCGCTCGGCCGTTTCCGACACGATCCTCAGGGTACTGGCACCCGCGCTGTTGAGTGGCTTCAGCGTGGCACCTGCCGCCCCCAGTTCACGCTGCAGGTCGGTGACCAGCGGCGAATCGTAGTCGATGGTGTCGATCGCCACGGTGCTTAGCACGGTTGGCAGCGGCGACGATTCGCGCAGGGTGTAGCCGCAAGCCGCAGTCGCCAGCATGGCGGCACTCAACACGGCGGTGCGCAATTTGTGCAGTGAAGCCATGGCTCATTGCTCCTTGGTCAGTCGGAAACGACAATGTTGACGAGTTTATCCGGCACCACGATGAACTTGCGCAGATTCTTGCCGTCGGTGTAGCGAGCAACATCGACGTGTCCGAGCGCCAGCGGCCGCAGCACATCCTCACCGCTGCCGGGGGCAACCTCGAGTTTTCCCCGCAACTTGCCATTGACCTGCACGACAACGGTAATCAGGTCCTTGACCAGCGCGGCCGGGTCGGCCTTCGGAAAGCCCTTGTCCTCCAGCAACTCCTCCGGATGGCCGAGCAACTGCCACAGCGCATGACTGGTGTGCGGCGTGATCGGATTCAGCAGCAGCACGATCGCTTCCCAGGCTTCCTGCAGCACCGCGCGGGAAAACGGCCCTTGCGGCTCGAACTTGCCGATCGCGTTGCTGAGTTCCATCACCTTGGCGATTGCCGTGTTGAAGGTGTAGCGCGTGCCGATGTCGCGATTCACGCCTTCGATGGTCTCATGCAACTTGGTGCGCAGGGCCTTGTCGGCGGCGGTGAGTCGGTCAGGATCGACCTTGCCGGGTCTGCCCGAAGCAGCGAAAGACTCGACATGCTCGCCGACCATGCGCCAGATGCGCTTCAGGAAGCGCGCCATGCCTTCGACTCCGGACTGGCTCCACTCCAGTTGCTGATCGGGCGGCGACGCGAACATCGAGAACAGGCGCACGGTGTCGGCGCCATATTCGTCGATCAGCGCCTGCGGGTCGACGCCGTTGTTCTTGCTCTTGCTCATCTTCTCGATGGCGCCGATGGTGACCGGCAGGCCATCGACTTTGAGCTTTGCACCGATCATCCGGCCTTGGCTGTCGCGGGCAATATCGACCTCGGCTGGATTGAACCAGACCTTCTTGCCGTCGACTTCGCGGTAAAAAGTCTCCGCCACCACCATGCCCTGGCACAGCAGGTTGATCGCCGGCTCGTCGCTCGCGACGTAACCGCAATCGCGCATCGCCTTGTGCCAGAAGCGGAAGTACAGCAAGTGCATCACCGCGTGCTCGATGCCACCGATGTAGAGGTCGATCGGCAGCCAGTAGTTGGCGCGTTCGTCGAGCATCGTCGGCGCGTTCGGCGAGGTGTAGCGCGCGTAGTACCAGGACGATTCGACGAAGGTGTCGAAGGTGTCGGTCTCGCGCTTCGCCGGGGCGCCGGTGAGCGGATCGGTGGTGTCGATGAATGACGGCATCGACTTGATCGGCGAGGCCACGCCGGAGAACAGCACATCCTCCGGCAGTACCACCGGCAGCAACTCCGGCGGCACTGGAACGGCCTCGCCGTTGTCGCGATAGATCATCGGGATCGGGCAACCCCAGAAGCGCTGCCGCGAGACCCCCCAGTCGCGCAGGCGGAAGTTCACTTTTTTCTGCCCGCGGCCGCTGGCCGCGAGCAGTCGGTCAAGCGCGTCAAAGGCCTCCTTGTAGCTCTTGCCGTCGAGTTCCGGGCCGGAATTGATGCAGGTACCCTTCTCGGTAAAGGCGCCGACCGTCAGGTCGACTTGTTGCCCCCGACTCCCGATTCCCGAATCCCCATTCCCGCCCTCCGTTGGCGCGATCACTTGCACAATCGGCAACCCGTAGCGCGTCGCAAACTCCCAATCGCGCTGGTCGTGGCCCGGCACGGCCATCACCGCACCGGTGCCATAGCCCATCAACACAAAGTTGGCCGCCCACACCGGAATGCGCTCGCCGCTGATCGGGTGGATGGCGTCGATGCCAAGTGGAATGCCCTTTTTCTCCATCGTCTCCATCGCCGCTTCGGCGACGGCGGCATGGCGGCATTCCTCGATGAACGCGGCGAGTTCAGGATTGTTCGCGGCAGCCTTGTGCGCCAGCGGGTGTTCGGCGGCGACCGACACGAAGGTCACGCCCATCAGCGTGTCCGGGCGCGTCGTGTAGACCGTCAGCGGCTCCGCTTCGCCGTCCACCGCAAACTGGATTTCCAGGCCCTCGGAGCGGCCAATCCAGTTGCGCTGCATGGTCTTGACCGAGTCCGGCCAGCCGCTCATGTCGTCGAGCTTGCCGAGCAGCTCATCAGCGTAGTCGGTGATGCGGAAGAACCACTGCGGGATTTCGCGGCGCTCGACCACGGCGCCGGATCGCCAGCCCTTGCCGTCGACCACCTGCTCATTGGCGAGCACGGTCTGGTCGATCGGGTCCCAGTTGACTACCGAGTTCTTGCGATAGACCAGGCCTTTCTCATACAACTCGGTGAAAAAGCGCTGCTCATGCCGGTAATACTCGGGCTTGCAGGTGGTGACTTCGCGCGACCAGTCGTAGGCGAAGCCGAGCGCCTGCAACTGGCGCTTCATGTTGGCGATGTTGGCGTAGGTCCACTGCGCCGGCGGCACCTGGCGCGCGATCGCGGCGTTCTCGGCCGGCAGGCCGAAGGCGTCCCAACCCATCGGCTGCAGCACGTTCTTGCCCTGCATGCGCTGGTAGCGGCTGACGACATCGCCGATGGTGTAGTTGCGCACATGGCCCATGTGCAGCGCGCCGGACGGGTACGGCAGCATGCACAGGCAATAGAACTTCTCGCGGTTCGGGTCCTCGACGACCTCGAAGGCACGAGTGCGTTGCCAGAAATCCTGCGCCGCCGCCTCGGCGGCGCGCGGGTCGTAGTTGGTCTGCATGGCCGAAGCCCGATCGAAAGTGAACCCGGAAGACTACAACGAGCGAAGTGGAATGGGCTGTCGGTTGGTCCGGATTATCTGCAAGGGCGGAAGCTAAAAAGGGGGCATGGGGCCGGGGACGAACCTTGCCGCACGGCCGAACGCTGGCGCGAGGCTGGTGCCTCTATTTTTGCGAAAGAGCATGGTCCGCGCGCCCCCAGCGGGCGACGCAGCAGCTCCGTAGCCGCTGTTCACCGCCTGCAAAAGCCCGCTTTGTAGCCCGGTGCACGCGGTTCCATCGCGTTCACCGGGTGCTTTGCTTGCCTGCCGGAGGCGCAAACTCAACCCTGCGCCGGCTTTTTCAGGTGCGGATCCACCGGCGGAATGACGCTCATGTTCGGAGTCGCCGGCAGACGCGGCATGGTCATCTGCGGGAACTCGCCGCTGAGGGTATTGAGGAACGCCACCAGATCAGCCACCTGGTCATCGCTGAGCTCCTTGTCCAGCTGCGTCTTGGCCATGACGCGAACCGCCAGATCAAGTGTTGGCACCGTGCCGGTATGGAAATACGGCGCGGTCAACGCGATGTTACGCAGCGTCGGGACGCGGAACAGGTGGCGATCGCTCTCCTGCTGGGTCACCGCAAAGCGGCCATCGTCCTTGGTCAACTCAAAGCGGGTGTCGTAGTCGCTTCCAGGGTAGGTCGGAAACTTCATGAAGAAGCCGGTGCCCACGGGCAAGGTCGGACCACTGAAATTGGCACCGGAGTGGCACGACGTGCAGCCGAGGCCGGCGAACGAATCCATGCCGCGGACCTGCTGCTCGCTGAGGGCTGCCTTGTCGCCTTTGACGAAGCGATCGTAGGCCGAGTTGGGCGTGATCAGCGTGCGCTCGAATGCCGCAATCGCCTTCGCCACGTTGTCGGCCGTGACCGGCTTGGCTTCGCCCGGGAAAGCTGCGGCGAACTGCGGCTGGTAACCGGGGATTTTCTGCAAGCGGCCGATGGCCACATCGAGAGTGCCCATGCCCATTTCCACCGGATTGACCATTGGCCCCTTGGCCTGGTCTTCCAGCGTGGCCGCGCGACCGTCCCAGAACTGGACCGAGTAGAAGGCGGCATTCCAGACCGTCGGCGCGCTGCGCCCGCCGCGGGCATCGTGCATGCCGATCGAGTTCGGGCGGTTGTCGTCTCCCGCGGCCATCAAGTTGTGGCAGGAGTTGCACGACAGCGTACCGTGCTCGGACAGGCGCGGGTCGAAGTACAGCGTCTTGCCGAGTTCGATCTTCGCCGCACTGGAGGGATTGTCGGCCGGTGCTGGCGCTTCGTCGGGCAGGGCCTGCCAATCGGCAGCAAAACCGGGCATTCCCAGACACATGCCAAGCGCGCTTGCGAGCAGTTTTCTGGATCTGATTTGCATGTCGAAACTCCTGTCGGTGCACTTTCGCGGATGGCCGCACGCTAACCCTGGTACATGAAGAGCTTCTTAAGTACGGGTAAAATACGACCTTTGTCTAATGTGCTCGCGCCTTGCTTCGGGCCGAAACCCATCGCAACTGTGTTCACGGTATTTGTGGACCACTAGCCCATTGGTCGCATTGCGCGAAAGAGAATGATCGTTCACTCTCTGGCAATCGGCGCCGGTTGGCGCGCTTCTCTGTGATATCGACATGTTGCTCCTTAGCCGTGCCCGTCTCGCCGTAACATTGTTCACGGCCATCCTCCTCGGCGCCTGTGGCGGCGAGGCTCCGGCACCGACCGGCGGCAAGACCGAGGTCGCCGTCGTGACACTGCGTGCCGAAGCGATCACGCAGACGCGTGAGCTGCCCGGTCGAGTCAATCCTTTCCTGGTCGCCGAAGTGCGCCCGCGGGTCGGCGGGCTGGTCGAGCAGCGCCTGTTCGATGAAGGCGGCAGGGTCGAGGCTGGCCAACCGTTGTACCAGCTCGACGACGCCAGCTATCGCGCCAATGTGAACAGCGCCCGCGCCAGCCTCAAGCGCGCGCAGGCCACGCATCAGGCGGCCAAGTTGCGCGCGGCGCGCGTGACCGAACTGGCCGCGAGGAAGGTCGTCAGTTCGCAGGATCGCGACAATGCGATCGCCGCGCTCGCTGAAGCGGAGGCCGACGTTGGCGTCGCCCGCGCGGAACTCGATCGCCAGCAGATCACGCTGGACCAGGCGCGCATCCTGGCGCCAATCAGCGGTCGTATCGGCAAGTCGATGGTCACCCAGGGCGCACTGGTGACGGCCAACCAGGAGGCGGCACTGGCGACTATCCAGCAGCTCGATCCGGTCTACGTCGACCTGACCCAGTCCAGCGCCGAACTGCTGCAACTGCGCCAGCAGCTTGCCAGCGGGCGCCTCGACGCCGACGCCGAACTGCCGGTCAGCATCCTGTTGGAAGACGGTTCGCCGTATCCGCTGCAGGGCAAGCTGGCATTCACCGACATCAGCGTGGATCCAGCCACTGGCAGCGTGCTGCTGCGCGTGGAGGTCCCCAATCCGGAGCGACTGTTGCTGCCCGGCATGTACGTGCGCGCCGAGATCGGCGTCGGTCGCAGCACGGAAGCACTGCTGGCGCCGCAGCCGGCCGTCCTGCGCGATCCGAAGGGCCAAGCCTATGCGTTCGTGGTCGGTGCCGACGGCAAGGTCGCGCGCCGCGATCTGGTGGTCAGTCGCACCATCAGCGACCGCTGGTTGATCGACAGCGGTCTCGCGCCCGGCGATCGCGTGATCGTCGAGGGACTGCAGAAAGTCCGCCCGGATGCCGAGGTGACGGTGGTCGAACGCGGCGCGGTCGCGTCGGCGCCGAACTGAGGCGCGCGCCATGGCCCGCTTCTTCATCGACCGACCGATTTTCGCCTGGGTCATCGCGATCATCATCATGCTCGCCGGACTGCTCGCGCTGACGCGCCTGCCGATCGCGCGCTACCCGACCATCGCCCCGCCGACGATCAGCATCAGCGCCAGCTATCCGGGCGCGACGGCGCAGGCGGTCGAGAATTCGGTGACCCAGGTCATCGAACAGGCAATGACCGGGCTGGATGGACTCGACTACCTGTCCGCCACCAGCGATTCCAGTGGCGGCGTCGGCGTCAGCCTGACCTTCTCCAGCGGCACCGATCCGGACATTGCCCAGGTGCAGGTGCAGAACAAGCTGCAGGTCGCCACGGCGCTGCTGCCGCAGATCGTGCAGCAGCAGGGCCTGCGCGTCAGCAAATCGAGCGCCGGCTTCCTGCAGGTGGTCGCTTTCGTGTCCGAGGACGGCAGCATGAGCCGCGAGGACATCTCCGACTACGCCGCGTCCAACATCGTCGATCCGCTGAGCCGGGTGCCCGGCGTCGGCAGCGTGCAGCTGTTCGGCGGCAAGTACGCGATGCGCATCTGGCTCGACCCCGGCAAGCTCGCCAGCTACAAGCTGACGCCGGCCGATCTGGTAGCGGCGATCCGCGCGCAGAACGCGCAGGTGGCGGTCGGACAGCTCGGCGCCACGCCGGCCATCGAAGGCCAGCAGATCAACGCACCGATCACCGCGCAGGATCGATTGCAGACGCCGGAGCAGTTCCGCGCCATCGTGCTGAAGAGCCAGCTCGATGGCTCGGTGCTGCGCCTCGGCGATGTCGCCCGGGTGGAACTCGGCGGCGAGAGCTACGGCGTGATCAGCCGCTACAACGGCAAGCCGGCCTCGGGTCTGGCGGTGTCGCTGGCAACCAACGCCAACGCGCTGGCCACCGCTGCCGGCATATCCGAGCTGATCGAGCGCCTGCGGCCGACCTTTCCGCCGGGCCTGCGCGCGGTGATCCCGTTCGACTCGACACCGTTCGTGCGCGTGTCGATCAACGAGGTGGTGAAGACCCTGCTGGAAGCGGTGGCGCTGGTATTCCTGGTGATGTTCCTGTTCCTGCAGAACCTGCGGGCGACGCTGATTCCGACCATCGCCGTTCCGGTGGTGCTGCTCGGCACGCTGGCGGTACTGCTGGCGCTCGGCTTCTCGATCAACATGCTGACCATGTTCGCGATGGTGCTGGCGATCGGCCTGCTGGTCGACGACGCCATCGTGGTGGTCGAGAACGTCGAGCGCCTGATGAGCGAGGAAGGCCTGTCGCCGCTGGAAGCGACGCGCAAGTCGATGGACCAGATCACCGGCGCGCTGGTCGGCATCGGTCTGGTGCTGGCGGCGGTGTTCGTGCCGATGGCCTTTCTGAGCGGCTCGACTGGCGTCATCTATCGCCAGTTCACCGCCACCATCGTGTCGGCGATGGCGCTGTCGGTGCTGGTCGCGATCGTGCTGACGCCGGCGCTGTGCGCCACCATGCTGAAGCCGCTGAAAAAGGGCGAACACCTGGCCGAGGGCGGTTTCTTCGGCGGGTTCAACGCGCGCTTCGATGCCGGCAACCGGCGTTACCAGGGGCTGGTCGGCGGCATGCTCAAGCGTGGCGGTCGCTTCCTCGCGCTGTTCGTCGCGCTGAGCGTGGTGGCCGGCGCGCTCTATCTGCGCGTACCCTCGGCGTTCCTTCCGGACGAAGACCAGGGCGTGATGTTCGCGCTGGTGCAGACTCCGGTCGGGGCCACCCAGCAGCGCACCCAGGTGGTGATGGAGCAGGTCGAAAAGCACTTCATGGACAACGAAGCCGAGCACATCGAATCGGTGTTCGCGGTGCAGGGCTTCAGCTTCGCCGGCGGCGGCCAGAACAACGGCATGGTCTTCATCAAGCTCAAGGACTGGGACCTGCGCAGCAGCCGCGACGCCAGCGTCGGCGCCATCGTCGCCCGTGCCTCGGTCGTGTTCAGCCGGATCAAGGACGCCATGGTGTTCGCCGTCGCGCCGCCGCCGGTCACTGAACTCGGCCAGACCGGCGGTTTCAACCTGTACCTGATGGACAACGCCGGCGCCGGCCATGCCGCCTTGATGGCCGCACGCGACCAGTTGCTGCAAGCCGCGCGCGGCAGCCCGCTGCTGGTCGGCGTGCGCCCCAACGGCCAGGAAGACACGCCGCAGTTCCGCCTCGACATCGACCAGGCCAAGGCGAGCGCGCACGGCGTGGCGATCGCTGACATCAACGAAACCCTGGCGATCAGCTGGGGTGGCCGCTACATCGACGATTTCGTCGACCGTAATCGCGTCAAGCGGGTCTACGTGCAGGCCGACGCGCCATTCCGCATGGTGCCGGAGGACTTCAACCGCTGGTATGCGCGTAACCGGGATGGCGAGATGGTGCCGATGTCGGCCTTCGCCACCTGGCACTGGGACTACGGTTCGCCCAGGCTGGAGCGTTACAACGGTGCGCCGGCGGTCAACATCACCGGCTCGGCGGCACCCGGCGTCAGTTCCGGCGACGCGATGGCCGAACTGGAACGCCTCGCGGCCGAATTGCCGCCCGGATTCGGCGTCGACTGGAGCGGCGCGTCGTACCAGGAACGGGTCGCCGATGCGCAAGTTCCGATGCTCTACGCGCTGTCGCTGCTGATCGTCTTCCTGTGCCTGGCGGCGCTCTACGAAAGCTGGTCGATCCCGACCTCGGTGCTGATGGTGGTGCCGCTCGGCATCCTCGGCACGATCCTGTTCACCTGGGCGCGCGGCCTGGAGCGCGACGTCTATTTCCAGGTCGGCATGCTGACCACGGTGGGTCTGTCCAGCAAGAACGCGGTGCTGATCATCGAATTCGCCAAGGCCAACGTCGAGCGCGGCATGGACTTGATCGAAGCCACGCTGGCGGCGATCCGCGATCGCCTGCGGCCGATCCTGATGACCTCGATCGCCTTCGGCTTCGGCGTGCTGCCGCTGGCGCTGGCCACTGGCGCCGGCTCCGGCGCGCAACGCGCGATCGGCACCGGGGTGATCGGCGGCATGCTGAGCGGCACCTTCCTCGGGCTGTTCTTCATTCCGCTGTTCTTCGTCGTGGTGCGCCGGCTGACCTTGCGCAAGCCGGCAACAGTCGCTGCCGAGGTTTCGGCATGAGCGCGCGGGCGGTCAAAGCCGACAAGCTGGCTCAGCGCACTGAAGCCCAACGCGACCGCATCCTCAAGGCGGCGCAGCAGTGTTTCGTTCGCCACGGTTTCCACGCCGCCGGCATGGCCGGCATCGCCGCGGCGGCGGAGATGAGTCCGGGTTTGATCTACCGCTATTTCGACAACAAGAACGCGATCATCCTGGCGATCATCGAGCGCCAATTGGCGGAGAAGCGCGCCAACATCGACAGCCTGCAGGCGCAACCTGATTGGGAGCAGCGCATCAGCACCCTGTTCGCCGGCTGGCAGCGTGGCGACGACACGTTGATGAACGCAGCGCTGTTCCTCGAAATGAGCGCCGAGGCGACCCGCGATGCGCAGATCGCCGAGGCGATCGCGGCCGCCGACCGCGATGCCCGCGAGCGTTTCCTCCAGTGGCTCTCGCAACACGCCGAGGCACAGGGCGCCGCACCCGCGCCCGCCGACCTGCGCGCGCGCGCGCTGGCGCTGCAGAGCTTCATCGAGGGCCTGGCCATTCGCGCCGTTCGCGAACCGGATTTCGACGCGGCTCAGGTGGTCGCGGCAGTGCGGCAAATGGTGCCCGGGCTGCTGGATTTTGGCGGCGGTCGCGCACCCGGCGCCAGCAGCCCGTAGGAGCCACAGCGGCGGTCGGGGCAGCCGCCCTCCCAAGGTCCCGTGCACCGCTGCCGTTGGCGGGCCACCGTCCCGGCGGACGCGCTGGCCTGCCCGCCCAACCCCGCGAATTGGAATCGATGCGCTCGTATCACGCTACAATTGCGCTTTCGCGGACGTCGACGTGAGCCCTGCCAACCTCTCCGAGGCCCCGCGCATCCCCCCCGGCGTCTGGGTGCTCGGTTTCGTCAGCATGCTGATGGACATCTCCTCGGAGATGGTCCACAGCCTGCTGCCGCTGTTCCTGGTCGGCACGCTCGGCGTCAGCGTGCTGGCGGTCGGCATCATCGAAGGCATCGCCGAGTCCACGGCGCTGATTTCCAAGGTGTTTTCCGGCGCGCTCAGCGACTACCTCGGCAAACGCAAGGGCTTGGCCGTGCTCGGCTATGCGATGGGCGCGTTGACCAAGCCGGTGTTCGCGCTGGCGACCGGCGTCGGCGCTGTGGTGACCGCGCGTTTCATCGACCGCGTCGGCAAGGGCATCCGCGGCGCGCCGCGCGATGCGCTGCTGGCCGACATCACCCCGCCCGAAGTGCGCGGTGCCGCCTATGGCCTGCGCCAGTCGCTCGACACGGTCGGCGCCTTTACCGGCCCGCTGCTGGCCACCGCCTTGATGCTGTTGTGGGCCAACGATTTCCGCGCGGTGTTCTGGGTCGCAGTGATACCCGGCGTGCTCGCCGTCATTCTGTTGCTGGTCGGCATCCACGAGCCAAAGGCGCGCGCTGACCGCAAGCCGACCAACCCGATTCGCCGCGCAGCGCTGGCGCGCCTCGACCGCCGCTACTGGCGCGTGGTCGGCGTCGGCGCACTGTTCACGCTGGCACGCTTCAGCGACGCCTTCCTGGTGTTGCGCGCCGCCGAAGTGGGCGTCGCCGTAGCCTGGGTGCCACTGGTGATGGTGGCGATGAACCTGGTCTACGCCGCGTCCGCCTACCCGTTCGGCAAGCTCTCCGACTCGATGAGCCACGGCAAGCTGCTGGCCGCCGGGTTGGTGGTGCTGATCGCTGCAGATCTGCTGCTGGCATCGTCCAGCGACTGGAAACTGCTGCTGGCCGGCGTCGCCCTGTGGGGCGTGCACATGGGCATGACCCAGGGACTGCTGGCGGCGATGATTGCGGACACGTCTCCGACCGATCTGCGCGGCACCGGCTTCGGGTTGTTCAATCTGGTCAGCGGCGTGGCGATGCTGATGGCCAGCGCCGTGGCCGGGATGCTCTGGCACTACGCCGGTTCGGCGCTGACCTTCCACGCCGGCGCCGGGTTTGCTGCGGTGACCCTGATTGCCCTTGCGGTGTCTGGCCGGCATCGGGAACTCGAGAGATCGTCTGGATAGCTGGCTGGTTCAGGAGATGCGCGATCAAGGTAACTTTCGAGAACCGTAACGCACTGATTTTCATGCGCCTGTGGGCGCCGGATCTGTCCGCGAGCTTTGCCTGGGCTGCCGGGAAAGCTCGCGGGCGGAGCCCGCTCCGACAGTTTCGACCGCTCCGACAGTTTCGCCCGCTCCGGCAGCTTCGCCCGCTCCCACAGTTTCACTCGGACAGGCAGATTCGCCAGCCGTTGCCAGCATTGCTTTCGTAGAATCCACCCCCATCTGAGCCAGATCGCATTCCGGAGCTGCACCCATGGCCACTTCGACCGACATCTTCCACGCTACCCAGGACAACTTCGAGATGGATGTCCTCGAGGCGTCGTTCACGACGCCGGTCCTCGTCGACTTCTGGGCGCCGTGGTGCGGGCCGTGCAAGACGCTGATGCCGATGCTCGACAAGATCGTCACCGAGGCGCGCGGTGCGGTGAAGCTTGCCAAGGTCAATACCGACGAGGAAATGGCGTTGGCAGGCAGCTTCGGCATCCGCAGTCTGCCGACCGTGGTGCTGTTCAAGGATGGCCGCCCGGTCGACGGTTTCATGGGCGCACAGCCCGAGGGTGCCGTGCGCGCACTCCTCGCCAAGCACCTTTCAGCGCAGCCTGCCGCACCCGAACCGGAACCGGAGCCCGCACCGGACGAGCTTGATGCCGAGGATCTGGCAACGGTGATCGCCGGTCTGCAGACGGCGATCACCGCCGACCCGAACAAGCACGAACTGAAAGCAGAACTGGCCGATGCGCTGCTGCGCGCCGGCATGCTCAACGAGGGCACCGCGACGCTCGACCAATTGCCGAGCGAGGTCCAGGACCACGACGTAACCCGACGCGCGCGCGCGCGCCTGGGCTTTCTGCAGGCGATCGAACACGCCCCGGGCGACACTGAACTGCAAGCCGATATCGCCCGCGACGGTGCCAACCTGATGGCACGCTACCAGTTGGGAGCACGCTTCCTGCTGGCTGGCCAATACGCCGCCGGCATGGACCAGTTCCTGACCATCCTCAAAGCCGACCGCAAGTTTTCCGACGATTTGGGCCGCCGCGCACTGGTCGAAGCCTTCCGCATCGTGCCGGACGCCGAGCTGGTAGGCGACTACCGCAGGCGGATGACCAGTCTTCTGTTCTGAGCTGCGCAGCGTGCTGCAGCATGCAGCAGTCCCGTGCCATCGAGTGAACTGAGCCCATGCCTGCACCGACGTCCCGCCGCCATGGCCTGCGTCTGCAGCTGACGTTGTTCTACCTGGCGATTTCGATCCCGGCGTTGCTGCTGATCGAGCAGACCATCCTCAGCTTCAAGTTCCAGCGCTGCCTGAGCCAGCTCGACGACGGTCGCGTCGATCGGGTGCTCGTGCGTGAAGCCGCAGAGCTGGATGCAACGCTGGCGCGCGGCGTCGGCGCGGCCGAGATCGATCAGCGCCTGCGTCGCTTCGTGCTGGAACTGGAGCGGCCACGCGCGAGCCTCGGCACTGAAGCAGCCTGGGTGCTGCTGGAGCTGACGCCGCATCCATTCGCCGCCGCACTGACCGATGACGGAACTGTGTCGACGCTGGCGATCATCGGTGCCGGCATGGTCCACCGCCGCTGGACCGCGACAATGCCGATCAGCGGCAAGCGGTTGCTGCTCGACCTCAACGTGCCCTCACCCTGGCATCACTTTGGCCGCAGCCTCAGCTTCGAGTGGCCGATCGCCTTGTCCTACCTGTTGCTGTTCCTCGCGGGTTCGGCCTGGTTCCTGCGCCGGCGCGTGCTGTCGCGGATCGCGCGCATCGATGCCGCGGCCCAGGCCTGGGCGCGCGGCGACTTCGCGCCGCACCTCGCCGACGCCAGCAGCGACGAGCTCGGCCAGCTCGCGCGCGACCTCAACCAGATGGCCGCCAGTCT
The DNA here is from genome assembly GCA_020693165.1 of Xanthomonas sp. Lineage (GTDB taxonomy): Bacteria > Pseudomonadota > Gammaproteobacteria > Xanthomonadales > SZUA-5 > JADKFD01. The sequence continues at coordinate 5,394 of JAIMJQ010000046.1, read as the reverse complement.
GAAGGCGCTGTTTGCCACTCGCGCGCAACTGGCCACGATGGAGGAGCGCCGCCGCCTGGCGCGCGATCTGCACGACACCGTCAAACAGAAGGTATTTGCCTTGTCGCTGCAACTGGCAGCCGCCCGCGAGGGCGCTGACGGCACGCGTCGCCAGCAGCGACTCGACGAAGCCGCAGCGCTGGTCGAAGAAATCCAGCGCGAACTGGCCGACCAGTTGCGCGAACTGCGCGAAGATGCCGGCGCCGCCGAAGATCTGATTCCAGCTCTGCAGCGGCGCCTTGAAGACTACGCACGCCGCAGCGGACTGGCGCTCGATCTGGAGCTGCCCGACCAGCTGAACCTGTCGCCGGCGCGCACCGAGACCGTGCTGCGCATTGTCGACGAGGCGCTGGCCAATTGCTGGCGCCACAGCGCGGCCCGACGCGTGCGCGTGCAAGTGCGGCGCGGAAAACAGCGGATCGAGATCGAGATCGCCGATGATGGCTGTGGTGGCGCGCGTGAATCAGCGCTCGGCATGGGCCTCGCCAACATGCGCCAGCGCGCCGAGAGCCTGCCCGACGCCGATTTTTCGATCATCAGCCCCGCCGGCGGCGGCACGCGGGTAAGACTGCGGTTTGCGTTGGAGGGATGATCCGGATGCCGATGAAGCTACGCGTGTTGCTGGTCGACGATCATGCGGTGGTGCGCCAGGGCCTGCGCGCCTACCTGGAGTTGCAACCGGATATCGAAGTCTGCGGCGAGGCCGGCAGTGCTGCGCACGGCGCCGAACTTGCCGGTCGTCTGCGTCCGGCGGTCGCGCTGGTCGATATGGTCATGCCCGGCGGCGATGGCGTGCAGGCAACGCTGGCGATCCGCGCCGCCAGCGCACAGACCCAAGTCGTGATCCTGACGTCGAGCGCGGACGAGAGTACGGTGCGTCCGGCGCTTGAGGCCGGCGCCGTCAGCTATCAACTCAAGGATGTGAGTGGTGCCGAACTGGTCGACACCGTACGCCGCGCCGCGCGCAGCGAAACGGTACTGCACCCGCGCATGGCGGCCGGCCTGGTGCGCACGCTGCGCAGCGAAGCCAAGCCGGACCCACTGGCTTTGCTCAGCGGACGCGAACGCGATGTGCTGCTGCTGATCGCCGAGGGCCTGTCCAATCAGAGTATCGCCGAACGCCTCGGCATCGGCGAGGCCACGGTCAAGACCCATGTCGGCAACTTGCTGTCCAAGCTCGAATTGTCCGATCGCACGCAAGCCGCGGTGTGGGCGTGGCGGCAGAAGCTGGTTTCGCCGCCGTAAGAGCGGGATGTTGGTGCCAGCGTTGGCGGGAATCGGGAATCGGGAATCGGGAATCGGGAAAGTCTGGCAAACGCGAGCTCTTGTGGGTCGAGACTTGTCTGGACGCTCTTCAATCAGGAGCACGAAAGCGTCCAGACAAGTCGGGACCCACCAAGAGCCCTGGGCCCGATTCCCCGATTCCTCATTTTCGATAACCAACACCGACACCTGCTTTCAAGGTACCACCACCACCTTTCCAATCACCTTGCGTGCGGCCATGTCGACGAGTGCCTGCGGCGCCTCGGCCAGGCTGTACAGGCGCGAGATGCATGGCTTGAGCTGACCCGAGCCTATCCAGCCGAGGATTTCCTGAATCCCCGCAGCGTTGGCCCGCGGCTCGCGCTTGGCGAACTCGCCCCAGAACACGCCGACCAGCGAGGCGCCCTTGAGCAGCGGCAGATTCAGCGGCAGCGCCGGCACATGGCCTTCGGCAAAACCGATCACCAGGTGGCGGCCGCGCCAGGCGATCGAGCGAAATGCAGCCTCGGTCCAGGCGCCGCCGACCGGATCGAAGACGACGTCGACGCCGTTGCCGCCGGTGAGCTTCTTCAACGCTTCGCGCAGATCTTCATCGACATAGTTGATGCACTCTTCGGCACCGTGCTCGCGGCAGATCGCCAGCTTCTCTGCCGTGCTTGCTGCGGCGATCACGCGCGCGCCGATGGCCTTGCCGATCTCCACCGCCGCCAGACCGACGCCGCCGGCCGCGCCAAGTACCAGCAGCGTCTCGCCGGCCTTGAGCGCAGCGCGGTCGCGCAGTGCGTGCCAACTGGTGCCATACGCCAGCACCAGACTAGCCGCGAGCGTCATCGGTACGCCAGGTGGCAACGGCATGCACAACGCAGCATCGACGACGCACTCCTCGGCAAAACCGCCGATGCCGCACAACGCAGCCACCGCCATGCCCGTCCGCAGGCCGTGCACTTCTGCACCCACTGCGGTGATCTCGCCTGCGATCTCCGCCCCCGGCGAGAACGGCAGCGCCGGCTGCATCTGATACTTCTTCTGGATGATCAGCACATCGGGAAAATTGACCCCCGCCGCCGCGACCCGGATACGCACCTGGCGCGGCCCTGGTTCGGGCAACGCCACCTCCATCAACTTGAGCGACTCCGGGCCACCCCATTGTTCGCAGACGATTGCTTTCATGATGTGCTCCTTGAGGCCGCCGCGCGGCTTGTGGTTACAGCCAGGTCACGTTGCTCGCAAAGCGAGTTACCTCTACGCGAGTCCGTGTCAGGTAGTCCACTGCGCGGACAACGTGACCTTCCATGCAAGTTGCGTCGCGTCTAGCCCTTTTTCCATTTTCCCTTTTCCATTCTCCCGCTTCATCAAAACCACTCGTCGCGCATCGCGTACGCGCTCGGATCGGCCGCGCTGACGAGGCGTGCGGCGAGTTCGATTTGCGGTAGTTCGGTGGCGAAGAAGAAACGGCAGGCCTGCAGCTTGCCCTGGTAGAACGCGCGGTCGTGCTCACTGGCGGTGGGTAACGCGCGTGCGGCAATCACGGCCTGCCACAGCCACATCCAGCCGATGCTCAAGTGACCCAGCAAGGTCATGTAGTGACTGGCGTTGGCCAGCGTCAACCGGATCTCGCCGCCAGCCATGCGCTCGCCAGCAGCGCGCGTGGTCGCGCCGGCCAGTTTCGCAGCGGCGCCCAGTTGCGCCGCCAGCGACTGCAGCGATTCGATCGCCGCTGCCTCGGCACAGACGGCGCCGATCTGGCCCAGCATCAGCTTCAACGCCGCGCCGCCCTGCATCATCGCCTTGCGCCCGAGCAGATCGAGCGCCTGGATACCGTTGGTACCTTCGTGGATCGGGTTGATGCGGTTGTCGCGATAGCACTGCTCGACCGGATAGTCGCGCGTGTAGCCGTAGCCACCGAGGATCTGGATCGCCAGTTCGTTGGCCTTGAGCGCGTAGTCCGAGCCCCACGACTTGATGATCGGTGTCAGCAGTTCCAGCAGCAGATGGCTGTCCTCGCGCACCTTCTCGTCGCTGTCGAGCGCGCGGTCGACCAGCATCGAGGCGTAGAAGCCGAGTACCTGGGCACCTTCGACATAGCACTTCTGCTGCAGCAGCATGCGCCGGATATCGGCGTGCTCGATCAGCGTCACCGGCTGCGAGCTTGGGTCCTTCTGATCCGGATGGCGGCCCTGGCGGCGTTCGCGCGCGTACTTCAGCGAATACTGGTAGCCGAGCGAACCCTGCTGCACCGCGCCCATGCCGACACCGATGCGCTCCTCGTTCATCATGTGGAACATGTAGCCGAGGCCGTGGTGCGGCTGGCCGACCAGTTCGGCGTAACACTCGCCCTGTTCGCCGAACTTGAGGAAGGTGTTGACGCTGCCGCGCTGGCCCATCTTGTGGTTCAGCCCGGCCAAAGCGACGTCATTGCGCGCGCCGCGGCTGCCATCAGGTTTCACCCGCCAGCGCGGCACGATGAACAGGCTGATGCCGCGCACGCCCGCCGGTGCGCCGTCGATCTTCGCCAGCAGCAGATGGATGATGTTCTCGCCGAGTTCATGGTCGCCAGCCGAGATCCACATCTTGGCGCCGGTGATCCGGTAGCTGCCATCGGCTTGCGGCTCGGCGCGGGTCTTGATGTCTGAGAGCGATGAGCCCGCCTGCGGCTCGGACAGGCACATCGTGCCGAAGTAACGCCCGTCGACGATCGGCCGCATGTATAGCCGCTTCTGTTCGTCGGTGCCGTAGACGCCGAGCAGATTGGCCGCCGCGCGCGCCAGCGCCGGATAGGCAATGGTGCCGGCGTTGGCCGCCGAGAACATCGAGTCGCAGGCCTGCGCGATCACGAACGGCAACTGCATGCCGCCATCACTCACGTCGGCCAGCGCCGCGCAGAAACCGGCTTCGTTGTAGGCGGCGACGCCTTCGCCGATCTCCGGGATCAGTTCGACCTTGCCGTCGACCATGCGCGGCTCGTTGAGGTCGGACTTGCGGTTGTGCGGCAGGAACTTCTCGACGGCGATCTGGTGCGCCAGTTCGATTGCCGCGTCGAAAGTTTCGCGACTGTGTTCGACGAAGCGCGAGTAGGCGGTCAGGCGGTCGGCGCCGAGCAATTCGTACAGCGTGAAATCGAGATGGCGGCGATCGATCAGCGGGCTGGCGCTCATGACGGGCTTCCTTCAAAGACGAGTCATTCTGCCAATTAGTCTCATCTAGCGTCAAGTTGAACGAATGTCTATTCTTCGGTTCCATGCCGACATCGACCACCACCCGATTGGCCAGGGCGCTGCGCGAGACGCCGCCACGCAAGGCGACGCCGCTGGACCTGTTCCAGTTGGCGAAACGCCAATGGCTGGCCGGCGAGCGCATCGATGTCGGTGCGCTGGCAGCGCGCCTGAAGATCGGCCGCGCCACCGCCTTCCGCTGGGTCGGCAGCCGCGATCTCCTGCTCGGCGAGATCCTGTGGTCGATGTGCGACAGGCTGATGACCGAAGCGGCCAGCAACGCACCCGGGGCTGGCGCCGCTCGCGTGGCAGCGATCTGCGAAACTGCGGTGCGCGCGATCGTCAGCTTTCGCCCGTTGCGACAGTTCGTCAGACAGGACCCCGAATACGCGCTGCGACTGCTGGTCAGCAAGATCGGCCCGGTGCAGCGGCGCAGCATCGACCGCGTGCGCGACCTCTTGCAGGCTGAAGCGGCGCTCGGGCTCACGCTGCCGCTCGGCGTCGACACCCTCGCCTATCTGATCGTGCGTGTGTGCGAGTCCTTCATCTACGCCGAGGTGATCAGCGACCAGCAAGTCGACGTCGGCGATGCGGGCCTCGCGGTGCAGTTGTTGTTGTCGGGCCGGGTGGAGCGGGTGCCGTGACCACCCTTGATCGGGCTTTGGTGGGTCCAGACTGGTCTGGACGCTTCTGCGCCTTTGATCTG
>JAIMJQ010000046.1:0-70 GCA_020693165.1 Xanthomonas sp. | reverse complement strand
CTGGTGGGTCCAGACTGGTCTGGACGCTTCTGCGCCTTTGATCTGGTGGGCCAAGCAACAGCCAAGGCAG
>JAIMJQ010000045.1:15337-25140 GCA_020693165.1 Xanthomonas sp. | reverse complement strand
TGGCTGTTGTAGGTCCAGACTTGTCTGGACGCTTCTGGCTGTCGTGGGTCCAGACTTGTCCGGACGCTTCTGGCTGTTGTGGGTCCAGACTTGTCCGGACGCTTCTGGCTGTTGTGGGTCCAGACTTGTCTGGACGCTTCTGGCTGTTGTGGGTCCAGACTTGTCTGGACGCTTCTGGCTGTTGTGGGTCCAGACTTGTCTGGACGCTTCTGGCTGTTGTGCAGGAAAGGCGTCCAGACAAGTCTGGACCCACAAAAGCCAAGTCTGGTCCCACAAAAGACAAGTCTGGCCCCACAAAAGACAAGTCTGGACCCACAAAAGACAAGTCTGGACCCACAAAGGCGCTACCCCGCCCCACCAAAACTTTCAGTGTGCAGCCCTACCCCGCCAGCAGCGCGCGGAAGTAGGCCACCGTCGGCGGCAATCCCTGGTCGAGGCTGATTCCCGGCTCCCAGCCCAGATGGCGGCGCGCCAGTTCGATCACCGGCTGGCGCTGGGTCGGATCGTCGGCCGGCAGCGGCCGGTAGTCGATAGTGGATGCCGAGCCGGTCGCCGCGATGACCTTGCGCGCCAGTTCGAGGATGGTGAATTCGCCGGGATTGCCGAGGTTCACCGGGCCGGTGAAGTCGTCCGGCGTCGCCATCAACCGGATCAACCCGTCGACCAGATCATCGACGAAGCAAAACGAGCGTGTCTGCTGGCCTTCGCCGTAGACCGTCAACGACTCGCCGCGCAATGCCTGGACGATGAAATTCGATACCACGCGGCCATCGTTCGGGTGCATGCGCGGACCGTAGGTGTTGAAGATCCGTGCCACCTTGATGCGCAGCTGATGCTGCCGGTAGTAGTCGAAGAACAGCGTTTCGGCACAACGCTTGCCCTCGTCGTAGCAGGAACGGATGCCGATCGGGTTGACGTGTCCCCAGTAGCCCTCGGGCTGCGGGTGGACCTGTGGATCGCCATAGACCTCGCTGGTCGACGCCTGCAGGATCCTGGCCTTGACGCGTTTGGCCAGGCCAAGCATGTTGATGGCGCCGTGCACGCTGGTCTTGGTGGTCTGCACCGGGTCGTGCTGGTAGTGCACCGGCGAAGCCGGGCACGCCAGATTGTAAATCTCGTCGACCTCCACGTAGAGCGGAAAGGTCACGTCGTGGCGCATCAGTTCAAAGTGCGGGTGACCCAGAAGATGCGCGACATTCGCCTTGGAGCCGGTGAAGAAGTTGTCGACGCAGAGGATGTCGTGGCCCTCGCCGAGCAGGCGCTCGCACAGGTGCGAGCCGACGAAGCCGGCGCCGCCGGTGACCAGGATGCGTTTACGGTCGATTTCGCGCATGTCAGACAAACTCCGGTCGGGCGACGCTACGGCCACGGCCGATGCCGTAGTAGGCGATACCAGCCGCCTCGACCACTTTCGGGTCGTAGATGTTGCGGCCGTCGAACAGCACCTTCGCCTTCAGCGCGTCGGCGACCCGCGCGAAATCCGGGCTCCAGAACGCTTTCCACTCGGTGATGATGGCCAGCGCATCGGCGCCCTCCAGCGCAGCCATCGCATCGTCTGTCAGCACCAGATCGTCGCGCTGGCCGAACACGCGCTCGGCCTCCTGGCGCGCTTCCGGATCGAAGGCACGCACGCGGGCGCCAGCGGCGGTCAGCGCATCCACCAGCGCGCGGCTCGGCGCTTCACGCATGTCGTCGGTATTGGGCTTGAACGACAGTCCCCAGAAGGCAATCGTGCGCCCGTTGAGGTCGTCACCAAAGTGCCGCTGCATCAACTCGAACAGCTTTGACTTCTGCTCATAGTTGACCGCCTCGACCGCGTCGAGGATGCGTGTCGTGTAGCCGACACTGCGGGCCGTGCGGCCGAGCGCCTGCACGTCCTTGGGGAAGCAGGAACCACCATAGCCGATGCCGGGATAAATGAAGGAATAGCCGATGCGCGGGTCAGAGCCGATGCCCAGGCGTACCGATTCGATGTCGGCACCGACGCGCTCGGCAATGTTGGCGACCTCGTTCATGAAGCTGATCTTGGTCGCCAGCATGGCGTTGGCGGCGTACTTGGTCAGCTCTGCCGAGCGCTCGTCCATCTGCACGATGCGTTCGTGGTTGCGGTTGAACGGCGCATACAAGGTCTTCAGTGCCGTAATCGCGCGGGCGCTGCTGCTGCCGATGACGATGCGGTCGGGCTTCATGCAGTCCTTGACCGCATCGCCCTCCTTCAGGAATTCGGGATTGGAGACGACGTCGAACTCGACGTCGGCGCCGCGTCCGGCCAGCGACGCGGCGATCGCAGCACCTACCCGGTCGGCGGTCCCGACCGGCACCGTCGATTTGTTGACCACCACCGCGTAGCGCGCCAGGTTCTCGCCGATGGTGCGCGAGACGGCGAGCACATAGCGCAGGTCGGCGCTGCCATCCTCATCCGGCGGCGTGCCGACGGCGATGAAGATCACTTCGCCGTGGGCGATCGCCACGCTGGCATCGGTCGTGAAACGCAGCGTGCCGGACTGACGGTTGCGCTCGACCAGATCGTCGAGACCGGGCTCGTAGATCGGAATCTCGCCGCGATTGAGGCGTTCGATCTTGGCAACGTCGACATCGACGCAGATCACATCATTGCCAGCTTCCGCCAGGCAGGCGCCGGTGACCAGTCCCACATACCCGGTTCCGAAAATCGCTACGTGCATTCGTCACTTCACTCTGCAATGGGCAGACAGCCACGCATCCCGCGCGCCATCGCCAGCCCGAAGGCGACGACTATAGCGGCGGGAGCGCTGAGCGTGGAGTCCACGAACCTTCGTTCCGATGGCAAAAGGGCCGGGCGACCAGAACTCCTTGAAAGCGCGGTCGTTGCAGATGCGCCCATGCGAAGGCCGCCCGGAGGCGGCCTTCGCGATCAACCCATGCAGACTGCGATCAGTTGAGGATTTCCAGTAGCTCGACTTCGAAGATCAGCACTTCGTTCGGGCCGATGCCGCCCTGCGGCTGGCCCTGCTCGCCATAAGCCAGGTTGCCGGGGATGAACAGCTTGTACTTGCTGCCGACGGTCATCAACTGCAGCGCCTCGGTCCAGCCCGGGATCACGCCGTTCAGCGGGAAGGTAGCCGGCTGGCCACGATCGATGCTGGAATCGAACTTGGTGCCGTTCAGCAACGTGCCCACGTAGTGCACCTTGACCTGGTCGGTGGCCTTGGGCTTGGCACCGCTGCCTTCCTTGATCACCGAGTACTGCAAACCGCTCTCGGTAGTCTTCACGCCCGCGGCAGTCTTGTTCTTGGACAGAAACTCGTCGCCCTTGGCCTTGTTCTCGCCAGCGGCCTTGGCCTGCGCGGCCTGGCGCTTGGCGGTCACGATGGTGCGGAACTCATTGCTGACCTCCTGCATCTCGGCTTCGGTCATCATCGTCTTGCCGCCGGACAGGGCTTCGGCCATCGCCTTCTGGACCAGCGCAACGTCGATATCGTCCTTGAAGTCTTTCAGCTGCATGCCGAAGGTCATGCCGATCATGTAGCTGTGCTTGTCCTTGTCGGTCTTGAGTGACGGGTCCATCGCAAGCGCCGGCAGGGCGAACAGGGCCGAGCCCAGGGCGAGCGCAACGGCGCTCTTGGCGAGCAAAGATTTCATTGAGGGTATCCTTGTGGGGCTGAAGTGGTGATTGCGGGCACGTTTCGGGAATACCAATCCGGCTCGCGTTGGATCACGACGAGCGCTTTGAGTTCCCAAGCCCTCTATTCTGCGGTGTTTGACTGAACTTCGGCAAACGCTGATGGCGCAAAACTACTCGAAAGGATGACAGTGTCCAACGCTGAATCAGGTGCGCACCGATGATCCGCGCCCAGGGACTGACGCTCGCGCGCGGGGGGCGCGCACTGATCCAGGGCGCGAGCTTCGACATGCCGCCGGGCGCTCGCGTCGGCGTCGTCGGTCGCAACGGCAGCGGCAAATCGACGCTGTTTGCCGCCATTGCCGGGGGGTTGGCTGCGGATGCCGGCGAGCTCGTGGTACCGGGGCACTGGGTGCAGGCAAGCGTCGCCCAGCACATGCCGCAAAGCCAGCAGACCGCGCTGGCTTACGCGCTGGCCGGCGACGAGGATCTGGCGCTGCTGCGGCAGCGCTGGGAGCACGCGCAACAGCACGGCGATGGCCACGAACTGGGGCATCTCAGCGAGGCGCTCGACCACGCCGGCAACTGGGACGCGGAGGCGCGCGCGGCGCAACTGCTGCGCGGACTCGGGTTCTCCGATGCCGACCTCAGTCGCGCCGTCGACGAGTTTTCCGGCGGTTGGCGCATGCGCCTGGCGCTGGCGCGCACGCTGATGTGCCGCTCCGACCTGTTGCTGCTCGACGAGCCGACCAACCATCTCGACCTCGACACCGTGCTGTGGCTGGAGGGCTGGCTCAAGCGCTACCGCGGCACGCTGTTGGTGATCTCGCACGATCGCGACTTCCTCGATGCGGTTTGCACGCACACGCTGTACCTGGATGGCGAGAGCGCCGAGCTCTACGTCGGCGCGTTCTCGGCCTTCGCCCGCCAGCGTGCGGCGCGTATCGAGCAGGCCAAACGCGAGGCCGCGCAGGTCGCCGCGCGCCGCGCCCACCTGCAGCGCTTCGTCGATCGCTTCAAGGCCAAGGCGACCAAGGCGAAGCAGGCGCAAAGCCGGGTCAAGGCGCTGGAGAAGTTGACGGCGGCACCGGTACCGGCAGAAGAATCCGAGGTCCATTGGGTGGTCCCGGCACCGGCAAAACTGCCCGATCCGCTGCTGCAGATCAGCAAGGCCAGCGCCGGCTACGGCGAGCGCCGCGTGCTCGAAGGCATCTCGGTGTTCCTGGAACCCGGCGATCGCGTCGGTCTGCTCGGCCGCAATGGCGCCGGCAAATCAACCTTCATGAAATTGCTGGCCGGCGTGCTGGAGCCGATGTCTGGCGAGCGCAAGCCGGCGCGCGATCTCGCCATCGGTTACTTCGCGCAATCCCAGGTCGAGGATTTGCCGGCAGATGCGACGCCGCTGGCGCTGATGCTGGAACGCGCGCCAGGCGTGTCCGACCAGGCGGCGCGCAATTACCTCGGCGGCTTCGGTTACGGCGGCGAGATGGCCACCATGCCGGTGGGGCCGCGCTCGGGCGGCGAGAAGGCGCGCCTCGCGCTGGCTCTGCTGCTGGTCGACAAGCCGAATCTGCTGCTGCTGGACGAACCGACCAATCACCTCGACATGTCCGCGCGCGCGGCGCTGGTCGAGGCGTTGCAGGACTATGCCGGCGCCGTGGTGTTGGTCAGTCACGATCGCGCACTGCTGGAAAGCTGCTGCGAACGCTATTTGCGCGTCTACGCTGGCGGCGTCAGCGCATTCGACGAGGATCTCGATACCTATGCGCGATTGCTGCGAGGCGAAGCCTCCCCGAGCGCCGGGGATGACAGCGCCGCCGCGGCGCCGGCCAAATCGGTGGGCGCGATCGACCACAAGGAACGCCGCTCGCTGAACAACCGACTCAAGCGTCTGGAAGAGCAGGTCGAGAATCTGACCCGCGCCGAGCGCGCCGCCGAGCAGGCGATGGTCGACGCCGCCACGCATCAGGGCAGCAACGCGCTGGAACTGGCGCGCCTGGAGCAGGCACGCCGCGATGTTGCCGCCGCGCGCGAGCAAGCGGAGATGGAATGGCTGGAACTGGCGGAGAGGATCGAGGCGGGGTGAGGCGGCAGCGGCGGTGCAGGCTCCGCCTTGCGAAAGGGCAACGGTCACCGGGCTGTTGTAGCGCCGAGCTGGCTCGGTTGAAGACTCGCGGAACGGCAGCGGAGCAAGCTCCGCGAGATTCAGCGCTTAGCGCGCAGACACCGCCAGCAGTTCCTTGGCGTCAGCCTTCACGGCCGCTTCGGCGTTGCCATGCAGACGGCGGAAATTGAGGATGTGCGCAGCAGCCATGCCCAGCCCGCCGATCACTTGCAAGACCACGTGCAGCAGATCTTCGCTGTGCCAATGTCCAAATGCGCCGACGCCCATCGAGCCGCCGGCAATCAACGCCACGATCAGCGGCAGCCGCTGGCGATGGCGCAGGAAACCGCGGGTGAGCACGATGGCGGCGAAAACCATGACCGTGGAAACCACCAGGCGCTCCGCCTCGTGCGACCACAGCAACCACTGCGCGAGTCCATGCCATTGACTATCCCAGGAGCGCAGCATCAGTTGCACGCCCGGTAGCAAGCCGAACACCAGCGGCAGAGCGGCGCAGTGAATGGCACAGGCGAACGAGACGCCGGCGCCGAGCCCGTCCCAGTTGACCGATCCACGATGGGAGTGCGGATGAGGCATGATCATCGATGCGCGAAAGTCGTTGGACGGTAGTGTAACAGTATAACATTGATGCCATGCAAGCTCCGATGAACTCGCTGCTCTCGATCGACAACCTGCGCTTCGGCTGGGTGCCTGCCCGACCGGTGCTCGACATCGAGCACCTGCGCCTGGATGCCGGCGAGAGCCTGTTTCTGCGCGGACCGAGCGGCTCCGGCAAGAGCACGCTGCTGAATCTGGTCGGCGGCGTGATGGCGCCGCAAGGCGGTTCGATCCGACTGCTCGGCCAGTCGCTGGAGAAGCTGACCCCGGCGCGCCGCGACCGCCTGCGCGCCGACCACATCGGATTCGTGTTCCAGCAATTCAACCTGCTGCCCTACTTCGATGCGATCGACAACATCATCGTGCCGTGCGGCTTTTCACGACGGCGTGCCGATCGCGCTGGCGCCAACCCACGCGCCCAGGCGTGCGCCTTGCTGGAGCGGCTGCAACTTGATCCCGCGAGCCTCGCCGGCCACCCCGCTGCGGAGTTGTCGGTGGGCCAGCAGCAGCGTGTGGCGGCGGCCCGCGCACTGATCGGGGATCCGGAACTGGTGGTCGCCGATGAGCCAACCTCGGCGCTCGATGCCGACACGCGCGACAGCTTCCTGGGGCTGCTGTTCGCGGAGTGTCGGCGCGCCAACGCCGCGCTGTTGTTCGTCAGCCACGACCGCAGCCTGCAGACGCGCTTCGACCGTGTGGTTGATCTTGCCGAGATCAATCGCGCAGGGCGCCACTGATGCTCTGGTCGATAGCCCGCGCCAGCCTCTGGAACCGTCGATTTTCCGTCGGGTTGACGATCATTACCGTGGCCATCAGCGTCGCGCTGCTGTTGGCAGTCGAGCGCGTCCGCGTGCAGACGCGACAGAGTTTCGCCAGCACCATATCCGGCACCGATCTGATCGTCGGTGCGCGCACCGGCCCGGTGCAACTGCTGCTCTATTCGGTGTTCCGCATCGGCGATGCCTCCAGCAACATCCGTTACCGCAGTTTCGAGGAACTGGCGGCACTGCCCGAGGTCGCATGGGCAGTGCCGATCGCGCTTGGCGACTCGCATCGCGGCTTTCGCGTACTCGGCACCACTGCGGCCTACTTCGAGCACTTCCGGTACGGCAACAAACGCGCGCTGGCATTGGATCAGGGCGTGGCATTCGCGGCACTCCACGAGGCCGTGCTCGGCGCGGAAGTCGCCGAGCGCCTCGGCTATCGCGTAGGCGATGCCATTGTCATCGCCCACGGAACCGGCAACCGGGACATCATGGTCCACGACGATCAGCCGTTTCGGGTGGTCGGCATCCTCGAGCGAACCGGTACCCCAGTCGACCGCACGCTGCATGTGTCGCTGCAGAGCCTTGAGGCGATTCATGCCGACTGGCAGCACGGAGTGCGAATTCCGCAACGGCGATCGACGAAGGCAGAGGCGAGCGCCCACGGGCATCGGCATGACGATGCGCACGCCGACCCCGGTCAAGACGCACACGTCGGCCCTGCAACTGCGGTGCCGCAGACGGTGACTGCAATCTTCGTCGGCCTCAACAACCGCGCGGCGGCGTTCGCGCTGCAGCGCCAGATCAATACCTATGCCGAGGAACCGCTGCTGGCCATCATGCCGGCGATGACGCTGGCGCAGTTGTGGACCCTGGTCGGCGTGGCCGAATCGGCGCTGTTGCTGGTGGCCGTCGCCGTGGTCGTCGCCGGCTTGCTGGGGATGACCACCGCGCTGATGACCACGCTGAACGAGCGCCGCCGGGAAATGGCGATCCTGCGCGCGCTCGGTGCGCGCCCGTGGCAGGTCGCAGCGCTGCTGCTGATCGAGTCGGGCAGCATCGCGCTGGCAGGCTGTCTGCTCGGCACGCTGGTCGTACTGGCGCTGCTGATCCTGCTGGCGCCCTGGCTGTCTGCGCAGTTCGGACTGCTGTTGCACCCGCTGGCATTCACACTGCGCGAGCTAGTCTTGTTGCTGGCCATCCTGGCCGGCGGGTTGGTCGCCGGGCTGCTGCCCGCTGTGCTGGCCTGGCGGCGGTCACTGGCCGACGGCCTCACGATTCGCATCTGAACACCGGGATATCCATGCGCGCATTGTCTCTGATTGCAGGCTTGTTACTGCTGACTGCGGCACCACTGCTGATCGCCGCGGAGAATCCGCGTGAGCTTGACTGGCTCGAATTGATGCCCAGGGAAGAAGTCGACGCAATGATGGAAGCGCCGACGGTGCTGCATGAAGGCACCTTCAAGCAGCAGCAAACCGGCAGCTTTCGCGCGATCCAGGAACTGGACGGCCTCAACATCAGGATCGCTGGCTACATCGTGCCGGTCGAAGTCGACGCCGACAGCCAGATGAGCGAGTTCTTCATCGTCCCCTATTTCGGCGCCTGCATCCACGTGCCGCCGCCGCCGCCCAACCAGATCATCCTGGCGCGGCTGGCCAAGCCGATCGCGGTCACCGAGATCTACGACGCCTACTGGATCGAGGGCACGCTCAACGTCGAGCGGGCGGAGAACGACATCGCGGCAACGGCGTACACGCTGACGACCACCAAAGTGACGTTGTGGGAGTGACCGTGCATCTTCAGTCGCCGCCAAGCATCATTCGCGGTCATCTTCATCGGCACATCCAAGCATGCATATCAGCCTCGAAGCCTTCGTCATGCGCAAGGTCGCGGTCTGGGGTTATGGCCAGGAAGGCCAGGCCGCGCTGCGCTTCCTGCGCGGAATCTTTCCGGGCAAGAAGTTCGGCGTGATCCTGACCCCGGCGGAAGCCGCGGCCTGGGACTTCGGCGACGATCCGTTGATCGAGGTGGTCGCCGAGGAGGTGCAGGCGGGCACCTTCGGGCCCTACCAGATCGTGATCAAGTCGCCCGGCATCAGTCCCTACCAGCACGCGCGGGCGATGGAATGGGCGCATTTCCGGGGCACCCGCTTCATTTCCGGCACCTCGATGTGGTTTGCCCAGCATCGCCACGACAAAACCATCGTCATCACCGGCACCAAGGGCAAGAGCACCACCAGCGCGCTGACTGCATCGCTGCTGCGCGCCACCGGCGCGCGCACCATGCTCGCCGGCAACATCGGCCTGCCGTTGCTCGACGTCATCGAGCCCGAGCCGGAACCCGACTACTGGGTGATCGAACTTTCGAGCTACCAGGCCGCGGATTTTGTTGGCCATCCGGCCATCGCCACGGTGCTCAATCTGTCGCCCGAGCATCTGGACTGGCACGGCGACGAACAGACCTACTACCGCGACAAGCTCAAGGTGTGCATCGACGGCAACGCTGACCTCGCGATCCTGAATGGCGCCGACGCGCGCCTGATGGCGCACGCCGAACGCATCGAGCGACGCACGCTGTTCAACCATCGCGGCTTCTGGCATGCGCGCGGGGCCGAGGTCTGGCACGACGACGAACATGTCATCGACCTCACGGAAACGCACCTTGCCGGCGCCCACAACGCCAGCAATGTCGCCGCGGCCTTCACCATGGTTGA
>JAIMJQ010000045.1:7730-15308 GCA_020693165.1 Xanthomonas sp. | reverse complement strand
TGCGGGCCGTGCGCGAGTTCAAGCCGCTGCCGCACCGCCTCGCGCACGCGGGTACCCGCGACGCAACAACGTTCATCGACGACAGCATCTCGACGACGCCGGAGGCGACGCTCGCCGCGCTGCGCAGCGTCGCGCCGCGCGCGACCGTGGTGCTGGTCGGCGGCTTCGACCGAGGCCTCGACTGGGGCGATTTCGCCCGGCAGGTCGCCGCCGATCCGCCCGCTGCGGTGATCGCCATGGGTCAGAACGGCGCGCGCATCCACGCGCAGATCGAGGAAGCTTACGCGGCTCAGGCGCGCATGCCGCGTCCGACCTTGAAACGGGTCGACACGCTCGACGAAGCGGTCGCCGCCGCTTGCCATCTGGTGCCGGCCGGTGGCGTGGTGTTGCTGTCCCCCGGCGCCCCCAGCTTCGATCAGTTCCGCAACTACGCCGAGCGCGGCCGTGCCTTTGCGCGACTCGCCGGATTCGAGGTCGGCGACGAGCGCATCGAAGGGATCGGCCTGTGAGCGCCGCGGCGACGCCGGGGGCACGCAGCGTACGCGTCTGGGATCTGCCGCTGCGGTTGACGCACTGGGCGCTGGTGCTGTGCATCACCGGTTTGTACGCGACCGGCGAATACGGCTGGCTGACGATGCAATGGCACTTCCGCTTCGGCTACGCGACGCTGGCACTGGTGATGTTCCGCATTCTCTGGGGCCTGGTCGGCAGCGAGCACGCGCGCTTTGTCGATTTCGTGCGCGGGCCGAAGGCAATCGTCGCCTACCTGCGCAACTGGAATGCGGGCAGCTACCGCGGCGCAATCGGTCACAACCCGCTCGGCGCGCTGGCGGTGCTGGCGATGCTGGCGCTGATCCTCGCGCAGGCGACCAGCGGCCTTTTCAGCAACGACGAGATCGAATGGTTCGGCCCATTGTCGGAGCGCATCTCGATGGACGCCAGTGCGCAGTGGACCGATTGGCACCATCTTGGTCAGAAAATCCTGCTGGCGCTGATCGTCTTGCACCTGCTTGCGGTGTCGATCTACCGCATGGTCAAACGCGAGGATCTGGTCACGCCGATGCTGAGCGGCCGCAAGCAACGCGACGACACCCTCGACGCCAACTGGCGCTCGCCATGGTTGGCGCTGCTGCTGTTCCTCGCGTGTGCTGCCGGCGTCTGGGCGATTGCGGTGTACGGGCCGTCATTGCAGACCCTTTAGTCACATTTCTCACAGCGGTCGCGGATGATCGCGAATTCAGCGAAATATGACGAAATATGGACCGTCCAGGATCGCCGATTGCAGCCGATTTCTTTCAAGTCCGACAGGCTGCCTGCTAGAGTAAAGGGCCACCAAGACGGAGGCCGGCATTGGCCAAGCCCAACTACTCGTTCGACAAGCGCCAGCGCGAGCTGAAGAAAGCCAAGCAGCAGGAAGAGAAGCGGCTGAAAAAGCAGGCCGCAAAGCCTGCCAGTCCCGGCGACGACACCTCGCAGCGCGGCACACCGGACAAGTCGACGACCCCCTAGGGGTAACTCGGTCAGAGTGCGCCCGCGGCGGCACCGCAGCCGGGCGCATCTGGATCCAGCAGTGCCAGTCGCACCGAGGTGGCGAGCGGTTGCCCGGCGGCCCGCAGTCCCTGGTAGCGGTCGACGCAGACTTGCGGACAGCAGGCCCCCGTCGTGCTGCCACATCGCGGCAATCGGTCCACGCAGCGATCCATGGTCGCGGCGTCGCCGTGCGCACAGTGCAGGAAGCGCTCGGAACACATCGCCAATTGTGCTTCGCTGACTCCGCCGTCGGAGCGGCGAACGACCGACTCCGGAGCGCGAGCAGAGGGTCGCGGTGTCGAGTTGCCGGCACGTTGCCGATAACCGTCAAGCCACCGCTGCAGTTCAAGCTGGCTGGCGGCAGAGTCGCCGCCGCCCGCGATCTTCGATTCGGCGGCGTGGGCCGCGCACGGATGATCCTGGTAACTCACCGCACCGGCAGCATCCTTGCAGCGATAGATTTCGCCGGGGGCGACGAGAGCACCGATCAACGCAACACTTGCAAGCATCAGCATGGCGACCGGCCTGGCCCGCATTTCTCACACCGGTTGCGGATGATCGCGATGGGCTTTGAGCCGATGGCAAGGCGCGAGGAGTTGGAATTGCGTTGCTGCACCTGATTGATCCCTGGCGGTCTGATTTGCGTGTCAGAGTGTAGCCGGATGCCCACTGCCGCTGCGCTGAATACGGGCATCAGCTTGGCGGCCCCCGCCACCGTCACGGCTCCTCGACCTCGTAGCCACGCTTGCGCAGGCGGTCGACGTAGCCATCAGGACTGACGACCTCGCGCATCGACAGCAGCGCGAATGTCGATCGATTGTTGGCAAGCGCCTTCTCCGCTGCATCCAGCCACGCCGTGGCGAGGCGTTCGCGCAGATCGGCCAGGCCGAGTTCGCGGGTGACGCCCGCGTGCAGAATGGCATCGGCGCAAATCTGGTTCTGGTCGGTGAACGGCAGCGAACGCAGCGCCTCGATGTCGCCGGTTGCCCACGCATTGGCGCGCTCGCGCATGGTTTCGAGGTCGGTTTCGAGGCGATCGAGCGTCCCCGCGAAGCAATCCAGATCATCGAGACGACTGTCGGCGAAGTCATTGATTGCCTCGCGCGGATTGCCGATATCGATTTCGATTTCCGGGCGATTGACCGGCACCTTGTGCTTCTTCGCGATCTTCTGGACCAACGGAAGGACCACGCTCTCCTGGGTCATGCGGTTTTTCTTGATCGCCTTGTCGTAGAGTTTCAATGCCGCAAACAGCGGCCGCTGCTTCTCGATGCCGCGGCTGCGTCCGACATACTTGAGCTTCAGCGGAGTCCAGCGCGCGTACAACTGCGCGGGAACGATTTCGACCAGTTTCTCGCCATCTGGATTCTTGCGCGAACCCAGGGCCGCCGGCAGCAGCAGCAGGCCACGGAACATGCCGATCTTGTTCTTCAAGGTGGCGCCGGGGCCGAGCAGCACCTCCTGCGACTCGGCGATTACCTGCTCGACCTCGCGCGACACCCACTCCATCTTCTTCGGCAGCGGCGTCAACGTGCCGAGTACCCACAACACGTTCTCGCCCTTTGACACCCGCCACAGGCCGGGGCCGGGCTGGACGCCGCTGACGACCATGGCGTCGAACAGTTGCGTGCCGGCGGTTGCCGCTTCGATGGGCGGCGCCTCGGCGGGTGGTGGTGCGTCGGTTTGGGCGGTGGCGTGCGCCGCATGCAGCAGCAACAGCGCAGCAAGAATCCTGGTTCGCATGAGCCGGCAAGTGAGGGGCGACAAGACACCATACTGGCGAAGCGGGCGCGGCGATTGCGTAAAGACGCTGTTAGCCGACAAAAAACTTGTGGCCTATGCGCGTGTTGTACGAGTTCCGGCGGCGATGTAGCCGTCTCCTGCCTACAACGCCAACCATTGGTGCAACCGGGCGTAGACATCAGCGCGGCTGAGCAGGTCGAAATGGCTGCACGCGTGGGCGATCCACTGGTGCGCCGCGGGGATGGCGAGGCTGTGCGACGCATCCTGGTGCTGACCGAGCGCACTGGCGATTGGCACCAGGCCGTCGCTGGGCAATTTGGCCAGCGGGCGATCGGCGCGTCCGCGGCTGGCGGCAATGGCGAAACAGCGTACGCCTTTGGGCAACGGCACCGGTTCGCGGGTGTCGTGGCGGTGGCGTCCGCGCGGCGTCGCGTCGGTGATATGGCCGAAGCGCAGGTCCTTGATGCCGGCGCTGCGGCTGTCGCCGAGGCGCAGGAATGGTGCGCTGTAAGGGCTCTGGCTCAGCAGCGTGTCGAACCAGTTGCCGGCGCGCTCCAGCGGCGCGCCGTGGTGCGGCGTGCCGAGAAAGGCGATCGCACGCAGCTTTCCGGTCCAGGCGAGACCCTGTTGCTGCGCATGGTGCACCGCGCTGCGCGCGAGCAGGCCACCCATGCTGTGCCCGAGCAGCGTCAGCGACTCGACCGGAACTGGCCACGACGCCACCAGTTGCTCGATCAGTTCGGCGAGTTCGCGCCCGTTGTCGGCGACGTGGCGACCGCTGTTGTAATGCAGGTAAAGCGGCGTGTAGCCATACGCACTGGCGAGAGCCGCGGCATGGTCATGGCCGTTGCGCAGCCACTGGCGATCGTTCATGCACAGGCCGTGGATGGCGATCAGCAGATGCGGGCCGATATCCGGCAGCGAGCGTCGCAGCGTTTCCGCGTCGAGATGCAGTGGCTGCGCGTTGCGGCGCAGCGCCATCGGGATCGCCAATGGATTGGCACTGCGCACCAGATGGTCGCCATAGACGCCGTTCAATGCCGCAACCGCGGCATCCCGCAGCGGCATCGGTTGCGCGGCACCAAGCAACGGCGAAGCCGCTGCAAGCGCACTGTCGATACCGCGCCCGACCAGCCGGGTCGCCCCGCGAACACTGCGATAGACCAGGCCGGCGATACCGCCGGTCGGACCGGACAAGGGCTCGCCGAGCGGCGGCGCGACGCCGCTGATGGTGCGATGCATGGCCTCGACCAGATCGGT
Organism: Xanthomonas sp.; assembly: GCA_020693165.1. Classification (GTDB taxonomy): domain Bacteria; phylum Pseudomonadota; class Gammaproteobacteria; order Xanthomonadales; family SZUA-5; genus JADKFD01. The sequence continues at coordinate 10,775 of JAIMJQ010000045.1, read as the reverse complement.
GACGCCGGTCACCGCATCGATGGCCAGACGACCGACGCCGCGCAGATCGTCTGCGGGATGAGTGGTCGCACCGTTGCCCGGCAACGGATCGGGGCGGGACATGGCAGGTCTCTCGAATGCAGCGGGTGGCGGCGAAGTTGTAGGGCCGCGAGCGTGGTGCGATTGCTCCACGACTGGCCGCAAACCGTGGGCCCGGACCTTGTCCGGACGCTCTTCGCGAATCGAAGCACGAGCGTTCGAACAAACTTCGAACCCACCAGAGCCCGCAGACCGGTGCGTCCGCAATGGTGCATCTCGGTCAGCACACCGTGCGCCACGCACCAACGCGGGGCACCGAGCGGTTTTTTCGCGCCCAGCGCTTGACGCGCCGGGCGACCCTCGGCACGCTCGGACCGCGACTACAGGAATCCACGATGAGCGGCGACACGGTGGTCTTCGACGAAATGGGTTGCCCGGGCGAGACGCGCGCGCCCTACGCGCTGGTCGAAGCCTGGCTGAAGTCGCTGCCGCACGAGCAGTTGACGCTGAAGCGTCGCGAGGCCGAGGGCTTGTTTCGGCGCATCGGCATCACCTTCGCGGTTTATACCGAGGGCGGCGATCCCGAGCGGCTGATCCCGTTCGACCTGATTCCCCGGGTGTTGGCGCAAGCCGAGTGGCAACGGCTGAAACGCGGCCTGGAGCAGCGCGTGAAGGCGCTGAATGCTTTTATCCACGACGTCTACCACGGCCGCGAGATCCTGCGCGCCGGCCGCGTGCCCAAACAACTGGTGATCAACAACTCGCAGTTCCGGCCGGAGATGGCCGGCTTTGACCTGCCCAGCCACATCTACTCGCATATCGCCGGCATCGATATGGTGCGTACCGGACCCGACCAGTACTACGTGCTGGAGGACAACTGCCGCACGCCATCGGGCGTGTCCTACATGGTCGAAAACCGCGAGGTCATGCTGCGGTTGTTCCCGGATCTGTTCCGGCGCGCGTCGGTGGCGCCGGTAGCCCACTATCCGGACGAGTTGCTGGAGACCCTGCGTTCGGTGCCGCCGCCGAACTGCCGCGGCGAGCCGACGGTGGTGTTGCTGACGCCCGGAATCCACAACAGCGCCTACTACGAACACGCCTTTCTTGCCGATGAGATGGGCATCGAGCTGGTCGAGGGCGAGGACCTGCTGGTGCAGGGCGATGTCTGCTACATGCGCACCACGCGCGGACTGGCGCGCGTCGACGTGATCTACCGGCGCATCGATGACGACTACATCGACCCGTTGGTGTTCAATCCGGACTCCATGCTCGGCGTGCCCGGGCTGTATTTCGCCTACCGCGCCGGCAACGTCAATCTGGCCAATGCGATCGGCGCCGGCATCGCCGACGACAAGGCGGTCTACATCCATGTGCCGGAGATGATCCGTTTCTATCTCGGCGAAGAACCGCTGTTGTCCAATGTACCGACTTACGATTGCCGCCTGCCGGACGATCTGAAGTATGTGCTGGCGCACCTCGACCAACTGGTGGTCAAGGCGGTGCACGGCTCCGGCGGCTACGGCATGCTGGTCGGCCCGCATGCGACGCGCGCGCAGCTGGACGAATTCGCCGCGCTGCTGAAAGCGCGCCCGAACGACTATATCGCGCAGCCGACGCTGGCGCTGTCCACCGTACCGACCTTCGTCGAACAGGGCATCGCGCCGCGCCATGTCGACCTGCGTCCGTTCGTGCTCAGTGGCGGCGATCGTATCCGCATCGTGCCGGGCGGACTCACTCGAGTGGCGCTACGCGAGGGGTCGCTGGTGGTCAATTCCTCCCAGGGCGGAGGCACCAAAGATACCTGGGTGTTGGAGGGCTGATGCTCGCGCGCACTGCCGAAAGTCTGTTCTGGCTGGCCCGCTACCTGGAACGTGCCGACTATGTGGCGCGCCTGCTGCAGGGCGCCGGGCACATGAGTGCAGCGCGCGTGGACGCCGATCGCAGCAGCGAGTGGGAGTCGGCGATCATCGCCGCGGGTTGCCAGGATGCATTCGCCGCCGAGCACGAGCAGGTTTCGGCGGCGGCGGTCATCCACTACCTGGCCTTTGACACACGCAATCCATCGTCGATCGTCAGCTGCATCGAGACCGCCCGGCGCAATGCGCGCACCGTGCGCACGGCACTGACGGCCGACATGTGGGACGCGGTCAATTCCACCTGGCTGGAGTTGCGCGGCTTCGACCCGAGCCAGCTGGACGACGACCGTGTCGCCACCTTTCTCGACTGGGTCAAGGTACGCTCACGGCTGTTCCATGGCGTTTACACCAGCACCATGTTGCGCGCCGATGGGTTCCATTTCACCCGACTCGGACAGTTCCTCGAGCGCGCCGACAACAGCGCGCGCCTGCTCGACGTCAAATACCACGTGCGCCTGCCGAATCCGGAGGATGTGGGTGGTCTGGTCGACTATTACCAGTGGCTCGCGATCCTGCGCGTGGTCGGCGCTCGCCGCGCCTACCGGGTGTTGTTCAAAGGCCAGGTGACGCCAATCAACGTCGCCGAACTGATGATCCTGAGGCCAGAATTTCCGCGCTCGCTGGTGTTCTGCTTCGAGCAGGTCACTACCCAACTGGACAAGATCAGCGGTCAGGATCCGCAACGCAGCGCCGAGGGCAAGCGTCTGGCGCACTCGCTCTACGCGCAACTGCGTTTCGGGCGCATCGACCACATCTTCAGCTGCGGCCTGCACGAGTACCTGACCGATGTCATCGAGCGCAACGACGAACTGGGGCGGGAGATTGCCAATGGGTATTTGTTCTAGGGGCGCACTGCAGAAGCGGAAAAGCGGGGCACGGGGCAGGTGGCAGGGGACCTGCCGCGTCGCTCGATCGAGCCGTGCGGCGGGGGTGTGGCTTTGCGTTGGACCTGTCCCACCGAAGCGAGCGCACCTGATTCAAGCTGATTGCAGATCACATTGCAGAGGCGACGCCCCACGTCCCGCGTCGCAACCAGACAGTGCGCGACGGTGCCCCCCGCCCCCTGCCCCTTTGGGTGACAAGGAATCAGGCCGCCGGGATCGCGTACCCC
>JAIMJQ010000045.1:0-7686 GCA_020693165.1 Xanthomonas sp. | reverse complement strand
CCCCTGCCCCCTGCCCCGCTTTTTGTCTCGCCAACAGCCCGATCCGGGAGGCAATCCGGGACCGCCACCGCCCTCGCTCGGACCCGCGCATGCACCTGACCATCCACCACGGCACGCTCTATCGATATGGCGAAGCCGCCAGTCGCGTGTTCCAGGCGCTGCGTCTGTGGCCGATTCCCGGCGGCGGCCAGGTGATCCGCGACTGGCGCGTCGAGATCGACGGCCGCAAGGTCCGGCCGACCTGTCGCGACGGCTTCGGCAATCCGGCCGCGACGCATGTGATCGACGGTCCGGTGGCGGCGCTGTCGATCGTGGTGCACGCGGAGGTTGATACCCAGGATCGAAAAGGCGTGCTCGGCGATGCCGTCGAGTCGCTGCCGCCGCTGTTCTATCTCAATCCGACCGAACTGACCGCCATCGATCCGGCGCTGCAGGCGCTGGCGGACGCCCATGCCGACCGTAGCGGCGGCGAGGTCGCCCAGTTGCACCGGCTTTGCGCCAGTGTGCGCGAGCGCGTCGACTACCAGACTGCCAGCACGCACGTTGCCACCTCTGCTGCAGAAGCGCTCGCGCATGGCGCCGGCGTCTGCCAGGACCATGCCCATGTGCTGATTGCTGCGGCCCGCGCGCTCGGCTTTCCGGCGCGCTATGTCAGTGGCTACTTGTGCGCTTCCGCAGAGGGCGTCGCCGCAAGCCATGCCTGGGCCGAAGTCCACGTCAGCCAACTCGGCTGGGTCGGCTTCGACGCAGCCAACCGAATCTGTCCCGACGAGCGCTATGTGCGCGTCGCGGTGGGCCGCGACTACCGCGATGCTGCGCCGGTGCGCGGCGTGCGCCATGGAGGCCTGGCAGAGACGCTGGAGGTGCAGGTGAGAATCGGCGAAGGACAATGAAGACGGTTGCTGGTTGCTGGTAAAGGCACGCACGCCGCCACCGCTGCTGCCAGCAACCAACAACGCGCTTCCTACCCCTTCTTGTTTACCTGCTTCACCATTGCCGACAATCCGCCGGCCAACGCGAAGGCTTCGAATCCGAGCTTGGTCAGAATGAAGGCTGCGGCGGCGCTGCGCTCGCCGGTGTTGCAGTAGCAAACGTAGGACCTGTCGCGATCGAGATCCGGCGTGAACTCGCGCAATCGATACAACGGCATGTTCAACGCGCCCTTGATCGCGCGCTCGTCGAACTCCTCGGGCAGGCGCACATCGATGACACCTGCGCCCTGGCGCACCAGGATCGAGGCCTTGCCGGGTGTCAGCCACTCCACCGTGGGCTGCTTGAGCAACTCGCTGAAATCGCTCTTGCGCAAGCGCATCAGCTTGCCGGCCTTCATCATCGTCACCGACGCATTGCGAACGCCGTTCGACAGCAGCGCGTCCTCGCCGAAGCTGTCGCCGCGCACCAGGTAAGCGACCACCGCGGGATCGCCATCGCCAGCTTGGGTCACGCTCGCCGCGCCATCCTTGATCACGTAATAGTAGTCGCCGTCGTCGCCCTCACGGATGATCGTCTGGTTGGCGTCGACGCTGATTTCCTCGAAACGCGCAAACAGTCGCTCGAGATTGCCCGCCGGAACCTTGCGCATGGCGTTGTTCTGCAACAGACGAAAAATCCAGCGATTGCCGTCCGGGTGCTTGTCGAGCAGCTTGAAACCCAACTGGCGGGTCAACTGGTCGAAGGTGATCAGCTTTTCGAGGAAGCGCCGGTCGAGCGACACCGTGCTCGCGGTCAGCGACTGGATCGTCGCCGTGAATCGGCGCGGCATCAGATCGCCGATCGGGTAGCGTCCCTGCAGCGAATTGGCGCTGATCTCTTTGCGCTTGCCGTCCGGATAGACTGCAGCGATGTCGCCCGCAAGCAGGTAGTGGGTCACTTCATCCTGATCGCCGGCGCGGAACAGTACCTGGCCGTTGCCATACTCAGCCGACTCGACCTCGCGCGCGATCACATCGAGGTGTTCCGGGCGCAGGGAATCGAGCGGATACAAGTGCCTTAGCTGACCGGCGTCAATTGACATGAGCACCCCTGCAATGCGCGATGCTTGGAATATAGCCGCATCGACGGGGCGCCGACTGCGATGCTTTTGTAGCGCCGAGCTTGCTCGGCTGGGGCTCGCGGAAGAGCAGCGGAGCAAGCTCCGCTCTGCAAATGGCAACGAGCAGCGGAGCAAGCTCCGCTCGACAAATGGCAAAGAGCAGCGGAGCAAGCTCGGACTACCCGAGCGAACGCAGCCCTCAAACCCGCAAGAACTGACGCACCACCGGATTGTCGGTTTCATCGACGCAATCGAAGCCGAGGGCGTCGAGATTCGCGCGCAAATCGCGCTCGTCGCCGGGGTCGGCGACCTCGATGCCGGCAAACACGCGCCCGTAAGCGGCGCCGTGACTGCGGTAGTGGAACAGCGTGATGTTCCAGCGCGTACCCAACTGTTCGAGAAAGCGCAGCAGCGCGCCCGGCCGCTCGGGAAACTCGAAGCGGTAGACGCGTTCGCGACCGTTGATCGCGGCGCGACCACCGACCATATGGCGCACGTGCAGCTTCGCCAGCTCGTTGTCGGTGTAGTCGGTAACCGCGTAGCCCGCAGCGGCCAGGTGCGCGGCGACCTCGGCGCGCTCATCCGCGCCGCGGCGCAGCGCAATGCCGACATAGATTTGCGCGGAGGCATCCGGCGTGCAGCGATAGTTGAATTCGGTGACACTGCGCGGACCGAGCGCGCGACAGAAGTTGAGGAAGCTGCCGGGCTGCTCGGGAATGGCGACGCCGAACACCGCCTCGTGCGCCTCGCCGATCTCGGCGCGCTCGGCGATATGCCGCAATCGGTCGAAATTCACATTGGCGCCACTGGCCACCGCGCACAACGTCGCGCCGGGCGCAGCCAGGCCCTCCGCATAGCGCTTGAGCCCGGCGAGCGCCAGCGCGCCGGCCGGTTCCAGCACCACGCGGGTGTCGTCGAAGACGTCCTTGATCGCCGCGCAGATTTCGTCGGTGCCGACCAGCACCATCGCGTCGATGTGCTGCTTCAGCACCTTGAACGTGTGGTCGCCAATGCGCTTCACCGCCACGCCGTCGACGAACAGGCCGACCTGGTCCAGGGTTACCGGCTCGCCTGCCTTGAGCGCCGCGTCGAGGCAGGCCGCATCGATGGGTTCGACGCCAATCACCTTGATCTCCGGGCGCAGCGCCTTGATGTAGGCGGCCATGCCAGCCGCGAGGCCACCGCCGCCAACCGGAATGAACACGGCATCGAGCGTGCCCGCATGCTGGCGCAGCAGCTCCATCGCCACCGTGCCCTGTCCCGCGATCACCGCCGGATCGTCGTAAGGATGGACGAAGGTGAGCCCGCGTTCCGCCGCGATGCGCCGGCCCACCGCCGCCGCCGCATCGTAGCCATCGCCTTCCAGGATGATCTCGGCGCCATACGCGGCTACCGCATCGACCTTGATCGAAGGCGTCGTCCCCGGCATCACGATGGTCGCCTTGCAGCCGAGTTCGCGTGCAGCCAAAGCCACACCCTGGGCGTGGTTTCCTGCGGAGACCGCCAGCACCCCGACCGCACGCTCGGCCTCGCTGAGGCCGGCCATCTTGTTGTAGGCGCCGCGCAGCTTGAACGAGAACACCGGCTGCAGGTCCTCGCGCTTGAGCAACACGCAATGACCGCTGCGCCGCGACAGGCGCCGCAATTCGGTCAGCGGCGACTCGATCGCCACCTCGTAGACGCGCGACGTCAGCACCGCGCGCAGGTAATCAGGCATCGAATCGGGCATGGGATCCTCCAATCCGCCGATGTTGCATTGCATCAGGCGGGCGGTGCAACCGAGTCGCGGTGAGACTGCAAGGCCTTCGGTAGGCCGGCACTCTTTGCCGGACGCTTTGGTAGGTCCAGACTTGTCTGGACGCTTTTGCCCGGATTGCTCTGGTAGGTCCAGACTCGTCTGGACGCTTTTGCCCGGATTGCTCTGGTAGGTCCAGACTCGTCTGGCCGCTTTTGCCCTGATTGCTCTGGTAGGTCCAGACTTGTCTGGACGCTGTTGCCCGGATGCTGAAGAGCGTCCAGACAAGCCTGGACCCACAACAGCTCGCCCTCACTGGCTCTTGCCGCCCGGCTCTCGTAAAGTCGCACCATCGCCGCAACCGTCACCGAGGCCACCCATGTCACCGGCCGAGCTATACCCGGATCACCTGCGCGAACAATTGCGCCGCGCCGACGCGGCACTGCAGCGCGCCGGTCTCGACCACCTGCTGATCCCGAGCGGCGTGGAGCACTACGGGTTTCTGGACGACCAGACCTATCCGTTCCGACCGAATCCGCATTTCCTGGCGTGGGTACCGCTCGCCCGCCATCCATCGAGCTGGATTGCCTATACGCCCGGCCAGCGCCCAGTGCTGGCGTATTACCAGCCCGAGGACTACTGGCATGAGCCGCCGGCGGCGCCGGCGGGCTTCTGGACCGAGCAGTTCGATCTCAGGGTAATCCGCGAGCCGGAGCAGGCACGGGCGCAGTTGCCGGACGACCTCTCGCGCGCGGCGATCATCGGCGAGGCGAACGCTGCCATCGACGGCTGCGTACCGAACAACCCGGATGCGGTGATCAACTATCTGCACTACCACCGCGCGCGCAAGACGCCCTACGAGATCGCGCGCATGCGCAACGCCAGCCGGCGCGGCGCCAGCGGCCATATCGCAGCGATGGAGGCCTTTCACGAAGGCCTGTCCGAGCACCAGATCCACCTCGAATACTGCGCGGCGGCATGCCACACCGAGCACGAACTCCCGTACGCCAACATCGTCGCCCTCAACGAGCACGGCGCGATTCTGCACTACCACCACACGCCGGCGCCGCACCCGACCCGCTCGCGCAGCTTCCTGATCGACGCCGGCGGCAGCGATGCCGGCTACGCCAGCGACATCACCCGCACCTATGCGCGCGAACCGGGCGCCTTCGCAGAACTGATCGACGCTGTCGACCGCATGCAGCAGGGCATCGTCGATGAGGTTCGCGCAGGTCGCGATTACCGCGATCTGCACGTCGAATGCCACCGTCGCATCGGCGCCATCCTGCAGCAGAGCGGACTGGTGAGGATGACGCCCGAGTCGCAGGTCGAACGCGGCGTCACCAGTGTGTTCTTCCCGCACGGCCTCGGCCACTTCCTCGGCCTGCAGGTGCATGACGTCGGCGGCTTCCAGCGCGATGAATCCGGCGGCAGCATCGACAAGCCGGCGGGCCATCCGTACCTGCGTCTGACGCGCACGCTGGAACCCGGACATGTGCTGACCATCGAACCGGGCATTTACTTCATACCGATGCTGCTGGCCAAGCTGCGCGCGTCTGCCGATGCTGCGGCGATCAACTGGGCAGGGGTCGAGGCGATGTTGCCCTACGGCGGCATTCGCATCGAGGACGATGTGCATGTGACCCAAAGCGCGCCGGAGAACCTGACGCGCGATGCGTTCCGGGCGGTGATGGCATAGCGGCGATGGCGCACTGGGAGCGACCTTGTGTCGCGAACTGCGCCTTGATTGTGGGAGCGACCTTGTGTCGCGAGCTTTGGCAACCAGAGCTCGCGACACAAGGTCGCTCCCACACTGTCAAGAATCACGGGACCGGCCCACTCCCACAGAAACAACATCGGGGCCGGCAGGCCCCGATGTTGTTTCGCCGGTCGACTACCGGGCAATCGCGATCTGCCCCTGGTCGCCACCGCCCAGCGCCGCCGCCTTGCCGATCAACTCGACCAGTTCGGCATTCATGCCATAGGGATCGCGTCCGATGTGCGACTGCGCCAGTGCCGCGATCGCCGAATAGTCGTAGCCATCCAGATACTTGCCGCCGCGCAGCGCCTCGCCGAAGGCGGCGACAGCCGCGGCGAACTGCAACTGGGTCGAGCCTTCGCCGATCGTCTTCGGCTTCGCGACAGCCTGTTCGATCAGGCTGCTCTGGTCCTCGTCGGGACGCTTGTAGCGCAGCTTCAGGAAGGCGATCTCGTTGCCAACTGCCTTGGCCTTGTCGTCCGCGCCATAGCGCAGCGGCGGCAGACGTGTCGCCGCTGACCCGACCGGCGTCAGCTCGTAGAGCGCGGTGACCGTGTGGCCGGCGCCGATCTCGCCGGCGTCGACCGCATCGTTGTTGAAATCCTCGGTCGCCAGCATGCGGTTCTCGTAGCCGATCAGGCGATATTCGGCGACCACCGCCGGGTTGAACTCGATCTGGATCTTGACGTCCTTGGCGATGGTCAGCAGGTTGGCACCCAGTTCCTTGACCAGCACCTTGCGCGCCTCGCGCTCGGTATCGATGTAGGCGTGATTGCCGTTGCCGAGGTCGGCCAGACGCTCGGCGATCTGGTCATTGTAGTTACCCTGGCCGAAGCCGAGCGTGGTCAGCGCAATGCCGCTCTTGCGTTCGCGCGTCACCAGGTCTTCGAGGTCCTGCTGGTCGACCAGGCCGACGTTGAAATCGCCGTCGGTGGCGAGGATCACGCGATTGACGCCGCCCTCGACGAACTGCTCGCGCGCCACCTGGTAGGCGAGCTGGATGCCCTGCCCGCCATTGGTCGACCCGCCGGCCTGCAATGCATCGAGCGCAGCCAGGATGGTCGCCTTGTCGCTGCCCTTGGTGGCGGGCAGCACGAGGCCCGCGGCGCCCGCGTAGACGACGATGGCGATGGTGTCCTGCGGCCGCATCTGCTCGACCACCATGCCGAGCGCGGTCTTTACCAGCGGCAGCTTGTTCGGCTCCATCATCGAACCGGAGACGTCCAGCAGGAACACCAGGTTGCTGGCCGGAAGCTGGTCGAACGGCACTTCATAACCCTTGAGCCCGACTTGCAGCAGCCAGCGATCGGCATTCCACGGCGCCTTCGCCAGTTCGGTGCTGACAGTGAACGGCTGATCGAGGCTGTCCGGCGTCGGGTATTGATAGTCGAAGTAGTTGATGAACTCCTCGATGCGCACGGCATCGGTCGGCGGCAGCGACCCCTGGACCAGGAAGCGGCGTGCGTTGCTGTAGGCGCCGGTGTCGACGTCGATGGAGAAGGTCGAAACCGGCTCTTTGGCGACCGCGATCACCGGATTGACGGCAATCTCGGCATAGCGCTCGGTGTCGGTGGGCTCGCCGACTCCGGTCCGGTTGGCCGGACCCGACGGCGGCTGCGAGGTCGGCACGGAGATCGCGCCGACCACTGCTTTGCGGGAAGCCACGGCATCGGCGACCATCGGCGCCGGCGGCGCCATCGGCATCGGCTGCGCCTGTCCTTCGACCTTGACCTTCGCTGGCGCTTCTTCGCGCTGGCGAACCTCGTCGGCTTCGCGCGCCAACTGGGCACGCGCAGGCTGATCGTTGCGCCGGTCGGCGCCTACCTCCGGCGACGCAGCGTCTCGGGCGCAGGCGCCGAGCGCCAGCGCGGTGGTCAATGCGAGTACCAGGGGCAACGGACGGATCGTGGTCATGGCGGCGAACTCCTTCGGACGGGTGCCGGTCGAGTCGACCGGTGTGATCCGAAGAACGCGCCGATGCGCCAAGTGGGGTTAACCCGCTTGCTCGGCTCGGTGCGCGGCAGAAGCAGCGGAACCAGCTCTGCTTTCCATGAACCGATATCGTAAGTCGTTGATTCGTCATTGCGAGGAGCGAAGCGACGAAGCAATCCAGCGACTCTTCTTTGCTCTGCACTGGCGCGCAGGAAAACCAGGCAGTGG
>JAIMJQ010000044.1 GCA_020693165.1 Xanthomonas sp. | reverse complement strand
ATGGCCGTGATCGCCTTCGACGCGCACGGCGATGACGGAGAAATTGTCGGGAGCGCCAGCGGCGAACACGCGTTGTCGCGTCTGCTGGACCAGCGCCTGAGGCGCCGCGTGCTCCGCGATAAGTGCGCGCCAAGCGACGTCTCCCAGGACGTCGTGAACGCCGTCGCTGCAGAGGATCAGCAGGTCACCGTCTTGCAGTTCCAGCGACTCGCAATGGATGGCGAAACCCATCTCCTCCGGATCGGCAACCAAGCAGTCGCTCAGGGCGTCGTAGATGCTGCCGTACTCCACGCCCGCTGCTGCGATCCCGGATTCGCGCAATCGATTCAGCTCGGTGTGATCGCGGCTGATCTGCACAACATCACCTGACACCGAGCGCCGATACGCGCGGCTGTCGCCGACGTTCAAGACTGCAACCCGCCGACCGATGATGTGCGCGGCGACCAGCGTCGTTGACGCGCCGTAGCTTGAGCGCTTGCGGGTGAGTTCGTCGCAGAACAGTTGGTGCGCGGCGCGAACGTGACGGGCAGTCATCGGCTGACCGGCCGCATGTGCGCTCACTTTTGCCAACGCCGCCAGATATCGACGACTTGCCAGCGAAGCCGACGGGCTCGTGGCAACGCCGTCGGCAACCGCAATGAGCAAATCGTTTGCATCGACTTCCGCGGCGTAAAGCATGTGTGCCGACTGGAGGACCCGATTTCCGACGAGGAGCGCATCCTGCTGTTCGATTGATGATCCTCTGTGAGTGCACAGTGCGAAGTCGATCAATTACTTGCGTCCCGTTGACTTTGGGCGTCGACGCCTATCGACTTTCCAATGAGTCAGATCGGCGCTGCCACGAGGTTCGCTATCGGACTCGCAGCGTTTCACTAGGTCGAGCGTGTCCGGGTAGTTGCGCATGGGCATTCGCACGATGACGTTGCCCAACCGCGCTGGTGGATCGTTCAAGGCTTCCAGCGCCGTTCCCGTGACCGGCTTGCGGTACTTTGCGAGGTCAGCGTACGTAACGCTGCCGCCCAACTGCAGCTTGTCCTCGGGTGCCATCAAGACCAGTACGCACCGCAGCGGGTCCAGTCGCAGTACGTGTTCGGAATCAAGGATCAGTTTGAGTCGCGAGAGTTTCGATGCCAACTGCGCCCGAGAGAAAGATGACTCGCCCTTTGCTTCAATCAGCACGAGATAGGTCATAGCCCCATCTTCGATAACCAGCGCCAAGTCGATGTCTTCCAAGGTGCCCATGACATCATGCTGAATTCGCTCGACGCTAGTCAGCCCGGCTTTCTTTGGCACACGTTTGTAGCTGCCGATGGCGCCGGTATCGCTGCACGAAGTTGTAATGATCGAAGAGGAAATCGCTGCATGGAGCCAATCCAGGTGGTAATCCATCGCGGCGTAGACGCAGCGAGCAGTCTCCGAGAGCTCAATTGCCGAGCCGAATTCACCGCCAGCGGGAGCGCCGGCCAAGGCAGTCCTCAGCGCTTCGAAGAAGTTCTCATGTACCCACTGGACCGATTGTCTTAGTGGCCCGGGATTGGTCTCCCCGAGAAGCGCAAACCTCATAAGGAAGTTGCGCTCCTTGGCGTTAAAGCGATGCAGGGCGTTGGCAAGATTCTGCGCGATCGACATTAGTGGGCTCCAGTTGGTTTCAAAGTGCGTGTATTCATGAGGCAAGACTGCGACGAAAAGCGTCGGAGACCGGAAAAAGACTACGCCTGTCCTTGACGCGCGCCCCGCGCAATAGTCTCGACCCTCGGAGAATCAATTCTGTGAGCTACCAAGCCGTCATCCGCCTGCTCGGCGCAATTCCCACGCAGGGGCGCCACAGCACCGCCAGCATCGTCGAGCGCCTCAATCTCAGCGGCAAGCCACTCGAAAAGCGCTCGGTTGAACGCGGGTTGGCCAACTTGGCTGATCAGCCCGAGCCGCCGATCCTGCGGGATGGCGATCGCTCCAGCGGCTACTACTGGTCGTGGGTCCGCGCGCATCCCCTGATGACGCACGCGCATCGCGAATCGGTGATAGTCGAGACGCTGTTGCTGCATCGCATGGCGCATCACTTGCTGCCGCCGTCGCTGGCGAAGCAATTGGCCGACGAAGAGCGCCGAGCCCGTGCCGATCTGGCGAGGAACCCCAACGGCAACGTGGCTTGGTGGTTGGACCACGTGGTTGCGCTGCCTCCGGGGCCGCAGCGATTCCCGTTGCGGATCCAGCCGGGCGTCTTTGAAGCCGTGAGTGAGGCACTGTGGAAGCGACAGCAACTACAAGTTGAGTACCGCAATCGCAGCGAGACCGGCTGGAAATTGCGAACGCTGCACCCGCTCGGCCTCGTCCAGGACGGCTACCTGCTCTACCTCGTCGCCACGGTGGATAAATACACCGACCCGCGGCACCTAGCGCTGATGCGCATGCGCAATCCGGAAGTGCTACCCGCGTCGGCGCGCACCATCGAACCCTTCGATTTCAAGGCACACGTCTCGCGCCAGTTCCACTGGCCCTATGACGAGGTTCAACGGCTCGAGTTCTGGATCCATGCAGATCGAAAGATCGAACTCGAAGAACTGCCGATCGCCAAGGACCAGAAGATCGACCCCACCCCCGATGCGGACGGCTATCACCGGGTGAGCGTCACCATCGCACCGAATCACCGGCTCGACACGTTTCTGGCTGGCTTCGGCGACGCGGTGCACTTCGGTACGGAGGAGGACACCTGATCAAGTTTTGGCGCGAGCCGTCTTCCTCGCCGTGCGGTACTGGCGCAGGAAGGCGTCATGCAGGTCTTCATAGGGAAAGTCGATCGACAATCTGTGGCTATCAAACTCCTTCGCGTCGCCGGTCCACTCTTTGTGCGAACTGCCTCGGAAGAAAGCACGCAGTTGGCCGTCTACTTCTACCTGGTAGTTCGGCAATGCGCCCTTTCCCATCAATCCGAAGCGAACGCGGGTACCAACGCCAGAGTTCTTGAACACGTCGATCATGAACGTCTCGCCCACTTTCGCAACAACGTCGCCAGCGTCCTTCCATTCAACCGCCATCGTCTTTCGCCTCTTGTTGACGTCAACACAAGCGTATCCCGGCACGACTCGACGTGCACTGCATTAGCTCGACGGGCCACAGATTTGAAGCGCCCGAGCGTACCCCGCATCGAAGCCCTGGACGGTAGCGGCGCGCACCGCCAGGTGCGACGCAAACTGTCGCGAGTCACCCCCATGCTCAACCCCATCAGCACTGCACGGGGGCAACGTCATGGCACGAGGAATTGGCGAACAACTGACGCTCAAGATCACCTGGCCTCGCCCCGATGGTGAGGTCGCGCTTTGGGCTGATCTGTGCCTGGTACGTGGACTCAAGGTACTGGAGGGCCGGCCGCGGCGCACGTACGATCTTGAGCGCACCCAGGATCGCCTCAGATTCGAACAATGGACCCCATCGACGGATGTCCTGGAGTGCCCGGCACCCGCATTGAAGCTCAGTTGCGCTTCGGACGCCGACTGGGACCTGGACTTGGTCGTGGTTCCAACTGGCCGCCTTCAATGGCGCAAAGACTTCTCGCGCTTTCTGACAGCGATCGAGAAGGACCGGCTTCAGGCCCTGCAAGATCTGGTCGATCGCCCCATGTTGCGTGCCGCCAGGCGTGTCGGCCAACAGTTGGGACTGGAGCACGCCGATGTCGATGTGCTGTGCGTGATGGCCTTGTTGCGTTTCGATGAAGCGCTTCAGCAGACACTTCCCGACAGCAACACGCGCTTCGATCCTGTGATTGCAAAGTTGCTCCCAACCCTGCTGAAGATCAAGCCACGGGAGTTGCAACGGCGAATTGGGCCCAACTCTGCACTGCATCGCATGCGCCTGGTTCGCAGCGCCCGGTTCCAGGTCAGCGACCTGGAGGCGCCGCCATTGCGTCCCCTGCTGGAGGCGCTGACCAATATTGAGAACATCGATCGTGATCCGCTGGCGTACTTCCTGGCGCCCGCGATGCCCAGTCAGTTGACGATGGATGACTACAGCCACCTTCCGGTCCGGATCGAACTGCTGGCCGATGTCCTGCGCAACGCGTACGCGACGCGCCGGACTGGCGTCAACTTGCTGCTGCACGGCGCACCCGGCACCGGCAAAACGCAGCTATCGCGCTTGCTGGCGCAACAGGTCAACGCCGCCGCTTTCGAGGTGCCTCTCGTCGACGAGGACGGCGACGCGCGCAACGGCAATTCGCGTGTCGAGTCGCTGCAACTGTGCCAGCAGGCGCTGCGCCAACACGAGCACCCGTTGATGATCTTCGACGAGGCGGAGGACCTGTTTCCATCGCCGGTGTTCGCGTGGTTCTTCCAAAGCAAGGATGCGCTGCACAAAGGTTGGATCAACCGCATGCTCGAAACCAACCCAGTGCCGACGATCTGGATCGCCAACCAGGTCGACCACCTCGATCCTGCGTTCCTGCGCCGATTCGATCTGGTTGTCGAAGTCCCGACGCCACCGCGGGCTGTTCGGCATCGGCTGCTGGATTCGATGCTCCCGCCGGATGCGATCAGCACGCGCTGGCGCGCCGAACTGGTGGAACTCGAAGACCTGGCGCCGGACGAAATCGAACGTGTCGCGCGAACGGGAACGCATCTGCAGAACCGCGACTTCGCCGAGCGCGAGAAGGTGCTGCGCCAGGTGTTTGAGCAAGCGCGCAAGGTCACCGGTCGGAAGAGCTCGCCGGACCATCAACCGTTGCCTGGGCACTACCGTCCGGAGTTCATCAACGCCGATCTTGATCTGGCCGCAGTTGCCGATCAGTTGGTGATCACACGCAGCGGCCGGCTTTGCCTTTATGGCGCACCGGGCAGTGGCAAGAGCGCCTATGCCCAACACTTGTCCGAGCGCATCGGTATGCCGCTGCTGGTGCGTCGGGCATCCGATCTGATCGACAAGTACATCGGCGAGACCGAAAAGAACCTGGCCAAGGCCTTCCAGCGTGCCAAGGACGAAAGCGCCGTGCTGCTGATCGACGAAGCGGACAGCTTTCTGCAGGACCGCCAGCGCGCTGAGCGTAGTTGGGAGATCAGCCACGTCAACGAACTGCTGACTCAGATGGAGCGCTTCGAGGGCGTGCTGGTCATGTGCACCAACCTGTTTGATCAGTTGGATGCCGCCGCGCTGCGACGCTTCGACATCAAGGTCAAGCTGAGCTACCTGCGCACGGACCAGCGGATTGCCCTGCTCGACGATTGCATCGTCCGCTACGGCATCGCCGCGCCAGCCCAGCAGCAAGAGCAGGCCACGAAGCGCCTGTCGCGCCTGGACCGTTTGACCCCGGGTGACTTCCAGACGGTGCTGCGCCGCCGCCGGCTGGTAGGTGCCGGCGACGCGCTCAGCTTCGTTGAAGCCCTGGCCGCAGAACAGGCCGGCAAGCGTGACAGCGAGAGTCGGACTATCGGGTTCGTTTAGTCCGAGCCGCTCGCCCTCAAGCGAGTTAGATCAAGTCGCCTGTGCATGCAGCACGTAACATCCAAGCCCAATCGGAGGTAACGCATGAACCGTGCAATGGGCCGCGACCGGGACTTCATCACTTCGGGTCTCTACGGTCTGCTCATCGGTGACGCCCTCGGCGTGCCGTACGAGTTCCACGACTCATCCTCGATTCCCCCTGCCGATCAGATCGAGTTCGAGCCGCCGCCCGGATTCCGGCGCAGCCATCCGGGCGTAGCACCCGGCACCTGGTCCGATGACGGTTCGCAGGCGCTATGCCTGTTCGAGTCCTTGATCGAGCACCCCGAACTTGATCTCGTCGACTTTGCCAACCGCCTTGTGCTTTGGCATGACGAGGCACACCTGCAGGCAGGCGGTCGGGTGTTCGATGTCGGCATCCAGACGTACCGGGCGCTGGGTCGGATCAAGGCCGGCCACCCGCCACATCTGGCCGGGGGCCATACCGAGCGGGAGAACGGAAACGGTTCACTGATGCGCGTGCTGCCGGTCGCCCTGCTGCACAACCCCGAGACCGAGTCCGATTTCGATCTCATCGACAAAGCCATGCGCCAGAGCCTGCCGACGCACGCGCACCCGCGATCGCAGCTCTGCTGTGCGCAGCTGGTGCTGTGGGCGGACGGACTGCGGCAGAAACTGAGCGACGACGACGCATGGAATCGCGCGGCCGAAATACTCACGCGCTTCGCGTCAGGTGCCGACGGTGCGCGCGCCTATCAAAGCTTCGCTGCCGATCTTGCTCCGGAGTGCCAGCGGGTCTTGGTTCCGGACGCCGGTTACCTCCCGAGTGGCTCGGGGTATGTGTTTGATAGCCTCTGGTCAGCTCGTTGGGCGATACGAAGTCGGCCTTACAAGGCGGCGGTTCGCGCAGCAATCCAACTCGGCAACGACACCGACACGACTGCCGCCATTGCAGGCGGATTGGCCGGAATCCGCGACGGGTTAGGCGCAATTCCAAAGCGGTGGGTTGCGCTGTTGCAGGGTCGATCACTGGTCGATCCGCTGATTACTCGCGCCGTTCGCATCGGTGCGGAGAGCAAAGAGGCAAGACCAGCATCACCACGGGATTCGTTCAACGCGCAACAAGTGGGGGAGCCAACAATGATCAAGCGAAAAGCTGTCAAGCTCTTAATCAATGTGGATGAAAAACAATGCCATAGCGCGGTTCTTACAAAGCTGATGAAGGGCGCCAGCCACTTGGAGTGCGCGGTCGCATTCGCAAAGATCTCCGGACTCGACTCCATCCTGCCTGGCCTCAAACGCGGCTTGGCAACGGGACTGAAGGCGAGAGTCGTCGTTGGGCTCGACTTCTATTTGACGGATCCGCAGTTGTTGAGGAAGCTCTTTAAGCTTGCTGAGGAATTCAAAGAGAATTTCCGTTTCTACGTAAGTGTTTCAGAGTACACCTTCCACCCCAAGATCTACGCAATATCCAGTAAGAGCGGCACTACCATATTAATCGGATCTGCAAATCTGACCGGCGGCGGGTTGCTGTACAACCATGAGGCGTCTGCCCAGATCGATGATCCGGACAATAGGCTTTCGCAAAGCGTCACCAAGTATCTGGACCAACTGGTGGAGGATGAAGAAATAGTACCATTGACGCCTGCCATGCTCAACGAATACGAGCACCTGCACAACGTCAACAAGATGAACCAAAACCTCGCCCAGCGTCGCTTTGACCGTATGAGTGGGTCAGAGACGGCAATCCTCGAGACCCTTCACGACTTTCTGGTCGAAATGAAGCGCGATACTTCGCCTCGTGGTTTTGATGCGCAAAAGGTCGATAGAGAGAAAAACCTGCGTGAGGCTGCGACTGAAATGGCGGCGCTCGCAGCGGTCGAGGACATCAACTCGGAATCTTTTCTGGCAGGATACGAGCGACTTATTCAGTACTTCCATTCCGGCGGCATGCACAGAGGCAAGAACATCATTGCAAAGAAGCCGCGAGAATTTCAGCGAGCTTTGCAGGAAATCCTGGCGTCAAACGCAGAAACCCCGGAGGAGGCCTACCAAATACTGTTCGACTGGTTCCGCGAAATACCAAGGGCAGGGGTCAATGTACTGACCGAAATCCTTCATGCGATAGACCACAATAAATTTGCGGTCATGAACCAGAATGCGGTTTCGGGGCTCCGAATGGCAAATTTCTCGAACTATCCTGAGAAGCCAAGCAAAACCACTGTCAACGCCGCCATGTACGCCGAATTCTGCCGAGACGCCGCGAAAGTTCGTCATGAGCTCGGGCTTGCCGACTTCACCGAGCTGGACGCGCTTTTCGACTACGCATATTGGTGATGCGCCGCCGACGTAGCTTCGCTCTACGTCGGATGCCACGCAGGTAACAGCGGCGCGGCAGCCGCTGTCCTGTGCTATCACCCTGTTGCCTGCTCACCACCGCATCAGTGAATAACATGCACGGTTCCCGCACATCTTCGCCAGGCTTCCCGACTGCGACGCCTACTCTGGAAGCCTTCGGAATGAAGTTCTCCGGCGGTGGGGCGCACGCCAGCCGCACGATGATGCTGGCGGAGTTGGAGACGATGCTTGCTGCGGTGCCGCTCGGCTCCGATGCTACTGTGTACCGGGCAGCGGTCCTGGACCGAAACGCCCTGGGCAAGCCCACCGACAGCACGCGGCTGAAGTCGCTGCGTCACTTGCGGGAGCTGTACGCGCTCGATGAGTCGGTCCCGATCTTTGGGCTCCTGCGCAGATTGCATGCCGTCGATCAGCAGAGCTTGCCCTTGTTGGCATTGCAGGTGGCCTGGTCGCGCGATCAGCTGCTGCGCGCTACGACGCAGCCTGTCCTCGACGCATCGGTGGGAGAGCGCGTGGATCGGGAGCGGCTGGTGGAGTCGTTTGAGACTGCGTTTCCGAATCAGTACTCGGCCGCGAGCAGCAAGACGGCAACCCAGAATGCTGCTTCGAGTTGGGCCCAGGCTGGCCACCTCAGAGGGAGCGTCAAGAAGTACCGCCAGGAGATCAAACCGACCGTCGTGGCGCTGACCATGGCTCTTTTCCTCGGGCATATCGCCGGTTACCACGGTGCGGCGGTCTTCTCGAATCCATGGTGTGCGCTGCTGGATCTGGGTGCCGATCGTGCTCGTGCAATGGCCCAGGAGGCCCACAGGGCTGGTCTACTCAATCTGCGCGCCGTGGGCGAGGTGGTTGAGATCGGTTTCCCGTTGTTCGCTGAATTTCTGACTCCAAGCCCATGAGCGCCATCGATCGCCTTCTATCCAACTACTCACGCCAAGTGCGTTTGCCCTGGGCGGCTCACACCGCGGGCATGCAGCGGGTCTGGTTCGCCGTGTACCCGCCGGCTGAAGAGCGCCGTGTCCGCGCGCGACTCCCTCAGTTCGAGGCGCTGACTCTGGAGGCGCACCACGGCTGGAGTACGGTCGATCTGACCCATTTGCTCCCTGAGTGGCTGTCCCAACACGAATACCGCGAGGCCATCTTCGCCGAACCGGAGCACTTCAGCGCCAACAGTGAACTCGAAGACCTGGCGGTGGAACGGGTGCGTCAGGCGTGTGCTGCCGAGGACGCTGTTACAACCAGCGTGGTCGCCGTCACGGGGCTGGCCACGTTGTTCGATTTCATGCGCGTCTCCAGCCTCGTCAGTCGCGTCGAGGACAGCGTGCGCGGGCGTCTGCTGATCCTGTTTCCGGGCGAATACGCCGGGAACGTCTATCGCTTCATGGATGCACGCGATGGCTTCAATTACATGGCCGTCCCTATTACTTCAGCAGAGAGCTTCATCAGCCCATGAGCAATCGCGACCTCTACTTCCGTGATCCGATCACGCTGGAATTGCTCAACAACGGCGTCTCCAAGGTCTCCGAAATCGGCCACGATGAAGCTCAGATCAAGACCCTGCGTTTCGAGTTGCAGACCTTTGTCTGTGACGGCGAATACGCAAAAGGCATGGAGCGCATGCTGAAGGCCTACCTGGGAAGCCTGGGCAAGGCGGAACAGATGGCGGTCTGGGTCAGCGGCTTCTTTGGCAGCGGCAAATCTCACCTGGTCAAGGTGCTGCGTTACCTCTGGGAGGACTATCGATTCGCCGATGGCGCCACCGCGCGCTCTTTGGTCACTCTGCCCTCGGAGATCCGCGACATGCTGACCGAGCTCAGCAATCGCAGCAAACCCCTGGGCGGATTACGCGCTGCGGCCGGCACTCTCGGCGCAGGGTCCATGGACAATGTCCGCCTCGCGTTCATCCAGCTCGTGCTGCGGGCTGCGGGCCTGCCTGAAAACCTGGCGCAAGCCCGGTTTATCCTGTGGCTGCGCACCTCCGGCTTGGAGAGCAAGGTCGAGACCGCGCTCAAGCAGCAACAGCGCACGCTTTCGCGCGAGGTCCTCAGCCTCAAGCTGTCGGTTCCCCTTGCCGAGGCCCTGGTCGCCGCGGAGCCCAAGTACGCCAACGCCGCCAACGCTCAGGCCGCCATCCGCGATCAGTTCAAGGACAACAATTCGCCCACAGTCCAGGACGCACTCGATCTGGTCAAACAGATCTTCAGCCGTGATGGGCAGTTGCCGTGCACGTTGCTGGTGGTCGACGAAATCCAGCAGTTCATTGGCGAGAAGATCCAGCGTGCCAACGATGTGCAGGAGATCGCCGAGCACTGCTGCACCGATCTCGGCAGCCGGCTGCTGATCGTCGGCACCGGGCAGTCGGCGTTGAACACCACGCCCAGCCTGCAGCGCTTGCAGGCCCGCTTCTTCGTGCGGGTGCAATTGACCGACACCGATGTCGAGAGCGTCATTCGCAAGACCGTGCTGCGCAAGAAGCCGGAGCAGGAAGCGACCATCACAACGTGCATGGACGGCAATCAGGGCGAACTGGCCCGCCACCTGCAGAACACGCGCATCGCAGCGACGCACGACGACGAAAAGTACTTCGCCGCCGACTATCCGCTGCTGCCGACCCGGCGACGCTTTTGGGAACGCGTGCTGCGCAATACCGACCATTCCGGCACCAAGGCCCAGTTACGCTCGCAATTGCAGATCGTCTTCGAAGCGACGCGACAGACGGCGGCGGCTGCGGTCGGCACGGTGGTCCCGGCTGACTTCATCTACGACCAGATCTCGACCGACTTGATCAACTCCGGCGAGCTGGAGCGTGAGTACGACGAGATCATCCGCAAGCAGCGCGACGGCACGGCGGAGGGCGCGTTGCGCTCCAGCCTGTGCGCGCTGATCTTCCTGATCGGCAAGCTGCCGCGTTCGCCTGGTGCCGACGACGGTGTTCGCGCCAATGCCGAAACGCTGGTCGATCTGCTGGTCAGCGACCTGAAGTCCGACCGCCCGCGTCTGGAACAGCAAGTTCCGAAGCTGCTCAAGCAACTGGTGGATGCCGGGCAACTGATGGCGGTCGAATCGGAGTTCCGCCTGCAGACGCGCGAGGGTGCGCGTTGGACCCACGATTTCGGTCGCCGCAAGACGGCCGCATTGGCCGACGACCAGCGCATCAATTCCAGGCGCGCGGAACTCCTACGCGATGGCAGCAAGCAGGCGCTGAAACCGGTGTCCTTGCAGCAGGGCAACTCCCGACAAGCGCGCAAGCTCGCGTTCGAACACTCATCCAGCCGCCCGGCGGCCAACAGCGATGAGGTCACGCTGTGGATGCGCGATGGCTGGAGCGATGACGAGAAGTCGGTGCTCAACGACGCCCGCGCGGCCGGCGTCGACAGCCCCTTGTTGTTCGGCTATCTGCCGCGCCTGCACCACGAAGAATTGAAGCAGGCGATCGCCTCTCAGATCGCCGCGCAGGAAACTCTGGACGCGCATGGCCCCGCCACCACGCCTGAGGCCATCGAGGCGCGCAAGGCGGTCGAGACCCATCTGGAAGTCGCCCGCCATCGCGTCCGCGATCTGCTGGGTCACATCATCGGCGGCGCCAAGGTGTTTCTCGGCGGCGGCCAGGAAGCCAATGGCATCGAACTGGCCGACAAGGTCCAGGATTCCGCGGACAGCGCCCTGGTGCGGTTGTTTCCGCAATTCTCGGAGGCCGATCACGGCAACTGGGGGCAGGTGGTCGCCCGCGCCCGTGGTGGCGACGTGGGCGCGTTGTCGCATGTCAGCTACGCCGGCAATCCCACCCAGCACCCGGTGTGCCGGCGCGTGATCGAACAGATTGGTGCCGGCAAGAAGGGCAAGGATCTGCGCGAGTACTTCCGTGCCGCGCCCTTCGGCTGGCCGCAGGACGCGATCGATGGCGCCTTGTTCGTGATGCTGGTCGCTGGCAACTTGCGCGCCACCGTGAACGGGCAAGCCGCGCAGGTGCAGAACTTGCCGCAGAACCAGATCGGTATCGCCAGCTTCTATGTCGACGTGCCGCCGCTCGACGTGGGCCAGCGGCTCGACCTCAAGGCGCTGTTCCAGAAAGCCGGCATCACCACCCAGAACGGCAAGGAATCGGAAGCGGCTGGCGAGTGCTTGAAGAAGCTGCTCGCGCACGCGGAATCTGCTGGCGGCGAGGCCCCGCGGCCAGAGGCGCCCGATACCCAGGACGTGCGTGGGCTGCAAATGCTCAGCGGCAACGCGCAACTGCTCAAGATTCACCAGGCGAAAGATGATCTCGCCGGCAAGCTCGCCGCCTGGAAGAAAAGTGCAGAGGCCATCGGCAGGCGCTCGCCCGCATGGGAACGCCTGCTCGAATTTCAGAACTTCGCCGCAGGTCTGCCGGAGGCGGGATCCTGTTCCAAATCGATCGCTGCGATCCGAACGGGACGTCTGCTGCTGGCCGAGCCCGATCCGGTGCCGGAGCTGAACAAGCAGCTGGTCACGGCGCTGCGCGTGGAGCTGGGTCGGCTGCAGGACGAACTCGCCGCTGCGTTCCAGGCTGGCGAAGCCAAGCTTGCCGCGTCGCAGGTGTGGAATGGGCGCACAGACGAACAACGCGCCGCCATCGTTGCGGCTTGCCAACTGACGCCGCCACCGAAAGCCGCCATCGGCACCGACGATGAGATCCTGGATGCCTTGCGCGCCCGCACGCTGACCGATCGCCGTAATCTGCTCGACGCGGTTCCCCAGCGGTTCTCACGCGCATTGGAGGAAGCCGGCAAGTTGGCGACTCCGGAAGCGGTGCGCGTCACATTGCCCGGCGCCATCATCAAATCCGCCGCGGAGCTGGACCAGTGGCTCGCGGGTGTGCGCTTGCAGGTTGAAGCGCAACTCAAAGACGGTCCGGTGATTCTATGAGCAGTCTGTCTGCAGTGCTGCGCCGCCAACTGGAAGGCGCGATCCAGAAGGCCCGCAAGCTGGCCGAAGCGGGCGCTCGCCACGCCCTTGAAGCACTCGCAGTCCACGAGCCCGATCCCTATCAGCACATGACCGTCGATCAACGCATCCTGCGCCGGCAACTGCGTGCGCAAGCGCAGCAGATGGGCGACGGCGAAAGCCGCATCAAACCCGGCGCCTACGAAATCAAGCACCTCGCCGAGAAGCTCGCCTACGACCAATGGCATCGGCTGTTGTTCGCCCGCTATCTGTTGGAAAACCACCTGCTGATCTCGCCGGAACATGGCGTCGCGGTAACACTGGACGACTGCGAGGAACTCGCACCGTCCCAGGGCTTGAAGGATGCCTGGGCCGTAGCCGCCCGCTTTGCTGCGAAGGAACTGCCCGAGATCTTTCGCGCCGACGATCCTGCCGGCGCGGTGGAACTGTCCATCAACGACCGCAAGCCGCTGGTCGAACTGGTCACCGGTTTATCGGTCGACGTGTTCACCGCCAGCGACAGCCTGGGCTGGTGTTACCAGTTCTGGCAGGCGGAGAAGAAGGACGAAGTCAACGCCGCCGGCAACAAGATCGGTGCGGATGAGCTGCCCGCCGTCACGCAGTTGTTCACCGAGGACTACATGGTGGACTTCCTGCTGGACAACACGCTGGGTGCCTGGCACGCCGGCAAAGTGCTCGCTGCGAATCCTGCGCTGTCCAACACCGCCATAGGCGAGGAGCAACTCCGTCACGCTGTCGCGCTGCCCGGTTGCCCTTGGAAATATCTTCGATTCCTCAGGGGCGAGGATGGCCAGTGGACGCCCGCCGCTGGCAACTTCGCGGGCTGGCCAAAGACGGCGCGCGAACTCAAATGCCTCGACCCGTGCATGGGCAGCGGGCATTTCGTGGTGGCGATGTTTGAGCGGCTGGTTGCTCTGCGCCTGGCCGAGGACAAACTCGACGAGGCCACGACCGTTGCGGCGGTGATTCGCGACAACCTGTACGGTCTGGAGATCGATCCGCGCTGTACGCAGATCGCGGCGTTCAATCTGGCGCTAGCCGCGTGGCGGCGCGTGGGGCATTGCCAACTGCCAGCGATGAATCTGGCCTGCTGTGGCTTGGCACCGAATGCGAAGCAGGCTGACTGGCTCGCACTGGCCGGCAATAACGATCGCCTCCAACGAGGGATGGCCAACCTCTACACCTTGTTCAAGGACGCGTCGGTGCTTGGCAGCCTGATCAATCCGCGTCTCGCTAGCGCGGATTTGGTGGAAGCCGGTTTTCAGGAGCTCCAGCCGTTGCTGGAAAAGGCGATGGCCCAGGAAAGCAAGGACGACTCAACGCATGAAATGGCGGTGACAGCGCACGGCATTGCAAAGGCTGCAGAAATCCTCGCACGCCACTTCACGCTGGTCGCGACCAACGTGCCGTACCTCGGACGCGGAAAGCAAGAAGATGTGCTTAGGAGTTATTGCGAGCGTGTTCACTCGAAGGCTAAAGCCGACCTCGCCACTTGTTTTGTTGAGCGAACACTGGAATTTTGCGAGGCGGGAGGAAGCGTCAGCCTGGTTACACCTCAAAACTGGTGGTTTCTATCAAGTTATACCGATTACAGGCGATTAGTCCTCAATCATCAGGCGATTCACCTGCTTGCCACGCTGGGTGAGGAAGCGTGGCAAAGTTTCGGTGATCGCGGTCCGATGGCGGCCTTAATTGGGATGTCGAGAATTCCGCCGGGTACTCGACGAGAGGTGTCCGCGATAGACGCGCTGCCGCTGGCGACAATCGATGCCAAAATCTCCAAGCTGCTTGAAGGTCAAATAACAATTATTCGTCAGAACGACCTTCATGCGAATCCCGATTCACGACTTTCATTCGAAGCGATCGATTCGGCTAAGGTGTTGGCAAATATCTGCCAGAGTTGGCAGGGTCTGGTGACGTCCGACAATCCGAGATTTATGCTCACGTTTTGGGATGTTTGGGGTGCAGATTGGGAACCCTTTATTAGCAGTCCAACAAAAACCCGGTTGTATGGCGGGCGCGAAAATGTAATCCACTGGATGGCGGGCAATGGTGCCTTGCATCGCGAAGGAAAGGCTCACAATTTTCCGCCGCCCTCGGCGTTGGGCCGCAAAGGTGTTCTGCTCTCCCAAGTAAGAAGTCTCTCAGCCACGATTTATACGGGAGAAATATTTGCTCACGGAAGTTCTCCCGTTATCCCGACTGACGAAGGCATTCTGCCTGCGTTGTGGTCCTTCATTTCAACTCATGAGTATCAGAATGCAGTTCGCAACATAGACAAGAAAACCGCTGTCACGAACGGCAGTCTCATTAAGGTGGAGTTTGACTTGTCGCGCTGGCAGAAGGTGGCCGCGGAGAAGTACCCGCACGGACTGCCGAATCCGTTTTCCAGTGACCCGACGCAATGGCTGTTCAACGGTCACCCGGTCGGTTCAGAACATCCTCTGCAAGTGGCCGTGGCGCGGTTGCTCGGCTACCAATGGCCGCGCCAGACCGGTTCCAGCTTTCCCGATTGCCCGGCGCTTGGGCCGGATGAACTGGAAACACTGGCGGATGTCGATGGCATCGTGCCGATCAGCCCCGCCAAAGGCGAGGGCCCGGCCGCCGAGCGCCTGCGCGAGCTGCTCGCCCGCGCTTACGGGGCGGACTGGAATGCCGCCCAGCAAGACGCATTGCTCGCTCAGGTGGACTACGCCGGCGCATCGCTCGAGGACTGGCTGCGCAACGGCTTCTTCGAACAGCATTGCGCGCTGTTCCACCATCGTCCCTTAATCTGGCACGTCTGGGACGGCCACAAGAGCGGCTTCAGCGCACTGGTGAACTATCACAAGCTCACCCACGCCAACCTGGAAAAGCTCACCTACTCCTACCTCGGCGACTGGATTCGCCGCCAGCAAGCCGCCATGGACGCTGGCGAGGCCGGCAGTGATGCCCGCTTGCAGGCCGCAAAGACGCTGCAGGAGCGCCTGAAGCTGATCCTCGAAGGCGAGCCCCCGTACGACATCTTCGTCCGCTGGAAGTCACTCGCGCAGCAAGCCATCGGCTGGCATCCCGACCTCAACGACGGCGTGCGCATGAACATCCGCCCCTTCCTCGCCAAAGACATCCCCGGCGGCAAGAAAGGCGCCGGCATCCTGCGCAGCAAGCCCAACATCAAGTGGGACAAAGACCGCGGCAAAGAACCCGCCCGCGACAAGAAAGAGTTCCCCTGGTTCTGGGGCTGGGACGAACAAGTCCAGGACTTCGCCGGCGTCGGCAAAACACCCGACGGCAACCGCTGGAACAACTGCCACTACAGCAACGCCGCCAAACGCGCCGCCCAGACCGCCACTAAAAAGGGCCAGGGAACATGAAACTGTCAGCGCGATTTCCCTCTCTCGGCAGCGCGCCTCGATGCGCTCTGGTAGGCCGGGTCCCCGCGTCGACAAGAGTCGGCTGGGCCCATGTGTCCTTACGCGGGGCGCCCGGCGCCTTTCGGCGATCGCACGCAGAGCCGCGGCCGCCGGCGCGAACATCCTTTGGGCACGATCCGACCATGGGCGCGCCGGAGCCGCGCTACAACAGCGGCCCTCCGCAACCGTTTAAGAGTTCCCAGATTGATCGGCGGCGTCAGCGTCGCATCAGGAGCTATCCATGAAATGGACAGAAGTTCGAGCCGCATACCCCGACGAATGGCTCGTCGTTGAAGCGATCCAGTTCCACGAAGAAGGCGAGGTCTTCGTCGGTGACGAGATCACCGTCGTCGAGAAATGTCCTGACGGAGCAGTCGCATTCGATGTGTATCGACGCCTGCATCGCCAGTATCCGGAACGCGAGTTCGTCTTCGTGCACACCAGCCGCGAAAACCTGCGCATCGAAGAGCGCCGCTGGATAGGCATCCGGGCCGCCTCATGAAGCTGGTGCTGCGCGACTCGCTGATGTTCGTGCCGGCGACCTTGTCCTACGGCGGCGCCACGCTGCAGATCGACGACATCCTGGTCGATACCGGTTCGACGACCACGCTGCTGTCAATCGACTGCGTGGCCACCCTCGGTATTCACCCCGAAGCCAACGACAGCATCCGCAGAATCCGCGGCGTCGGAGGCGTGGAGTACGTGTTCTCAAGACGAATCGATGCGATCGCCATCGCCGGTCACCAGGCGGATGCCGTCGAACTGGAATTCGGGGGCCTCGACTACGGGTTCCAGATGAACGGAATCCTCGGCCTTGACGTCCTGCTGCGAATGGGCGCCGTCCTCGACCTCAAGAACCTGACCATCGAGTTCCCGGCGTGACCTGCCATGACGACAACCCCACCCGTTGAGCTGACTGTTCACCAACGCAGGACTGTCGAACGCTTCGCCGCGTTCCTCGATGGGCCCGCGCCGGTCTTTATCCTCCGAGGTAGCGCGGGGACAGGCAAGACCACGCTGATACGGTCGTTTATCGGTCTTCTGACGGAGAGAAATCGCCGCTACGCCGCCCTCGCGCCGACTGGAAGGGCGGCGCGCATTCTCAAGTCGAAGACCCGATGTGAGGCGGGCACGATCCATGGCTCGATCTACGCCATGGGCAGCTTGGAGGTATTCGAGCAGGCACAATCGGCGAATGACCCGGGTCTGCGAATGCACTTTCCGCTCCGTCAGGACGATCCCGGCGACATCGTTTTCATGGTCGACGAAGCGTCGATGGTGGGCGACAGCGAGTCGAAAGAGGATCTGTTGCGCTACGGGTCCGGCCGACTCTTGGCCGACCTGATCCAGTACCTGCGCATGGGGCGAGTCGGGCGCGATGACAAGCGCGGCGCCAAGCTCGTGTTCGTGGGTGATCCCGCTCAGTTGCCACCGATCATTGAGAAGCTGTCGCCAGCGTTGTCGGCCGACTATCTGACAAGAACCTTCGACCTGGAGTGCGTGCAAGACGAACTCACTGAGGTGATGCGACAAGCATCCGGTAGCGCAATCCTGAAGCGCGCGACCAAGTTGCGCGATTCGATTAGTCGCGGCGAGTTCAACACACTCGATCTTGCGGCGGAGGGCGACGAGATCACGGCGGTCTCGATTCCCGATGCAATCGCCAAGGTTGTGGAGGCCGAGCGCACCAAATCCAGAATCGTTCTGATAACCCACACCAACGCGCAAGCGCTGGACCTCAATCGTGCCGTTCGTGGCCAGCTGTGGGGCGCCGAAGACGCGCCGTTGACGGTTCGGGACTTGTTGCTGGTCAACAAGAACTCGCCATCGACCGGCTTGCTCAACGGCGATCTGGTGAAAGTGGTGAGTGTTGTTGGATTGCCAGAAATCCGGCTGGTGGGAATCCGGGGGGAGCCTGAACCCGTGCGTTTGGCCTTCCAGGAGGTCGTGGTCGCGTACCGCGATGCAGATGGACAAGTTGTCCGGGTCGCGGCGCGCATCCTGAACAATCTGCTGGACTCGCGCGAGCGTGACCTGACGCCGGTTCAACAGCGGGCCCTGCTCGTCAACTTCCGGCAAGGTCATCCGCACTTGAAGCCAGCGAGCGCCGAATTCCGGATGGAGCTTCATCGCTGTCCGTATTTCAATGCGCTGCAAGTGAAGTATGGCTACGCACTGACGTGTCACAAGGCGCAGGGCGGTGAGTGGGATACCGCGATCGTCAATTTTTCCGATAGTCGCGGCAAAGACAACGAGGAGTATTTCCGCTGGGCCTACACCGCGATCACGCGAGCGAAGTCGTCGCTGCTGACGATCGACGCGCCCAGTTTTGATGCGACCTCCGCGATCCGCTGGGGCGCGGAAACGCCAGCGTCATCCCCGGCGCCGCCCGGTGCAGCCAACCCACAAGATTTGATAGACGCCACACTGCCGACGGATCCGGATTGGACGAAGTACGCGTTCAGGCGTGACCTGTTGCCACTGTTTGCCTATCACCTGGCATTGAGAGAGGCTTGGGCGCGAGCTTCGATCGAGATCGAGCGCCTTGATCATCTTCAGTGGCGCGAACGCTACCTGTTGAGCCGTGATGGCAAGCACGCAGCGGTCGAGTACCTGTACAAGGGCACGTACACCGCGTCGACAACCTCGGCCGCGCCAGGGCCGCCCGCTGATCCACAGTTGCTTGACGATGCCCTGGCCGCAATGACCGCGGCGTTGAAAAGCTCCGCCAAGGGGTCATCACCCCCGACCGACCCTTTCCTCATGCAATTTCAGAAGAAGGTGGAAGCGTCGCTGATTGGGAGCAGCATCCGACTGATCAACGTCGAGTCGATGCCCTACCGCTTGCGGATGGAGTTCTCGGAAAATAGCCGGCATTGCAAGATCGACTTCGTTTACAACGGCAAGAAGAGATGGACCGGGGCAGACGAAGTGGGCGGCGCTGGCAGCAGTCAAGGTCTGATTGAGCGCCTGCGGGCCGCACTTGGATCGGGAGTGTGAACTACGCCACCGAAATATCGGCACTACGCAAGTCGGGCAAACTCGACGAGGCCTTTGCGCGTGCTCGTGAATGTCATGAAGAAAAGCCCAATGATTCATACATTCAGCAGGCATATGGATGGGTGCTCTACGGGCTTTTGAAGCGCGAAGTTGAGGATTTCGAGCAGAAGCGTTGTTCGCCGGGGCATGTTGCCCATCGATTCAATGAGTATCTCGAAATATATATGCAATTCAGCGCGATCGAGCGCCCCGGAATGCTCCACTCGTTGCTCTTGACGCAGGTATTGAAGGGAAGTCGCGTCTGGTCCGGCTTTTTGCCATTCGCACGATGGTGGGGTCCGGAATTCGTACGCGACGAAGACAAGGAACCCTACATCCTGCCCGATGGAAAGGCGGCGCCCGGTCTGGAAATGCGTTTGTTCTATGCGATTGGCCGCGCTGCAGTCCATGACGTGCAAAGTGTCGATCCAGACACTTTCGATTGGGCCTCCGCGCAACTCTCAGGTGCTTTGGAAAAGCACTCGGATGACCAATGGCTGCACTATTATCAAAGCAAGCTGCTTCTGGATCGGGGATTGGTGGCCGACGCCAGGGAATGCTTGATGCCCGTTGTCCGCCGCCAGCAGCGTGCTGCTTGGGTTTGGACTCTGCTAGGCCAGACGTTCGAAGGTGAGGCGATCGACACCGCGATAACGTGTTACTTCCGGGCTGTGCAGTTGGCGCAGAAGCCGATGGAGGTTCTCAATACACGAATTGCGCTGGCGCAATTGTTGGCTGCGCAAGAACGTTTTGACGAAGCCGCGCCACAGGTCAAACGTGCGCTCGACTATCGGATTCAGAATTCCTACAAGATTCCGCAAGATCTGGTTCGCCTGTCAAATGCGGATTGGTATCGCGAACGCGCGGATCGGCGCGACCTTCCTGGTGAACCTGATGTATCGGCCGCGGCGAATGTGGTCGTACATGCCAGTGACACTCGAGCACTTGATTATCGATTGGGTGTTGTTGACAACCAGAATCCGGCCAAGGCACTGGCGCATATCGCGTTCACTGCTGACGAAGGAACTGTGCTGCACTACCGGTCATCCAGCGACGTCGCGAAGCTTCGAATTGGCGAGGTGGTTGAAGTCGGCTTCGCAGCGGGTGAACATCGTGCCAGCCATTGGCGAAGGGCGTCTACTCAGGTTATCGACGGATTTTGCCATCCGATGACTGGCACGCTGACGCAGCGCGACGGGCAGAGTTTTGCTTTTCTGATTACCCAGCAGGGTGAGCGCGTTTTTGTGCATCCTGCGCTGCTGACCCAGGTCGCCGAGGCCGGTGCAGCAGGGCAACTCAGTTGTATCGCGATGATGGGGAAGGACAAGCAGGGTCGCCAAGGTTGGCGCGTGCTGTGCTGGGCTCACGGTAGGCCGTGACGGGCGGAGACGTGATGGGTCGCACAAATGGATGCGGTGTTGTCGAGTTGACCATGGGTAGTGGTGCAATGACGAGTTCTAAAA
Organism: Xanthomonas sp.; assembly: GCA_020693165.1. Taxonomy (GTDB): domain Bacteria; phylum Pseudomonadota; class Gammaproteobacteria; order Xanthomonadales; family SZUA-5; genus JADKFD01. The sequence continues at coordinate 4,592 of JAIMJQ010000044.1, read as the reverse complement.
AATGGTCCGTGCAATGACGACTGAAACGGTAGCTGGACGCGTTGTTGCGGCGCTGCGCACGGTCGCGCGTTCATTTGCCGCCGGGGATCAGGTCTCGCCGTGCGCGGTGCTGTGGGCCGATCCGGAGCGCCAGTGGGAGAGCGTGATGCCGGAGCTGCAGGCACTCGTGCCTGAGCTGTTCCGCTTCGGTTGCTACGAGCCCGCAAAGCGTGTCGGGCCGGCACTGTGGTTGCGGTGCATCGAGGCCCGCGTGATAGACGGGGCACCGCCAGTCGGAACCACGCCAATTTTCTATCTGCCAGGGGTCGGCCGCGAGCAGTTGCGGGCGGCGGAGGAGTGCCCGCCGGAGCTTGCCGCGCTGGTCGAACTGCAATATCGCGGTGCGATGTGGGTGCAATCGAATGGTAAGGAATGGACTTCTCACGGCTTCCTCGTTTCCCGGCACGGCGGGCTCGAACTGGATGTGGCGAAGGACCGCGCTACGCTTGATGCGCTGGCCGGCGCGCTGCCGACGCTGCTGTCCGAATCCCTGGCTCAGTACCAGGGCCGACGCCTGAATTCGGAATCGTTCAATGAGCTGGTAGCACCTGATGCGACGGGGCTGTTGCTGCGCTGGCTGAGCGATCCGGACGCTTTCAAACAGCGGCGGTCGCCGGCGGAATGGAAGGCCTTCATGCAGCAATGCAAGACTGATGGGGGCTTTGATCCGGTGAAGGACGGGCCGTTGAAGGCGGCCGGCTTGCTGGCATCCCGTTCCGGATTCTGGGGGAAGGCATGGCAGCGATTTGCCGAAGCGCCGACGAACTATCCGGGCGTCGTTGATTGGCTGCAGCGTGCGACGCCGAAGACTCCCGACATGTTCGACTCGGCCGAGGTCTGGCCAGAGATCAACGAAACGCAGGAGCAGCAACTGCGGCTTGCGCTTGAGAGCCTGGTTGATCGTCCGCAGGACGAGATCATTCGCGGCATTGCGGCGCTAGAAGCGCGGCATGGCGTGCGTCGCTCCTACGCTTGGCAGCGGCTAGGCCGCAGTCCGTTGGCAACTGCGTTGGCGCCCTTGGCTGAGTTGGCGCAGCTTTGCAGCACTGCGCCTGGCGCGCCGGACCCTGAGACCTACGCGGCCGCTTACGCCAGCGATGGTTGGCGTGTGGATGCAGCTGCCATCGCTACGATGGCCGCATGTGGCTCACCGGAACAGCACGGCGCCGTTCTGGGCATTGTCCGTTCGGTCTATCTGCCATGGTTGGAGAACACAGCGCGTCATCTGCAGCAACTCATTCATGCCAACGGTCACGCAGTAGCACGGCGCGCTGCGCCCATCGAGGCGAGTGCCGGTCGCATCGTCGTGTTCGCCGATGGACTGCGGATGGATGTAGCGCAGCAGTTGGTGCAGGGACTGGCGCGTTCCGGAATCGATGTGGCCCAGGATTGGGAGTGGTCGGCAATTCCCGCCGTGACGGCCACCGCCAAACCGGCAACATCTCCGATTGCCGACGCTGTCTGCGGCGGAGATGCCAGCGACGAGTTCGCGACGCGCCTGGTATCGACAGGGCAGTTGTTGACGCACGATCGCTTCGTGAATGCGCTGAAGCAGCAAGGTTGGCAGTTCCTGGGCGCCGGTGAGACTGGTGATCCGTCGGGCTCCGCCTGGACAGAAGCCGGCACCCTCGACAAGCGCGGTCACGCTGAAGGCTGGAAGCTTGCTCGCAGCGTTGAAATCGAAGTTCGCGACATGGTCAGTCGCATCGTCTCGTTGGTCAGCGCGGGATGGACAGAGCTGATCGTAGTGACCGATCACGGCTGGTTGCTGGTCCCGAACGGCTTGCCCAAGGTGGAGCTGAAGGCGTTCTTTACGGAGACTCGCTGGAGCCGCTGCGCCGCGCTGAAGGCGGATGCGCAGACGGATGCATTGGCATTCAAGTGGCACTGGAATCCAACCGTGATGATGGCGAGTCCGCCTGGGGCAGGGAGCTTCCGCGCGGGCATCGAGTACTCTCACGGCGGCATATCGCTGCAGGAGATGGTGACGCCGGTGCTGCGGATCAGTGCGGCGCCAGCGGTCAGCGGGTCAGCGCGGGTGCTGGAAGCCCGCTGGACCGGCGCCAAGTGTCGTGTGGCGGTGGGTGGGTCAAGTACGGGAATGCGGGTGGATGTACGCACGCGCCAGTCCGATCCCACAACGTCGCTATTGGCAGATCGGCAAGCGCGCGAGACCACGGCAGACGGCAAGGTCACGGTGTTCCTCGAAGACGACGCCGATATCGGCAAGTCAGCGGAAATCGTCTTGCTGGATTCTTCAGGACAGGTGGTTTTCTCCCTGCCTACAACCCTTGGACAATGACACCATGAGTCAACAACTGGACGCCGTCGACAAGATCGCCACCAAGGCCTTTGAGGGCTATGTGGTGCGCAAGGATCTGGTGCGCAGATTCAAGGGGCAGTACCCGGTTCCGACCTACGTCGCCGAGTTCCTGTTGGGTCGCTATTGCGCCTCCGTCGATGACGACGAGATTGCCGAGGGCCTCAAGATCGTCGAGCGCCAGCTCGGCGAAAAGACCGTCCGCGCCGGCGAGCATGAGCTGTTCAAGGCGCGCGCCAAGGAGAAGGGACACGTCAAGCTGATCGACATCATCACCGCTCGACTGGATGCGGGAACCGACTCATTCCTGGCGACGCTCCCCAGCCTGCAACTGAAGGATGTCCGCATCAGCGAATCGATGGTCCACGCCAACGAGCGCATGCTCACCGGCGGTTTCTACGCTGAAGTCGAGATCTCCTACGACCCGACCATCGCGCAGGAAAAGAACGGCCGCCCGTTCGGCATCGACTCGATGCGCGAAATCCAGCTATCGAAGCGCGAAGTTCTCCCAGCGCTCTATCGCGGTCGCGAAGCCTTCGCTACCGAGGAGTGGAAGGACTTCCTGATTCGCAGCATCGGCATGGAGCCCGACACACTGAGCCCTCGTGCGCGCGACATGATGTTGCTGCGCATGGTTCCGTTCGTGGAGCGCAACTACAACGCGGTGGAGCTGGGACCCCGCGGCACCGGCAAGAGCCATCTGTTCCAGCAGGTGTCGCCATACGCGCACCTGATCTCAGGCGGAAAGGCCACCGTCGCCCGCATGTTCGTGAACAACGCCAGCGGTCAGCGCGGCCTGGTGTGCCAATACGACGTGATCTGCTTCGACGAAGTATCCGGCGTGTCCTTCGATCAGAAGGACGGCGTGAACATCATGAAGGGCTACATGGAGTCCGGCGAATTCAGCCGCGGCAAGGAGAGCATTCGCGCCGACGGCGGCATCGTCCTGGTCGGCAACTTCGAAGTGGATGTGCAGCACCAGCAACGCGTCGGCCATCTTTTCGGACCGCTGCCACCGGAAATGCGCAACGACACCGCATTCATGGACCGCATCCATGCCTACCTGCCGGGCTGGGATTTCCCGAAGGTCGATCGCCAGCTACTCACCAACCATTTTGGCCTGGTCAGTGACTTCCTCTCCGAATGCTGGAACCAGTTGCGGCGCCAGAGTCGGCAGAGCACCCTTCAGGGTCGCGTTCATCTGGGCGGCGCACTGAGCGGACGCGACACCACCGGTGTCCAGAAGACCGTCAGCGGCTTGATCAAGCTGGTGTCCCCCAACCCAGACGTGCCGGTTTCGGAAGAAGTCCTTGAGTGGGCGCTGCGGCTGGCGCTGGAGTGCCGGCGCCGCGTCAAGGAGCAGCAGAAGCGAATCGGTTCTGCCGAATTCCGCAACACCCAGTTCAGCTATTCCATGGGCGAGGATGGCGTCGAGAAGTTCGTGGCCACGCCCGAGTTGTACAGCGAGAACAGCATCAGCGCCGACCCACTGCCACCAGGCCAGATCTGGGTGATTTCCGCAGGCGGCGGCGACGAAGGTCCCGGCCTCTATCAGATCGACATCTCAGAGGGGCCTGGCAGCGGCGTGAGGATCCTCAATCAGCCGGCGCCGCCGCCGTTCCGGGAGAGCGTGCGCTGTGCGGAGCAAAACCTTTATGCGCGCGCCAAGGAACTCGTCGGCGACCGCGAGCCGCGGCAGCACGAGTTCACCGTGCAATTGCGAGCCTTCGATGCCGCCAAGAGCGGCGCTACCGTCGGCATAGGCGTGCTGTTGGCGCTGTGCTCGTCATTGCTGCAGAAGAGCATCAAAGGCGGCCTCGCCGTCGCCGGCGGCCTGAATTTGGGCGGATCCCTGGAGACCATCTTCAATCCCGTCGCAGTCGTCGAAACCGCCGTCGAAAAGGGCGCGGCCAGCATCCTGATGCCCATCAGCAGCCGGCGGCAGCTCAATGAACTTCCGGATGAACTGGCGGCAAAAATCACGATCCACTACTACCTGGATGCCCGGGATGCGTTGTTGAAGGCGTTGGCGGTTTGAAGGACGCTATTTGACGCGTGTGGTTAATCACGTCGTGGCGGCCGTATAGCCAGCGCGTGCGCGTTTATGCCCGTCGCGCGATTTGGCATTGCGGGGCGACGGCCGCGTCTGCCCTGACCTCGGCTTGGATCCTATGACGGCCCCAGCGCGGATCCTAGCCCATCTTCGTCACCAGAAAAATAATATTCATGTAAA
>JAIMJQ010000131.1 GCA_020693165.1 Xanthomonas sp. | reverse complement strand
TGAGTCCGTTCGCCCTGAGCAAAGCGGCCGACGCTTTATCAGGGCGAACGGTGGACTAGAAGTCAGCCAGTTCGATGCGCGAACCAGCGCTCCGCCAGGGGCGACCAGGACTCCTACAACAGCAACACCTTCCCCGCTATCCTCCGTCGCCTCTGACGAAGCGGGAATGCGTCCATGCAGCTCAATCAGGTCAAGGCCGCGATCACCGGCGGCGCATCGGGTCTCGGACTCTCCGTGGCTGAGCGCCTGATCGCCGAGGGCGCGAGGGTAACGCTGTTCGACGTGCAGGACGACAAGGGCGCTGCCGCAGTGGCCGCACTCGGCGATCGCGCGCGCTATGTGCGCACCGATGTCACTCACGAGGAGGGCGTCGCTGGCAGCATGACCGTTGCCAGCAACGCCATGGGCGGGCTCAACGTGGTGATCAGTTGCGCCGGCATCCTTGGCGCCGGCCGGGTGCTCGGCAGACACGGACCGATGCCGCTGTCCCAGTTCGAAACCACCATCCGCGTCAACCTGATTGGCAGTTTCAACGTCGCCAAGGCTGGCGCGCAGCTGATGCAAGCCAATCCTTCCGGCGACGACGGCGAGCGCGGCGTGATCATCAACACCGCATCGATTGCTGCCTTCGAAGGCCAGATCGGGCAGGCCGCCTATTCGGCCAGCAAGGGCGGCGTGGTCGGGATGACGCTGCCGATGGCACGCGAGCTGGCGCGCTTTGGCATCCGCGTGATGACCATCGCACCCGGCATCTTCATGACGCCGATGGCCAGCGGCATGCCCGACGACGTCAAGGCCAGCCTGGAAGCCATGGTGCCGTTCCCTTCACGCCTTGGCGATCCGGCCGAATTCGCCGACGCGGTGAGCTTCGTGCTGCGCAACCGCTACATGAACGGCACCACGCTGCGGCTGGATGGCGCGGCGCGGATGCCGGCCAAGTGAATGAAGCGGGAAAAAGGGGAAGGGAAAATGGAAAAAGGGAAAGCATACTGAGGCCAGCCGGCAGCTGCATGTGACTCCCGGTCCGGATGCGGCTCGCGTGCCGCGCTTGCTCTGGCTTTTTCCATTTTCCATTTTCCATTTTCCATTTTCCTTTTCCCATTTCCCTTTTCCTTCTCGTCCCTCCACTTTCATTTTCCCCGCTCCCATGAAAGCCACCGACATCAAACGCGGCACCGTCGTCGAATACCAGGGCAAATACTGGATGATCCGCGACATCGAACGCAGCGCGCCGACCGGGCGCGGCGGCAATACCACGTTCCGTTTTGTCATGTACCAGGTCGGCAACGACATCAAGACCGACGTCAGCCTGCGCGCAGACGACGAACTGCCCGAAGCCGAACTCAGTCGTCGCGAGGCCACCTTCTCGTACATGGACGGCGACAACTACGTGTTCATGGACGCCGAGGATTACACCCAGTACACGCTGTCGCCGACGATGGTCGGCGATCTGCCGTCGTATTCGTCCGACGGCAACCTCGAAGGCGTGCAGTTACTGCTGATCGACGGCGAGCCAGTCGGGCTCAAGCTGCCACCATCAGTGGAGCTCGAAGTCGTCGACACCGCCCCCTACGTCAAGGGCGCCAGCGCCACCGGGCGCGCCAAGCCGGCCAAGCTGTCGACCGGCCTCGAAATCCATGTGCCGGAGTACATCGAAAACGGCACGCGGGTGAAGGTCAACACCGAGACCGGCGAGTTCAGCGGGCGGGCTTGAGGCAGCTGTATGCGGGTCCAGACTTGTCTGGACGCCTTTCGCCTCACCGGCAACACCAGCGTCCAGGCAAGTCTGGACCCACGAGAGCCGCTCACACCGCGATCGGCGCCTTGATCGGCGGATGCGGCTGGTAGCCAGCGATCTCGATATCGTCGAAGCGGAAATCCTCGATCCGGCGACGCTGCGGGTTCAGCCGCAGCTGCGGTAGCGGCAACGGTGATCGTGTCAGTTGCAGCTCGGCCTGTTGCAGGTGATTCAGGTACAGATGCGCATCGCCGAGCGTGTGCACGAAGTCGCCCGGCGCGAGGTCGCAAACCTGCGCCACCATCGCCGTCAGCAGCGCGTACGAAGCGATATTGAAGGGCACGCCGAGGAACACGTCGGCGCTGCGCTGGTACAACTGGCACGATAATCGACCGTCGGCGACGTAGAACTGGAACAGCGCATGGCACGGCGCCAGTGCCATCGCCGGCAGGTCGGCCGGATTCCAGGCGCTGACGATCAGCCGCCGCGAATCGGGATTGCGCCGGATCTGCTCGATGACCTCGCCGAGCTGGTCGATCGCAGCGCCGCCGGGGCTCGCCCAGGATCGCCACTGCTTGCCGTACACCGGCCCGAGGTTGCCCTCGGCATCGGCCCATTCGTCCCAGATGTTGACGCCATTCTCGCGCAGGTAGCCGACATTGGTGTCGCCGGCAATGAACCACAGCAACTCGTGGATGATCGAGCGCAGGTGCAGCTTCTTGGTGGTCACCAACGGGAAACCCTGCCCCAGGTCGAAGCGCATCTGCCAGCCGAAAACCGAGCGCGTACCAGTGCCGGTGCGGTCGGATTTGACCGTGCCGTGATCGAGAATTTGGCGCAGCAGTGCGTGGTACTGATCCATCGACCGGACTCTTTCGCAAGCAAGGTGAACAGTCAAATGTGAAACGTCAATGAAAAGCGGGCGGGCGGGCGGGCCAGCTTTCACGTTTCACGTTTCACCTCTGCTTGCCGATAGGCGACAGCAACCAGGAAGACCCCCAACAGCACCATCGGCAACGACAACACCTGCCCCATGGTCAGCCAGCCCCAGGCCAGATAGCCGATATGGGCATCCGGCTCGCGCACGAATTCGACAGCGATACGGCCGATGCCGTAGACGATCAGGAACACGCCCGACGTAGCCATCGGCGGCCGCTGCTTGCGCGAGAACCACCAGACCACTGCGAACAGCACGACGCCTTCCCAGAATGCCTGGTACAACTGCGATGGATGCCGCGCCTGGTCGAGCAGTTGCCCTTGCGCCAGCAGTGCCTGGATTTCAGGGACGCTGTATGGCCCACCCGGCAAGGCGTTCGGAAAGATCACGCCCCACGGCTTGTCGGTCGTGTGTCCCCACAACTCGCCGCCGATGAAATTCCCGAGGCGACCGAGGCCGAGTCCGATCGGCACCACCGGCGCCACGAAGTCGTACATCGCGAACAGCGCACGCCCGGTCTTGCGCGCATACCAGCCGACCGCGACGAGTACGCCGAGCAGGCCGCCGTGGAAGCTCATGCCGCCTTCCCACACGCGGAACAGCATCAGCGGATCGGCCAGGAAATCGCTGAAGTGGTAAAAAATTACCGAGCCGACACGACCACCAACGATCACGCCGATCATCCCGTAGAAGATGATGTCCTCGATTTCTTCGCGCTTGAATCCGCGCCAGATCTCGCCGGCCCGCCGCCGCGCGAGCAGGAATCCGGTGACGCCCGCGGCGAGGTACATCAGGCCATACCAGCGGATCGCCAGTGGTCCGATCTGCAATGCGACGGGATCGATGTCGTGGATGTAAGGCATTCGGGTTGGTGATTGGTGATTGGTGATTGGTGATTGGTGATTGGTGATTGGTGGTTGCTGGTTGCTGGTTGCTGGTTGCTGGT
>JAIMJQ010000043.1:11934-25548 GCA_020693165.1 Xanthomonas sp. | reverse complement strand
CCGTGCCCCACTTCTGCCCTGCCGATGACCGACTCCGCCGACGCGACCTCCCGCATCCGCCTGCACGACAGCTGGAAGCAGCGCCTGCTGCCCGAACTGCTGTCGCCACAGATGCAGACTCTGCGCGAGTTTCTGCGCCGCGAGATGGCTTCCGGCAAGGAGATCTATCCTCCCGGCAAGCTGATCTTCAACGCGCTTGAACACACGCCGTTCGAGCGCGTCCAGGTGGTCATCCTCGGGCAGGATCCTTACCATGGGCCGGGACAGGCGCAGGGCCTGTGTTTCTCGGTGCCTCCAGGTGTCGAGGTGCCGCCGTCGCTGGCGAACATCTACGCCGAACTCAAGCGCGATCTTGGCATCGAGCCTCCTGCTCACGGCTGCCTGATTCCCTGGGCTGATCGTGGCGTGCTGCTGCTGAACGCCGTGCTCACCGTTGAGCGTGGCCGCGCCGGCGCGCATCAGGGCAAGGGCTGGGAGGCGTTCACCGATCGCATCATCGCCCTGCTCAGTGCCGAGCGCGAAGGGCTGGTGTTCCTGCTCTGGGGCGCCTACGCGCAGGCCAAGGGCAAGCTGGTCGACGCCCGCCGCCACCTGGTGCTGCGCGCCCCGCACCCATCACCGCTGTCGGCGTACCGCGGGTTCATCGGCTGCGGCCATTTCTCGCGCGCCAACGCCTACCTGAAGGCCCGCGGCGGCCAGCCGATCGACTGGCGGTTGCCGCCGGTGGCAGCGTTGGGTGGGTAGATCGGGCGCGTTGCCGAGTGTGGCGAAGAGCGCGGCTGGGGACTGGGTGCTGGGGCGCTTCGTTCCAGAACTTCGGATTTCTGGAATGTTCAAAATCCTGGGCTGGATCTCGCAGAAACCCTCAAGAAGGCGCCCCAGCCCCGCCTTTGCTTGAGCACGGTCAGGCTGTCAGCTGCAGCCCAGTCACCCGGGCGCGTCAAAATTGTAAGAACAATCTGAACGTGAAGGGTGTGCGAGGAACTCGCAAGCCTTAGCACTCTCCAAGCGAGAGTGCTAAAATGCATCCATCGGGCACGGACCGGACGTCTGTAAGCCCTTCGATAATGAGGAGTTCACGATGAGCACGCACGCCTTGGTCGCGAACAACATGCCGATCCTTGGATCGGTCGGAAGCCTTGATTCCTATATCGGGGCGGTCAATCGGATCCCAATCCTTGCGGTCGAAGACGAGCAGGGTCTGGCGCGGCGTTTCCGCGAAGAGGGCGACCTCGAAGCGGCACGCCAGTTGGTGATGTCGCATCTGCGCTTCGTCGTCCACGTGGCGCGCGGATATGCCGGCTACGGCCTCGGCATTTCCGACTTGATCCAGGAAGGCAATATCGGCCTGATGAAGGCGGTCAAGCGCTTCGATCCGGAGATGGGTGTGCGTCTGGTGTCGTTCGCAGTGCACTGGATTCGCGCCGAGATTCATGAGTTCATCCTGAAGAATTGGCGCATCGTCAAGGTCGCCACGACCAAAGCGCAGCGCAAGTTGTTCTTCAACCTGCGTCGTGCCAAGACGCGCCTGGGCTGGATGAACGCTCAGGAAGTCCAGGCGGTGGCCCGTGATCTTGGCGTCGATCCGGCGACCGTGGTCGAGATGGAAGCCCGCCTGCAGGGTCAGGATGTCGCGTTCGACGCGCCGGCCGACGACGACAGCGAGGCACGGCCGTCGCCAATCGCGTTCCTGGTCGACCAGGCGGCGAACCCTTACGAGAGTCTGGAATCCTCGGATGTCGGCGAGCACCAACTCGACGCCCTCGCGGAAGGGTTGGAAAAACTCGACAAGCGCAGCCGCGACATCGTCAACCGCCGCTGGCTGGCTGAGCCCAAGGCGACGCTGCAGGAGCTGGCCGACGAGTACCAGGTGTCGGCCGAGCGCATCCGTCAGATTGAAGCCGCGGCGTTCAAGAAGATGCGCGCGCAGTTCGCTGATTGAGGCAATCCCGAGCCGAGCAAGCTCGGCTCTACCAGAGCCCGCGCTCCGCTGCTTTTCGTAGCGGAGCTTGCTCTGCTGCCTTTCGCTCTTGATTTCTCAGCAGGTTCCCCCACTGCTGGGGGGGCACCGTTCTGCCCTGCAATTTTCGATCAAGGCGTAGCCGTGCGATAATCGCCGGCTCTGCGCGCTGATCATTGGCGCCATAGCCTGATTCCGATCGCGCGCGAGCGCACTCCCCAGCCCGCAATTCCTCCGAAGGACGTCTCAACATGGCCAACGAAGAAACCACCAATCCCGGCGCCAATGGCAATGGCAACGGCAGCGCCGAGACCGGCCCGCAGCTCACCGTGCAGAAGGTCTACATCAAGGATGCTTCGTTCGAAGCCCCGGGTGCGCCGCACATCTTCCAGGAGCAGGGCCAGTCGCGCGTCGAGCTGAATCTCGGTCAAAAGGCCCAGCAGCTGGCGCCGAACGTTTACGAGATCGTGCTGACCGTCACCGTCACCTGCAAGATCGGCGAAAAGACCGCTTATCTGGCCGAAGTCCAGCAAGCCGGCATCTTCGGCCTGTCCGGCTTCGACCCGAACCAGCTCGACATGGTGATCGGCACCTATTGCCCGCATGTGGTGTTCCCGTACGCGCGCCAGACCATCTCCAGCCTGATCGAGCAGGGTGGTTTCCCGGGCTTCCTGATGCAGCCGATCAACTTCGAGCAGATCTACGCCGACAACCTGAAGCGTCGCCAGCAGCAGGCGGCCTGATCCGCATCGGCCATGGGCGGCATCGCGCGCATCGCGGTCCTGGGGGCCGGCTCCTGGGGCACCGCGCTGGCGACGCTGCTGGCCCGCAACGACCTCGACGTACGCCTGTGGGGTCGTCGGGACCGGGCGCTGATCCGCACCGCTGACGCGCTCGAAAATCCGCGCTACCTGCCGGGCATTGCCCTGCCCGGCAGCATCCGCTACACGACCGACCTCGCGGTCGCGCTCGATGCGATTGATGCGCTGCTGATCGTGGTCCCGAGCCACGCCTTCGCCGACACGATCGCCCTGGCGGTGCCGCACCTGCCGTCGACGCTGGCGGGCCTGGCCTGGGCCACCAAGGGCTTCGAACCCGGCTCCGGCGATTTCCTCCACGAAGTGGCCGATCGCGTGCTCGGCGTCGGCCTGCCCAAGGCGGTCGTGACCGGCCCGAGTTTCGCCAAGGAAGTTGCGCTCGGGTTGCCCAGTGCCGTCACCGTGCACTCCGACGACGACGCCTTTGCCCAGCGCGTGGCCAGAGCGCTGCACGGGGCGAACTTCCGGGCTTACAGTGGCAACGACATTCGCGGTGCCGAACTCGGCGGTGCGATGAAGAATGTGCTGGCGGTAGCCACCGGGATCTGCGATGGCATGCAACTCGGACTCAACGCACGCGCCGGCCTGATCACCCGCGGTCTCAACGAAATGCTGCGATTGAATCTGTGCCTCGGTGGCCGCGCCGAGACCATCATCGGCCTCGCCGGTCTCGGTGATCTGGTGCTCACCTGCACCGGTGACCTGTCGCGCAATCGGCGCCTCGGACTGGCGCTAGGACGCGGCACTCCATTGGTCCAGGCGATTGCAGAAATCGGTCAGGTGGTCGAGAGCGTGCAGACCGCCGACGAGGTCATGCGCCTCGCCGATCGCTTCGGGCTCGACCTGCCGATCTCCTCGCGCGTGCACGCCGTGCTGCACGGGGACACCACGCCGGCCGACGGCCTGAAGTCGCTGCTGGCACGTGACCAGAAGCCCGAATATCCGCCGGGGTTGGGGCTGGGGTAGGAGCGGTTGCTGGTTGTTGGCGGCCACGGCTGACTCCGGTCAGTCCCGATGTTGCCGGTCTTGCGGCCAGCAACCAGGAGCCAGCAACCCCAAAGCACCTACATCGATCCTGAACGCCATTCGCGCCGGCCGCCCCAAGTTGGCGCGCCTTCAGTTGCCCGCGCGCACGATCTGGTGCGTTCGTGATCGCACCGTGACCAGGGTGGGAACGGCGTTCGCGGGAACATGCGAGGTGACTCATGAGTCCGCTTTCACGCATTTCGGCGCTCTTTGTCTTGCTGGCATCGCTGTGGGTGCCGCCAGCGGCGCTCGCGCAGTCGGCGAGCGCTCGCGGCGTCGCGGTGGCGACTGCGCTGGCGTCGCTGTATCAGGACGACTACGACTACGGCTACTGGCGGCAGCAGGTGCGTGTGGCCAGTCCGGTCCGGCACGCGCGCTGGGATGCCGCGCCGCGGGGTGCGGTGCGCGTCTACCACCGCCGCTTCGATGCGCGCTGGAACTGGCGCACGGCACCGCGACACCATGTCGTCTACACCTACTACCGGGGTGACCTGTGGTTCCTCGACCCGACCACCGGTTGGGCTTACAGCGTCGACCAGTACGGCATCGTCTACACCGCCGACCCCTATCGCGGCTGGGTGTATTCGCTCGGTCCGCTGACCCGCTGGACCGCGGATCTCCTGTACTTCTTCGACCTCTACCGGTTTGACCGCGGCTACTGGTACTGCGTCGACTACGACTATTTCGTCGACCTCTGGGAAGGCTACCCGCGTGGGGACTACTACACCTACGATACCGCCTACTCGACGCTTTGGGGCTGGGAGCCCTATTGGCGTTCGCCGACCTTCGTCAGTTTCAGCATCAATTTCACCACCGTGTGGGTCGGTCACGTGCGTCGTCACTACGATTACATCGAGCACAACCCGCACTATCGCCGCGAGATGCTCGACTCGATCGGCCTGCCGGCGGTGCAGGCGGCACCGCCGCGCCAGTTGTCGCCGCGCGCGGTAGCCACCAGCGCATACTGGGAAGCGCGTGATCTCGCCGCGGCGGGGCTCGCACCACCGCCACGCGGACGCGATACCGGCCGCAGCTCGGAGGCGGGGACCGTTGTCGACACCGGCGACGTACCCTCGCGCGTGGTCGACCCCGGAGCACCGGCGCCTGGGTTCAATGCGCCGTTCCCGGACGGGCGCTACAGCATCGGCGCGGGCGACGGCGACCCGAAGCCCGACGGCGGTCGGGCGCCGGGACTGCTGCCACCCGCCGATCGCGTCAAGCCTGATCGTCCGGTTGGCGACGGCGAGGCGTCGTCGCCGCCGCAGTTCGATGCGCCGGCTTACACGCCGCGCGAGAAGCCGACTCGTGTGGACCCGGTTTACGGCAAGCCGCGCTACGAGAAGCCCGCGCGCGAGGAGCCGCGTTACCAGAAGCCGGCGCGCGAGGAGCCGCGTTACCAGAAGCCGGCGCGCGAGGAGCCGCGCTACCAGAAGCCGGCGCGCGAGGAACCGCGTTACCAGAAGCCGGCGCGCGAGGAACCGAAAGAGGATCGCAAGGAAGAGCGATCGTCGTCGCGCTCGGCGCTCAGCGGGCTCGGCGTCAGCGAGCGCGAGGACTGAACCGCGCCGGCCGGTGGATGATGCGAGCGGGTCCTCCGCTGCGCTAGCCTTCAGCGCACCGACTCCGACCCGGAAATGCGCGTGTCCGCCCCACCATTCCAGATTGCACCCGGCTTCGCCGTTCCATTCGTGTTGTGCCAACATTCCAACCCGCAGCCATTGAACCAGCGACTGCGCCAGCTTTTCCTGGAACGTGAGACCGCCGGTAGCCGCTACGCCAATGCGCAGCCGCTGGTGCAGCGTAACGAGGCCCTGTTCGAGAGCAACTTCGAGTTGTTCGACTGGCCCGACGCGCCGGTCGCCGAGCTGCGCGACTACTGCTGGGCGCAGCTCTATCGGGCCATTCGCGAACTCAACGGGTACGATCTCGAGCAGTTGCGCAAGTTGCACGTAGCCGCCGAATCGTGGTTCCACATCACCCGCAAGGGTGGCTATTTCGCACTGCACAACCATCCGATGGCGAGTTGGTCGGGCGTTTATTGCGTCGATGCCGGCGATGATCGTAGCGGCATCGAGGACAGCGGAATGCTCAGTTTCGTCAGTCCGATGGCGGCCAACACAATGTTCATCGACATGGCGATCGCGCGAATGGCTCAGCCCTATGCCTATGGCCCGCGCAACTTCCGCCTGCACGCCGGTCAACTGGTGATGTTCCCGTCCTGGGTGCTGCATGAAGTGCGACCGTACCTCGGCGACGGCGAACGCATCACCGTGGCTTTCAACGCGCGCTTCCGCATGCTCGGCATCGAGCCCGGCCAGGTGCCGATCTACCGCTGAGCGTTGTGCGCCTGCCTGTGAACGTGCCCGCGCGTCGGAGCGTGGGCTGGCTCGGGGACTGTTTCTTTGCCCGCAAATGACGCGAAGAAAAGCAGGGCGTCCGTTGCCAGGCGACAACCCGCTGGGCTCGGCACCACTGACCTGTCGGCTTTACTTTCCTTCGCGACCTTTGCGGATAACTTATTCCCTTCGGTGACTTGCGCTGCGATCGGCGTCAGAGCCATCGAGCAGCGCGGCGATTGCGCGTCGCGCCTCGGTCACGCCGTCCTTGCTCTGCGCCGAGATCACCACGGCCTCGGTCGGCACGCCAAAGTCGGCGATCTCCTGCAGCACCTTGCGCCGGGTTTCCATCGCCGGCCCGCGGTTGAGTTTGTCCGCCTTGCTGAGCAGCACCACGCAGTGCAGTTCGCGCGCCTGGCACCAGGCCAGCATCTGCCGGTCGAAGTCGGTCAGCGCATGGCGGATGTCGCTGACAATGACGATGCCGCAGAGCGACTGGCGCTCGCGCACGTAGGCGTCGATCAGCGTGTGCCAGTCGCGCTTCACCGCCAGCGGCACCCTGGCATAGCCATAGCCCGGCAAGTCGATCAGGCGTTCCTCGGGGCCGAGCCCGAAGGCCACCAGCTGCTGCGTCCGGCCCGGGGTCTTGCTGGTGCGTGCGAGCGCGTTATGGTCGGTGATTGCGTTGATCGCACTCGACTTGCCGGCATTCGAGCGGCCGGCGAACGCCACTTCGCGACCGTGATCGTCGGGCAGCTTGCGATGGTCGGGCGTGCTCATCAGGAATTGCGCGCCGCGAAAGCGACGCGCCAGTTCGAGGTCGATCGGGTCGGTCTTTGGCATCGCGGAACAGGCCTTGCGTCAAAGGGGGGAATCTACGCCAGCGGCGCGCAGGCGTGTAGAATCCGACCGGTTGAGCATCGCCCGGACGCACGTCGCGGGCGGCGCCCCAAATCCCCATTGATCGGCGTTCGAGGTCGAGAACGATGAAGTTCAGCACGTTTGTTGCCCTGGCGGCGCTGTCTGCCGCAACCCCGGTCTGGTCCGCTGGCGGCGATGCCGCGGCGGGGCAGACCAAGGCTGCTGTGTGCGCGGCCTGTCACGGCGTCGATGGCAATAGCGTCGATCCGCAATATCCGAAGATCGCCGGCCAGCACGCCGAGTACATCGCCCAGCAACTGGCGCTGTTCAAGAGCGGCAAGCGGCAGAATGCGATCATGCTTGGGTTTTCGATGGCCCTGTCCGACCAGGATATGCTCGATCTGGGGGCCTATTTCGCCACCCAGCAGGCGAAGCCGAACCTCGCCGACGAAGCTCTGGTGCCGGTTGGACAGGGTCTCTACCGGGCCGGCGACGCCAAGCGCGGCATTCCGGCCTGCATGTCCTGTCACGGGCCGACCGGCCGCGGCAACCCGGCATCGCGCTATCCCGCCATCGGCAGCCAGCATGCGCAGTACAGCGCCGATCTGCTGCGTCGATTCCGTGGCGGCACGGTGTACGGCGACGACACCGACGCCAATGCCAAGATCATGTCGCAAGTGGCGGCCACGCTGACCGATGCCGAGATCGAGGCGCTTGCATCCTACCTCCAGGGACTCAGCCCAGCGACGCCCTGAGACATTCCGCCGCGCGCTAAGTCTGGCTTCAGCCGACTTCTGACACTCTCAGCGCTCCCCATCCCGTGTACGAGGATTCTGATCGATGCGTCACGCCATCGCCTTCATTGCTGCATTTGCCCTGATCCTGGCGCTGCCTGCTTGTGCACAGCCGGTGGAGAAGTTCCAGGCCGGCAAGCACTACACCTTGATCGACCCGGTGCAGCCGACCAGTTCCGGCGACAAGATCGAAGTGCTCGGCGTCTTCATGTACACCTGCCCGCACTGCTATGACCTCGAACCGTACCTGGTGAAGTGGAAGGCCACCGTCGCTGCCGACGTTGCCTACTCGCCGTTTCCGGCCGCGTGGAACGAGCCGGTCGAGGCGTTCGCGCGTGCTTTCTACGCCGCCGAGACCCTGGGCATCCTCGATGCATCGCACGAGAAGTTCTTCGCCGCCATCCACAAGGATCGCCTGCCGCTGCGGTCGCTGGACGACATCGCCCAGTGGTACACGCAGTTCGGCGTCACCAAGGAAGCGTTCCTGAGCGCGGCCAACTCGTTTGCCGTCAACACCAAGATCAACCGCGCCAAGGCGATGGTGCCGCGCTGGGGCGTGGCCGGAACGCCGACGATGATCGTGAACGGCAAGTACCGATTCGATGTGTCCAGCGCCGGTGGGCATCAAAACGTTGTCGAACTGATCGACTTCCTCGTGGCCAAGGAACGTGCCGCCAAGAAAGCGGGCGCGTGACCCGGGCGAAACTCGCCGTGAGCCCGCAACGCGGGACCGAAAAGAATACGGAGGCGCGATCCGCTGGGTCGCGCCTTCGTCTTTTCTGCTTCAACATCCATGCCGGCAATGCCCAGGGTGGCTTCCGCGAGTACTTGACGCGTGGCTGGCGGCATTTCCTGCCCGACACCGGCAAACACAAGAACCTGTCGGAACTGGCGCGACTGCTGGGCGAGGTCGACATTGCGGCGCTGCAGGAGGTCGACGGCGGCAGCCTGCGCTCGGGCTTCATGAACCAGGCCGCGTACCTCGCCGAACTCGCTGCGTTTCCGTACTGGTGGCAGCAGCGCAACCGGCGCATCGGACGTATCGCCGAATCCAGCAATTGCCTGCTGAGTCGCGCCCAGCCCAGCTCGATCGAGGACCATCCGCTGCCGGGCCGCATTCCCGGTCGCGGCGCATTGATGGCGGTCTATGGTGAAGGTCGCGAGGCGCTCGCCGTGGCGATCTCGCACCTGTCGCTGGGCGCGCAGGCGCGTTCGCGCCAGTTCGACTTCCTGCACGACCTGCTGTCGCCGTACCAGCACCGGGTGCTGATGGGAGACTTCAACTGCCAGCCCAGCACGCCGGCCTTTCGTCGCTTCATGGAGCGCAGCGGACTTGGCGTGCCGGGACCGCAGGCGTTGGCGACCTATCCAGCGTGGCAGCCCGACAGATCGATCGACCACATCCTGGTCTCTCACGACATCCAGGTGACCCGCTACGAGGCGCCGTTGCTCAAGCTCTCCGACCATCTTCCAGTGGCCGTCGACATCCAGCTACCCGAGGGCGTGCGCGTCGGGCGGGTGTAGCGGCGTGGCACCAGCAACCCCTCAAGAGAAATTCGCACGCGGAGGGGCGGAGGCGCGGAGAGAAGCAGATCGGAATGGATAGGGGCGCGACCTGCGGTATCCATTCGCCAAGCGCAAAGGCGCAAGGGGTGCCTGGACGAGCACCCATTTTCATTCGCGCCGTTTGGCCCATCTTTATCGCCCTTGCTTCTCTCCGCGTCTCCGCGTTAACGGCCTTTCTAGTGACGAGCCCGAAGCCGGAAGCGTTCGCGGTAGTCCGCCGGCGTCAGCGTCGTCGCGCGCTTGAACAGCTTGCGGAAGCTCGACACATCGCTGTAGCCGCAGCGTTCAACGACCTCGTCGAAACTGAGATGCGTGGTCTCCAGCAGCGCCTTGGCGCGCTCGACGCGCAGGCGCTGGATATGCTCCAGTGGCGAAACCCCGTAGTGCGCCTTGAAATGCCGCAGCAGGCTGCGCTCGCTGGTACCGCAATGCTGCGCCAGCGCGCTGACGCTGACATCGCTGTCGATCGCGGTACGCAGGAATGTCTCGGCTTTTTCCGCCAGTGAGGTGCGCGGGCGCTCCATCAGCGCCATGCTGATGTATGGCGCCTGGCTCTGGCGTTCGGCGTCGAAGGCGAGCATGTGCCCGACCTGCTGCGCGAGGTCGTTGCCGGCGACCTCGCCGACCAGGCGCATGACCAGGTTCAGCACCGCAGTGGCAGCCCCGGTGGTGATCACCCCGCCGTCATCGACGATCATCTGATCGGTATCCAGCAGCACGCGCGGAAACGCCTGGCGGAAGGTCGCGCCGAGCCACCAGCTGGTGGTTGCGCGCCGACCATCGAGCAGTCCGCTCCTGGCCAGCAGCAGCGTGCCGCTGCAGGATGCTGCGACGCGCACGCCAGCAGCGTGTGCGCGCCTCAGGTAGTCGACTTCGACATCGAACTCGGCGGCGCGACTGCACAGACCTGCGGCGCCATCGGTGAGGATGCCCGGCACCAGCAGCACGTCGAAGTCGATGCTCGCCGGCTTCAGGCCATCGAGCACGAGGCCGGTACTGGTATGCACCTGGGTCTGTCCGCGCGCGCTGACGACCTCGGTCACGAAACGCGGCGAGAAGCTCGGCTTCTTCAGCTGCGCCACCTTCTCGGCAACGCGCAGCGCATCGATCGGGCTGGCGACGCTCGACAGCATGCAGCCGTCGAGCGCCAGGATTCCGAGTCGCAGCAGGGGTACTTCGGCGTGTCCCATCGGCGCGGCTCAGCGGTCGACCATGACTGCGCCAGTATGCTCCGCGAGCCAGGCGACCAGTTCGCCCGGCGCGCGCAGGGCATTCGGCTGTGCGCCCGCGGCTTCGCAGGACACCAGTTGCACGCGGCCGTTGTGGCCCGGCGGCAGTGCAGTGCCCGACGTCGCCTGCAGCTCCAGGTTGCCCTGGCGATTGCGGTTGAGCAGCCAGATGCCCTGCGGCAGGTAGACCTGTTGTTTGCACTCGCTCACCACCTCGCGGTCTTCGGCGTCGATTGGTGTCAGCTGCCAGCGACCGCTGGTCTGTTCCAGCGTGGCCGAATACTGGCTGCCGGCGGTGAACTGCGGACCCGCTTCCTCGATGTCATCGGCTACCGCCTGGATGCCGAAGGCGATCAGCGTGGCGGCAATGAGCAGACGGACGTTCATGGTGAAGCTCCTTTGCGGTGAATCCGGGCAGTTGCCTCGGGGTGTGTGCAGATTGCACCGCTGACCGATCGGTCGGGAGTGGCGGAAAAGAAATGAATAGGGTGATATCAGACAGCCTGAGCCACGCCGATCGGGTGAAATGTGAAACCTAAAACGTCAATCTGCCCGCGCTCCGATTGACGGTTCACGTTTTGCTTTGCACCCTGTTTGACTCAATGTCGTCCGAGCGCGAGGTCCCGCGGCCATGCCCATCCACATCATCCGTCTCGGCACTCCGCGCGCACCCGACGAGGGTCTGCGAATCGGCACGGTCCGGCGCCCCCCGCGCGGGGTGCCCAAGGCGGAATTCGCCAGCCACAACTGGTACGACGTCTGGTATCCGAACCTGGCGCCCGGCGCCGAGACGATGAAGCTCGGCCAGTCCGTCGAGACGCTCGCCGAATGGGCCGCTTTCGTGCGCAAGTTCCGCGCCGAAATGGCATTGCCGGACACCAGCCGTACGCTCGACCTGCTCGCGGCGCTGTCGCACGGCGCCAGCTTTGCGATCGGCTGCTATTGCGAGGACGAGGCGCGCTGTCATCGCTCGGTATTGCGGGCGCTGTTGCTGGAGCGCGGAGCGCTGGTGAAGTAGGCCCCGAACGCTGCTGTTGGCGGATCGCCGTCCGCAGCGGCAGCAGCACTGCTGGGAGCGGGTTCAATCCGATCTCACCAAATATCTCACAAGGCATTGAGTGGTAACGGTTTATAGCTTTCGTGGGTTCGGACTTGTCCGAACGCTGTTGCGGTTGCTGTCCGCCGCGCTGCGATCCGGGTTTGCTGCACGCCGGAGCCAAAAGCCAAAGCAGAAGGGTTCGGACGAGTCCGAACCCACGAAAAGCTGCGGCCCGACGCTCAGTGCTTCCAGGCTGCCGATCGGAGCGAAAGTCCCCCCCCAGTTTGATGCGCGACCAAGCGCACCGCCAGGGGCGAGCGGGACTCTCGCAGAGAAGCAATGCCGCTACCCGCCGAGCTTCGCCGCCTGCTCGCGCAGCCCGTTCATCGTCATGCTGAACTCGGCGATGCGCTGCTTCTCCTGCTCGACCACGGCGGCCGGCGCGTTGGCGACGAAATTGGCGTTGCCGAGCTTGCCCTCGCACTTCCTGATCTCGCCATCGAGGCGCGCGATCTCCTTCGCGAGGCGCTTCAGTTCGGCGTCGACGTCGATCAGTCCCAGCAGCGGGATCAGCAGCTTCAGCTCGCCGACCACAGCGGTGGCGGCAGCCGGGGCAACTTCGCCTGCGCCTAGCCAGCGCATCGCCTGCGGCTCGACGCGCGCGAGGAAGGCAATGGCTGCCGCAAAACGCGCGTGTCGTTCGCGGTCCCTGGCATCGCCACCTTCAAGCACCAGCGGCACCAGTTTCGCCGGGCTGATGTTCATCTCGCTGCGAATTCGGCGCAGGCCGCTCAGCACCGACTTCAGCCAGTCGATATCCGCCAGCGCGACCTCGTCGCGGGCGTAGTCGCCGGCCTGCGGCAGCGCCTGGGTGGCCACGGTGGCTCCGCGCACGCCAAGGCACGGCGCCACCTGCTGCCAGATTTCCTCGGTGATGAACGGGATGATCGGATGCAGCAGCCGCAATACCGCTTCCAGCACGACCAGCAAGGTGTGCTGGGTAGAATCCCTGGCCGCGGCATCGTCGCCCTGCAGCGCCGGCTTGGCCAGCTCCAGAAACCAGTCGCAATACTCGTTCCAGACAAAGTCATACATCGCCTGCGCCGCCAGATCGAAGCGGTAGGCGGCGATCTGTGCGTGGTATTCGGCGGTGGCTTTGGAAAGTTCGGTGAGGATCCAGCGTTCGGGAATACCGAGCAGAGGCGGGGCTGGAGACTGGGGGCTGGGGCGCGAGTGGGAAATCCCCGGGATGCTGGCAGCGCGTTCATCAATGGCCGCCAGATGTGTCTCCATCCGCGCCAAAGCCGCGTCGACCGCTGCTATTCCCTTTTCCCTTTCCCCTTTTTCAATTTCCTGCTCGTCGAGATTCATCAACACAAACCGCGCCGCATTCCACAGCTTGTTGCAGAAATTCTTGTAGCCCTCGCAGCGCTTCAAGTCGAAGTTGATGGTGCGCCCGTGGGTCGCGAGCGACGCGAAAGTGAAGCGCAATGCATCGGCGCCGACGGCGTTGATGCCGTCCGGATATTCCTTGCGGATGCGTTTCTCGACCTTGTCGCGCACCTGCGGGATCAGCAGCGAGGCGGTCGACTTGCGTACCAGGTCTTCGAGTTCGATGCCGTCGATCAAGTCCAGTGGGTCGAGCGTGTTGCCCTTGGACTTGCTCATCTTCTGGCCTTCGGCGTCGCGCACGATGGCATTGATGTAGACGGTCCTGAACGGTACCCGATCCTTGAGCTCGGCAAAGCGCGGCTCGTAGCTGCCGTCGGCCCGGCGCCCGACGAAGTAGGTGGTCGCCATGACCATGCGCGCGACCCAGAAGAAGATGATGTCGAAGCCTGTCACCAGTACCGAGGAGGGGAGGAACAACTGGTCGTGTTGCCAGTCGGCCTGCGGAGCAGGAGCGGGGCAGGGGGCAGGGGGCAGGGGACCAGCAGTATCGCCTGATTCGGCCGTGTCGCCGTCATTCACTCCGCGAAGGGGCT
>JAIMJQ010000043.1:0-11907 GCA_020693165.1 Xanthomonas sp. | reverse complement strand
GCCCCCTGCCCCCTGCCCCGCTGTTGCTCTCGCTTCCCCACCCCAACGTCGAAAACGGCCACAGTGCCGACGAAAACCACGTATCCAGCACGTCCTCGTCCTGGCGCAGCGCGCCGACCGGTTCGCGGTCGCCGTGGGCGCGGGCGTCGGCTTCGTCTTCGCCCACAAAGATGTTGCCGGCCTCGTCGAACCAGGCCGGGATGCGATGGCCCCACCACAGTTGGCGGCTGACGCACCAGTCCTGGATGTTGTCGAGCCACTGCACGTAGGTGGTCTTCCAGTTCTCGGGCACGAACTGGATATGTCCCCCGGTAACGGCCGCGAGGGCCGGTTCGGTAATTGCGCGCTTGCCGCCGGGGCGGCCGTCCGGCAGTTCATCGCGGGTCAGGTCGAGGAACCACTGGTCCGTCAGCATCGGCTCGATCACCGCTTCCGAACGCTGGCTGATCGGCAAGGAGAGCTTGTGCGGCTTGGTCTCGACCAGCAGGCCGATTTGTTCCAGATCGGCCAGTAACTGCTTTCTGGCGGCGAACCGGTCCAGGCCTTGATAGGCCGCCGGGCCGTTGTCGTTGACTTTGGCATCCAGCGTGAAGATGTTGATCGGTGCAATCCGGTGGCGCTGGCCCATCTGCCAGTCGTTGAAGTCGTGGGCCGGCGTGATCTTGACGCAGCCGGTGCCGAACTCGCGGTCGACATAGTCGTCGGCGATGACCGGAATCGTTCGGCCGGTCAACGGCAATTGCAGCTGAGTGCCGATCAGATGCTGGTAACGCTGGTCATCCGGATGCACGGCCACGGCGACGTCGCCGAGCAGGGTCTCGGGGCGCGTGGTGGCGACCACCACGCCTTCGCTGCCATCGGCGCCGGGGTAGCGGATCGACCACAAGTGGCCGTCCTTGTCGACGTTCTCGACTTCCAGGTCGGACACCGCGGTGCCGAGCACCGGATCCCAGTGCACCAGTCGCTTGCCGCGGTAGAGCAGGCCATCGCGATACCACTGGATGAACACGCGGCGCACTGCGGCCGACAGCCCTTCGTCCATCGTGAAGCGCTCGCGCGACCAGTCGCACGAAGTGCCCATGCGGCGCATCTGCCGGGTGATGGTCGAGCCGGATTCTTCCTTCCACGCCCAGACCTTGGCGATGAACGCCTCGCGTCCGAGATCATGCTTGCTCTGGCCCTGTGCCGCGAGCTGGTTCTCGACGATTTTCTGCGTGGCAATGCCGGCATGGTCGGTGCCGCACTGCCACAATGTGTTCTTGCCGCTCATGCGCTGGTAGCGGATGAGGAGATCCATCACCGTCTGCTGGAACGCATGACCCATGTGCAGCGTGCCGGTGACATTCGGCGGCGGCAGCTGGATGCAGTACGGCTCGCCGTGGCCGGACGGAGCGAAGTAGCCGGACTGTTCCCAGATCGGATACCAGCGGGCCTCGATGGCCTTGGGGTCGAAGCTCTTGTCCATGAGTGGAATCCGCACACGAAATCGAGCGCGCGAGCATAGCGGCCTGGACTAGAGGGGGCACGCGAAACGGGGCACGGGGCACGGGAAAGGCGCGTGGCGCAATGGATTTGGGGGCGCGGCGCCTGCGGCGCCGCCGTTGCCCTGGTGGGTCCAGACTTGTCTGGACGCCTTTTCGGAGTCATGAGGGGAAAGCGTCCAGACAAGTCTGGACCCACAAGAGCCTGGCTTCGTGCGAGCCTTTCCCGTGCCCCGTGCCCCGTGCCCCGTGCCCCGTGCCCCGTGCCCCGCGCCCCGTGCCCGGTGCCCCGTGCCCCGTGCCCCGCGCCCCGTGCCCGGTGCCCCGTGCCCCGCCCTTATGCCCGCTCCGCCTTCGCCGGGATCAACAACGACGCCACCATCGAGCCCACCACCAGCACGAACACGACGCCGAGCGAGATCGCGATCGGGATCTTGTAGAAGTCCATGATCAGCATCTTGATGCCGATGAAGCTCAGTACGGCAGCCAGGCCGTAATTGAGGAAATGGAAACGGTCGGCCATGTCGGCGAGCATGAAATACATTGCGCGCAAGCCGAGGATGGCGAAGATATTGCTGGTCAGCACGATGAAGGAATCGGTGGTGATCGCGAAGATCGCCGGGATCGAATCCACGGCGAAAATCACGTCGACGACGCCGATCATGACGATCACCAGCAGCAGCGGGGTGGCGTGGCGCGCGCCATCGCTGACGGTGGTCAAACGCTCGCCGTCGAACTCGTGGGTGATCTTCATGTGCTTGCGCACCCAGCGGATCACCGGGTTCTGTTCGAGGTCGGGCTTCTCGTCGGCGAACAGCGCCATCTTGATCCCGGTGATCAGCAGGAACGCGCCGAACACGTAGAAGATCCAATGGAATTTGGCGATCAGGAAGGCGCCGAGCAGGATCATCAGGGTGCGCAACACGATGGCGCCGATCACGCCGAAGATCAGCGCGCGCTTCTGGTACTCCACCGGCACGGCGAAGAAGTTGAATACCATCAGGAACACAAAGATGTTGTCGACCGCGAGCGACTTCTCGACCAGATACCCGGTCAGGAATTCAAGCGCTTTGGTGTTGGCGATTTCGCGTCCGGCAGCCAGGTCGAGGTACCACCAGAGTACGCCGTTGAACAACAGCGCGAGCGCCACCCACCCCAGCGACCAGCGCAGCGCCTCCGGAAATGACACCTTGTGCGCGCCCTGTTGGCGCATGACCAGCAAGTCGACGATGAGCGCAGCAACCACCAGAGTGGTGAACGCCGCCCACATCCACCAGGTACCGATCGTCTGCATGCGCTGCGCCTCGTCCACGAACCCGACTGTTCGCACCCGGACGAGGACCCTCCTCGACCTGCAACGGCGCCCGGCCGACATCGAATCGATGCGGGCCGCCACGCACGCGGTGCGGTCGAGGTCTTGCTTGCGTATCGATGCATGATGCGCCGACCCACCCGGCGCGCAATGAGCGCACGTGATGACGATTGGGCCGCGAAAAGCTACTCCCCTCTACACGCCGGAGTTTGGCGGTGCCGCTGCGCAGATGCAATACCGCCACTGTCAAGGGCAGCTGGTCACGACGGCTGTGGTTGGGGGTTGTCGCCAATCGAAACGGACGGTTGTCGGTCTTTGGTGCGATTGTGGGTTCAGACTTGTCTGGACGCTCCTGGCTTTCCCGTCACCTGGATGAAAGGCGTCCAGACAAGTCTGGACCCATCAACAACCGGCAACCCGATGCTGTGACCGAAGACCGTAAACCAGCAACTAGATATTGAGCCAGCGCCCACCATCGACGCGCAGCACCTGTCCGCTGACGTAACCCGCATCACGGATCAGGAACAGCGCCGCGCCGGCAAGGTCCTCGGGGCTGCCCTGGCGCTTGAGCGCTGTCCGCTGCTCAACGGTCGTCAGTGTCTCGGCCTTTTCCGGATTGGTCGACCACAGGATATTGCCCGGTGCGATCGCGTTGACGCGCACCTCGGGGCCGAGTTCGCGCGCGAGACCGTAGGTCAACGCAACCAGCGCCGCCTTGGCCATGCAATACGGCAGGTAGCGGGCAATCGGGCGGTCGGCGTAGATGTCGACCAGGTTGACGATGGACCCGCGCGAGGCGCGCAGGTGCGGGGCCGCGGCTTGCGCCAGGAACAATGGAGCGCGCGCGTTGGTCGCCATCAGATCGTCGAACTGATCGACGCCGATCTCGCCGATCGGCGTCGGGTAAAAGCTCGAAGCGTTGTTGACCAGTGCGTCGAGGCGTCCAAAGCGGTCGATGACCGCGGGCACCAGCGCGGTGGTCGCCGGAATGTTGGCCAGATCTGCCTGCAGCGCCAGCGTGCTGCCGGCGCGCGCAGCTTCGAGTTCGGTGACCAGCGCATCGAGATCCGTGCCCGGACTGCGGTAGTGCAGGGCGATGTCGTAGCCGGCGGCGTGCAACCGCCGCGCGATCGCCGCGCCGACGCGTCGGGCGGCGCCGGTGATGAGGGCTACGGGGTGGGGCGAGGTTGCAAGGTTCATGGTCGGAGGATAGTGGGAAAGGCGGGGCAGGGGGCAGGAGACCCACCGTGAGTCTCGGTCAGACTATTCAGCGGACCGCAACTCCGGAATATGTCGGACGAGACCCGCGGGTCAGCCGTGTCCGGTGGCGAGCGACAGGCCGCGTCCCCTGCCCCTTGCCCCGCTCCTTCGCTTACGCCTGCGTCAACTCCACACGCCCGCGGAAATGTTCCAGCGCCTGCGGATTGGCCAGCGCATCGGTGTTCTTGACCGGCTTGTCGTGGACGATATTGCGCACCGCCAGTTCCACGATCTTGCCGCTGATGGTGCGCGGGATGTCCGGCACGGCGAGGATCTTGGCGGGCACGTGTCGCGGCGTGGTGTTGTCGCGGATCACCTTGCGGATGCGTCCCTGCATGCCCTCATCGAGTTCGATGCCTTCGCGCAGACGCACGAACAGCACCACGCGCACATCGCTGTCCCAGTCCTGGGCAATGCAGATCGACTCCAGCACCTCTGGCAGCTTCTCGACCTGGCGATAGATCTCCGCGGTGCCGATGCGCACGCCGCCCGGATTCAGGGTGGCATCCGAGCGGCCGAGAATGATGATGCCGTCGTGCTCGGTGAGCACGGCGAGGTCGCCGTGGCACCAGACGTTTTCGATCTTGCCGAAATAGGCATCGTGATATTTGTGGCCATCGCTGTCGTTCCAGAAGCCGACCGGCATCGACGGGAACGGTTGCGTACACGCCAGTTCGCCGGGTTCGCCGCGCACCGGCTTGCCGTCGTCGTCGAGAATCTCCACTTTCATGCCGAGGCCGCGGCACTGCAGTTCGCCGCGATACACCGGCAGCAGCGGATTGCCGAGTGCGAAGCAGGAAACGATGTCGGTGCCGCCGGAGATCGATGCCAGCAGCAAGTCCGGCTTGATGTCGCGATAGACGTAGTCGTAGCTCTCCGGTGCCAGCGGCGAGCCGGTCGACAGGATGGTGCGCAGCTTGAGCAGCTTGTGTGTCTGGCGCGGCTTGACGCTGGCCTTTTCGACCGCCGAGATCCACTTGGCGCTGGTGCCGAACACGCTGATGCCGAGTTCGTCGACCAGATCGAACAGCGCACTCGCACCGGGATGGAACGGCGAGCCGTCGAACAGCACCAGGGTGGCACCAACCGCCAGGCTCGACACCAGCCAGTTCCACATCATCCAGCCGCAGGTGGTGTAGTAGAAGATGCGATCTTCGCGCTTCAAGTCGGTGTGCAGTACCAGCTCCTTCAGGTGCTGGATCAGTGTTCCGCCCTGGCCATGAACGATGCACTTGGGCACGCCGGTGGTGCCCGAGCTGTAGAGGATGTACTGCGGGCGATCGAACGGCCCGAGGGCGAAGCTCAGCTGCTCGGTGGTGGCCGGCGCAAAGTCGTCCCAGCGTACGGCATTCGGCACACTGGCCAGATCGCGGTCGGTCCCGGCATAGGCGAACACCACCACCCGCGTGACGCTGGGCAGCTGCGAAAGGATTCCGGCGACCTTCTCCAGGCAATCGAAGCGTTTGCCGCCGTAGAAATAGCCGTCGGCGGTGAACAGCACCTTGGGTTCGATCTGGCCGAAGCGATCGAGCACGCCATTGATGCCGAAGTCCGGCGAGCACGACGACCAGATCGCGCCGAGGCTGGCGGTTGCCAGCATCGCGATCACCGCTTCCGGCCGATTGGGTACGAAGCCGGCGACGCGGTCGCCCGGACCGACACCGGCCGCGGCGAGGCCCGCGCGCACCCGGCGCACCTGCTCGGCGAGCGCGGCATAACTCAGCTCGCAGGTCGATCCGTCCTCGCCGCGGGCGATGATGGCGAGGCGCTCGTCGCGGAAGCGCAGCAGGTTTTGTGCAAAGTTGATCTGCACGCCGGGGAAGAAACGACAGCCCGGCATCGCGTCGAAATGATCAAAGGCGGGCGCCATATCGCCGCTGGCACGGATGCCGCAGAACTCCCAGACGCCCGTCCAGAAGCGGTCGGGATGGCTCGTCGAATACTCGTAGAGCGCCTCGTAGTCCGGCAGTTCGGCACCGAAGCGTTCACGGATGAAGCGCATGAATCGGTTCAGGTTGGCGCTCTCCACCCGATCCAGGCCGGGTGTCCACAGGGCTGTGCTCATGGTCGGGTCTCCGCCAGGTTCATCAACGAACGATTAGCATGCGGTGCCTGCGCCCGGATCGACATCGGCCGTTCGGGCAGCGCCGCCAGCGCACAATATCCATATCATCCGCGCTTCGGGTGTTTCGGTGCAGGCGCGACGTGCGCGTCGCCACCCGAACCGCCCTGCAATCGCGACGTGACCACCTCGCTCCTTCAATAGAAGCCCGCTTGCCCGGATCCGCCATGACCAAGACTCGAACCCTCGCCGCACTCCTTTTCGCCGCGGTCGCCGGAACCGCCCACGCCGATCCCAAGGCCGAGGTGTTCGCCGCCTGGGACGCGATGATCGCAGCCAAGTCCTATCGCGCCAGCGTCCAGACCACGGCCGGCGCCGTGGTGGTCAAGCAGACCATCGAGATGATCATTCCCGACCACATGCGCGTGACTGGGGGGCCGGGCGGCGATCTGGTGATCACCCCCGAAGGCGCCTGGCTCAAGGCAGCGGGACAGGAGTGGATGGCGGCGCCGCCGGGTACCGCGGCGATGAGCAAGCAGTACATGAGCGAGGAGTTCGTCGCCCAGGCCAAGGCCGGCGTCAGATCGGTCGAAGCGCTCGGAACCGAAACCGTCGCCGGCAAACCGGCACGCGCCTACCAGGTCGAGCAGGTGCTGACGATGATGGGTATCGAGTCGCAGTCCAGCACCAAGCTCTACGTTGACGTCGACAGCGGGCGTCCGATCCGTCAGGAAGTCGACGCCACCGCAATGGGCCGCAGCTCGCGCACGGTGCAGGACATCGAGTACGTGGCGGACCTGAAGATCGTGGCGCCGAAATAGCGGGTGTGGGTTCCTGGTGTTGGTGTTGGAAGGAGCGGGAGCGGCGCCAGACCGGTGCTTGGCTTGGATCCAACACCGACACCAATGGCGGGTGGTTGCCGGTGATGGCCGTGGAATGGGCGGGAGCGGCACCAGATCGGTGCCTGGCTTTTTCCAGCACCAACAACCCGCCCCTTGAATCCCCTTGAACCCGCCCCCAATAAAGGGCCCGTCGCGCGCCGGGCGTTGTTCAGGCTTCCCCGGCACCGCACGAATCTGAAGTCCACTCTTGTTCAAATCAATTAAAAAAGGCCAATCGCCATGAAAATTCGTCCTCTGCACGACCGCGTGATCGTCAAGCGCATGGAAGAAGAGCGCGTCAGCGCCGGCGGCATCGTGATTCCGGACTCCGCCACCGAGAAGCCGGTGCGCGGTCAAGTCATTGCTGCCGGCAACGGCAAGATCCTGGAGAACGGCAACGTTCGTCCGATCGCGGTCAAGGCTGGCGACAAGGTGCTGTTCGGCAAGTACAGCGGCACCGAGGTCAAGGTTGACGGCGAAGAACTGCTGGTCATGCGCGAAGAAGACATCATGGGCGTGATCGAAGCCTGATGGCGCGCGGCGGCCTCCCAGCCGCCGCCGAGCGCTCCGGCTTCTCCCCCTCTTCCTTTTTCCATTTTCCATTTTCCAAGGATTACTCCAATGGCTGCCAAAGAAGTCCGTTTCAGCGAAGACGCTCGTGCGCGCATGGTCAAGGGCGTCAACGTCCTCGCCAATGCGGTGAAGGTCACCCTCGGTCCGAAGGGCCGCAATGTCGTGCTCGAGAAGAGCTTCGGCGCGCCGACGATCACCAAGGACGGCGTGTCCGTCGCCAAGGAGATCGAACTGGCTGACAAGTTCGAAAACATGGGTGCGCAGATGGTCAAGGAAGTCGCTTCCAAGACCTCCGACATCGCCGGCGACGGCACCACCACTGCCACCGTGCTGGCACAGGCGCTGATCCGCGAGGGCATGAAGGCGGTCGCCGCCGGCATGAACCCGATGGATCTCAAGCGTGGTATCGACAAGGCCGTTGTCACCGCCGTCGACCAGCTGAAGGCGCTGTCCAAGCCGTGCAAGGACGACAAGGAAATCGCCCAGGTTGGCGCCATTTCGGCCAACAGCGATCCGGAGATCGGCACGATCATCGCCGACGCCATGAAGAAGGTCGGCAAGGAAGGCGTGATCACGGTCGAAGAAGGCTCGGGCCTGGCCAATGAACTCGACGTCGTCGAGGGCATGCAGTTCGACCGCGGCTATCTGTCGCCGTATTTCATCAACAACCAGCAGACCATGAAGGCCGAGCTGGAAGCGCCGTACATCCTGCTGCACGACAAGAAGATCTCCAATGTCCGTGAGCTGCTGCCGGTGCTGGAAGCGGTGGCCAAGGCTGGCAAGCCGCTGCTGATCGTGGCCGAGGAAGTCGAAGGCGAAGCGCTGGCGACGCTGGTGGTCAACACCATCCGCGGCATCGTCAAGGTCTGCGCCGTCAAGGCGCCGGGCTTCGGTGATCGTCGCAAGGCGATGCTGGAAGACATGGCGATCCTCACCGGTGGTCAGGTCATCAGCGAGGAAGTCGGTCTGTCGCTGGAGAAGGCCACGCTGAAGGATCTCGGCACCGCCAAGCGCATCGTCATCGAGAAGGAAAACACCACGATCATCGACGGCGCCGGCAAGGCTGACGTGATCAAGGCGCGCATCGACCAGATCAAGAAGCAGGTCGAAGACACCAGCTCCGACTACGATCGCGAGAAGCTGCAGGAGCGCGTTGCCAAGCTCGCCGGCGGCGTTGCGGTGATCAAGGTTGGCGCCGCGACCGAAGTCGAAATGAAGGAAAAGAAGGCGCGCGTCGAAGACGCCCTGCACGCCACCCGTGCGGCCGTCGAAGAAGGCATCGTGCCGGGCGGCGGCGTCGCCCTGGTGCGCGGTCTGGCCGCAGTGCGCGCCCTCAAGGGTGCCAACGAAGACCAGAACCACGGCATCATGATTGCTGCGCGCGCGATGGAAGCGCCGCTCCGCGAAATCGCCGCCAACAGCGGTGACGAACCGAGCGTGGTGCTGAACCAGGTTGCCGGCGGCACCGGTAACTATGGCTACAACGCGGCCACCGGCGAGTATGGCGACATGGTCGCGATGGGCATCCTCGATCCGACCAAGGTCACCCGCTACGCGCTGCAGAATGCGGCTTCGATCGCCGGCCTGATGATCACGACCGAGTGCATGGTCGCCGAAGCGCCAAAGAAGGAAGCGGCGGGCGGCGGCGGTGGTCATGACCACGGCGGCGGCGGCATGGGCGGCATGGACTTCTGATCAACCCTCCAGGTTGATCAGCCCGGGTTTTGCCTTCGGCAGGGCACGGGCTACCCGGCGACGGAGGCCTTCCATGGCATCCGTGGCTCCGGGTGGAGTTCCAGAGCAACACAACAAAGCCCCGCGCATGCGGGGCTTTGTCGTTTCGAGCGCCACGAAAGTTGGCGTAGGTTGGGCAACGCTTCACCTGCCCAACGATGCGGCGAGTCCATGTTGGGCAGGTGAAGCGTTGCCCAACCTACCGTTCGATTCCGTGCCCGCGCTCGACCAATGTGGTTCATGCTCACACCATGCGCATCGACCTGCCCACCCGCGGCTTGCACCTGGATTACGAATGGACCGGCCCGGAGAACGGACCTGTGCTGATCCTGATCATGGGCCTGGGCATGCAGCGGGTGGCCTGGCCGCCGGAACTGGTGGCCGGCCTTGCCGCGCGCGGTCTGCGCGTGCTGACATTCGACAATCGCGATATCGGTCTCTCCGGCAGCGGTCACCTCGCGCCGCACATGGGCGTGCAACGCGCGTTCCTGCGCTACCTGCTGCGCCTGCCGATCCGCGCACCCTACACGCTCGACGACATGGCGGCGGACACCCTGGCGCTTGCCGATGCGCTCGGTGTCGACAAGTTCCATGTCGCTGGCGCCAGCATGGGTGGCATGATTGCGCAGCAGCTGGCGCTGATGGCTCCGCAGCGCGTACTGACGCTGACTTCGATCATGTCGAGCGCCGGGCCGCGCGCCGCGCCGTCGCCGAAGTGGAGCGTGATGCGCAAGATGCTGCGCGCGCCGAGCCCGAACAGCACCCACGAACAGCGTGTCGATCACTACGTCGCGCTGTTCACGGAAATCGGCCGCCACCAGCACGACCATGGCGAGATCGCCCGCCTGCGCCGTGGCCTCGATGCCACGCTGGCGCGCGCCTGGCGGCCAGCCGGCACACTGAGGCAATTGCTGGCAATCACCGCTGCACCGGATCGCAGCGAGCCATTGCGCCGACTGACGACGCCGACACTACTGATTCACGGCGCGCTCGATCCGCTGGTGCCTGTGGCGGCTGCCGATCATCTGGCGCGGGTGATTCCGCACGCGCGCCTGGAGATCATCGAGCGTATGGGCCACGACCTGCCGGCATGGGCAATGCCGCGGTTGATCGAGCTGATGGCGGCACAGGCGCGCCGGTAGGAGTCCCGGTTGCCCCTGGCGGAGCGCTTGTTCGCGCATCGAACGGGCTGACTTCTAGTCCACCGTTCGCCCTGAGCAAAGCGTCCCAGAGCTTCACCGGGACGCGGGTCCTGACAAAGCGTCGGCCGCTTTGCTCAGGGCGAACGGACTCATCGTTGCGTTGGCTAATAAGATCAATTGCTTACGGCATGTCCGGTGAGAGTGCTCTGCATCGGAGCGCTTCTCCGCGCTTCGAACAAGGCCAGAAGGAGCAGGGGGAGCAGGCGACGCGACTCGCGTCCCTGTCACAGCGTGCGGCGAGGTGGGTTCCCTGCAACCTTGCCCCTTTCTCGCCGGGTAGCGGGGTTGCGACCTGCATGTCGCCTGCCGGAATGCGCCCTGTTACGTCGCCAGACTGAAGGAATGCGGCAACAAGTCGCAAATTGCGGCATGGATCACAGTTCCGCTGGCGCCGAGAAACACCACCTCGGCATCGCTGCCGAACTCGTTGATCATCTGCCGGCAGGCTCCGCATGGCGGAATCGGCAGTGCCTGGCCGGAGCGGTCGATGGCGCTGATGGCAATGGCTGCGAGGCGAAAACCGGCACCCTCGGCGCGCACCGCGGCGGAAATTGCGTTGCGCTCGGCGCAGCTGCCAACGCTGAAAGACCCATTCTCGACGTTGCAGCCGGAGTAGACGTTGCCGCTGACCGACCGCAGCGCCGCGCCCACATAGAGCTGCGAATACGGCGCATAGGCCTGGCGCAGCGCTTTCGCGGATTCGTCGAGCAGGTCCTGATGGGTCGGCATTTTGCGTTGCGTCCTGAGTTGATCGATCAATGATCGACGCAAGTTCCGGGCCAGATAGGGTGCGATTGAGCCCGCGTTCCTTGCCGCACCATCGAACTCGCCAAGTCCGCGTCCTTCGACTGTTTCCCCCGGAACAGCGTGGGGGAAACGCTCAGGAGGAACGGTATCGCGATGAGTTCACCGAATGGTTACGCCGCATTACACACAACCGCCGCCAACGCCACTTCAATCATCTGATCGAGCCCGCGCTGGCGCTGCTCGCTGCTCATCTTCGCGCCGGTGACCAGGTGATCGGATACGGTCAGCAGCGCGGCCGCCGCGGCGCCGCGTTCGGCGGCGGCGGTGTACAGGCCGGCGGCTTCCATCTCGATGCCGAGAATGTTGACGCGCCGCAGCATGTCGACCAGTCCCGGCGGCGAGCCGTAGAACAGATCGGTGGAATACACATTGCCGATGCGCAGCGGCCTGCCCGCCGCCCGTGCGGCATCGTCGATCGCGCGTGCCAGCGGCCACGACGCGATGGCGGCGAGGTCGTAGCCGCCGAAGCGCGTGCGATTGACGCCCGAGTCGGTGCTGGCGCCGAGGCCGAGCACCAGATCGCCGATGTCGACGTCATCGAGCACCGCGCCGCAGGTGCCGACGCGCAACACGCGCTTGACGCCGTAGTGGTCGA
>JAIMJQ010000042.1 GCA_020693165.1 Xanthomonas sp. | reverse complement strand
AGCGTCCAGACAAGTCTGGACCCACAAGTGCGCGAGAGAAGAGCGCCCAGACAAGTCTGGACCCACAAGTGCGCGAGAGAAGAGCGTCCAGACAAGTCTGGACCCACAAGTGCGCGAGAGAAG
This sequence comes from Xanthomonas sp., assembly GCA_020693165.1. Lineage (GTDB taxonomy): Bacteria > Pseudomonadota > Gammaproteobacteria > Xanthomonadales > SZUA-5 > JADKFD01. The sequence continues at coordinate 25,713 of JAIMJQ010000042.1, read as the reverse complement.
AGCGTCCAGACAAGTCTGGACCCACAAGTGCGCGAGAGAAGAGCGCCCAGACAAGTCTGGACCCACAAGTGCGCGAGAGAAGAGCGTCCGGGCAAGTCTGGACACACAGAAGCAGGTGCCCAATGCATGGTCAGACCGCCAACCCCGCCGCCCGCCCGGACGCCCATGCCCACTGGAAGTTGTAGCCGCCGAGGTGCCCGGTCACATCGAGAACTTCGCCGATGAAATACAGGCCTGGCAGCAATCGTGATTCCATCGTGGTCGACGACACATCGACGCTGTCGACGCCGCCCAGCGTGACCTCGGCGGTACGGTAACCCTCGGTGCCACTTGGCACGATCGGCCATTCCTTCAGTTTCGCAGCGATTGCGGCCAGTTCCGGCTTGTTGAACTGCCGCATTGGCCGCTCATCAGCATGGATTTCGCAGAATCGCTGCGCGAAGCGCTTGGGCAGACGCTCGGTGAGCCATGTACGGAGTTCAGCGGCAGGGCGTTCACGCTGTCCCGCCAGCACGAATTCGAGCGCATCGACATGCGGCAGCAGGTCGATCTGCAGCGGATCGCCGGGCTGCCAGTACGACGAGATCTGCAGGATCGCCGGCCCGCTGAGGCCGCGATGGGTGATCAGCATTGCGTTGTTGAACGCGGTGCGCCCGGTCTTGGCAACGACCGGCAACGAGACGCCACTGAGCTGACCGTAGTGTTCGAGGTAGGAACCCGTCAGCGTCAACGGCACCAGCCCGGCGCGGGTGGGCAACAGCCGATGGCCGAACTGGCGTGCGATGTCATAGCCGAATCCAGTCGCGCCCATCGAGGGAATCGAAAGGCCACCGGTGGCAATGACCAGGGCAGGCGCATGCACCCTCCCGAGGGAGCAGTCGACCCCGAATCCAGCGTCGTCGCGCCCGATCGCGTTCACCAAGCAACCGGTCTCGATGCGAACGCCACCCTTGGCACATTCGTCCAGCAGCATGCGCACGATCTGTTTCGACGAATCGTCGCAGAACAGCTGACCAAGTTCCTTCTCGTGGTAAGCGATCCCGTGCGCCTCCACCATCGCGATGAACTCGCCGGGCGTATAGCGCGCCAGCGCCGACTTGCAGAAATGCGGATTGCCCGACAGGAAGTGGGCTGGCGTGGTGCCGGTATTGGTGAAATTGCAGCGGCCACCGCCCGACATCAGGATCTTCTTGCCAACCCGATTGGCGTGCTCGATGACCAGCACGCGCTTGTCGCGCTGGCCCGCGGTCAGCGCGCACATCAATCCGGCGGCGCCACCGCCGATGATCACGGCGTCAAAGCGCAACGGATCCATCATGGTCGTCTCCGTTGGTTCGGGTGTCCCATTACACCAGTCCGCACAAGCCCCGAATCGCCGATTTGTATTCTGCAGCCACTCGGAGACAAGGCGAAGGCGCGTGCAATGGCTGCAAGTGGCGATCACGAGAGTCCGCGGCACCTGCAATCTCACGCGAGCTTCGCACTCCACCGGCGCGGCAATGGCAGACTTGACGGGCCCATTTGCCCGTGTTGGAGTAGCCCATGACCCGACAGCTATCTGGCTTTTCGATCCTCAGCCTCGCGCTGGTCGCCTGCGCCAATGCCGCATCGGCGCCGGAACCAACGCCAGCGCCGTTCGTCAGCAAGGAGCTCGCTCGCTTCGACGAGCCCTGGGCAATGACCTTCCTTCCCGATGGCCGTCTGCTGGTCACCGAGAAAAAGGGCAAGCTCAAGGTGCACACGCTCGGCGGCAAGACCGGCGACGTCACCGGCGTCCCCGACGTCGCCTACGGCGGTCAGGGCGGCTTCGGCGATGGCGTGCTGCACCCGCAATTCGCGGATAACGGCTGGGTCTACGTGAGTTATGCCGAAGAAGGCGAGGGCGGTACGCGCGGCGCCGCGGTAGCGCGCGCGAAACTGGCACTCGATGACGCCGGTGGCGGAAAGCTCGAGGAACTCGCCGTCATCTGGCGACAGGTCCCCAAGAAGAGCGGTCGCGGTCACTATGGCCACCGCATCGCCTTTGCGCCAAACGGCGATCTTTACATCAGTTCCGGCGACCGCCAGGAGTTCACGCCGGCGCAGGACATGCAGTCCAATCTCGGCAAGATCATCCGGCTAAACGATGATGGCAGCGTGCCGAAGGACAATCCATTTGTCGACCATGGCGGCGTCGCCGCCGAGGTCTGGTCATTGGGCCACCGCAATCCGTTGGGCCTCGCTTTCGACGGCAAAGGTCGGCTGTGGGAGATCGAACACGGCCCACGCGGCGGCGACGAGTTCAATCTGATCGAGCGCGGGTCGAACTATGGATATCCGATCGTTTCCGACGGCAACCATTACGACGGCCGCGACATTCCCGATCATTCGACGCGGCCGGAGTTCAACGCGCCGGAGGTCACCTGGACGCCGGTGATTGCGCCGGGCGGGATGATCCACTACAACGGCGACGTGTTCCCGGAGTGGCGGGGCAACTTCTTTGCGGCAGGCATGGCGTCAAAGGCGCTGGTCCGGGTCGTCGTCGAGGGCGACAGCGCCAGGGAAGCGGCGCGCTATGACATGGGCCAACGACTGCGCGAAGTGGAGCAGGGGCCGGATGGCGCCATCTATCTGCTTGAGGACGGAACCGAAGCGCGCCTGTTGAAACTGACGCCGAAGCCCTGATCGACCCGCGAAGCGCCTACACTCCGGGGACCGGCCAACCGGCCGTACCCGGAAATCTGACAGATGCCGCATGTCCATGCACCAGGCTTGGTGCTACGCCTTGATCCGCTGACGCTTGCAACAAATGGAGCCGCCTACACCGGCGACAACGATCTTCGCTGGCCCAATCAGATGTATTTCGTCTGCATCGAGTCGAATGCCAGCGAGGCGTTGTGGGTCCCACTGTTCCCCGGACCCGGCCCCGGTCGCAAGGGCATCGCCGCCAGCGCCAAGACCGGCAACGCCCGCTGGACCCGAAACTCTTCGTTCTACGATTGCACCCAGCTGTGCCGTGTCGGCCACAAGGCGATCCAGCTCGCGGCCACTGTTGCCTACGACGATTCCACGCCCAAGGCGCCGAATCGGATGGCGGTCGCCCAATTGCCGGCACGCAGCGAGTTTCCAGCGGATACGGAGTTCCATCCGCTGGCGGACAATGCGGCAATCGACTGACGGATCTTGCTGCTGGGGCGCTGCCCACAGCTCGTCTCTGCCTGATGCAGCCCGGCAAGACGTTATGCTTGCGGGGTCTTTCCGACATCAGGCGCCATGGGCGAAGAAACCAGCTCCGACACACGCACCTTGGTGCGCGATGTTCTTGTCCTGCAGTTCAAGCTGTTCATCGAGGCGGCGCGGGATATCGCCCTGAGTCCGGTGACGTTGGGCGCAGCCGTGCTCGACCTGCTGCTGTCGAAGCGGCAGTCGCCGCGCTATTTCCGCAACGTGGTGGAGCTCGGCAAGCGCAGCGACGAGTGGATCGATTTGTGGTGCGCGGCGCGTGACCCGACGCAGCCGCCCGGACCGGTCGACAGCGTGCTCAACAGGGTCGAGGAGGCACTGCGCGATCCCAAGGCCGGCGCCCAGCGCGCGCGTGTCCTGAAACGCTGGGCAGAGCGACAGGTAGCGCGCGCACGGCGGCGCATCGAGCAGCCGCCGCCGCGGTAGGCACGGCTGCGGCATGTGAGGGTTTGAACCTTGTTCGAACGCTTTTTATCGCAATGCTGGAAAAGCGTCCGGACAAGGTCCGGACCTCTATCTCTCACAGGTCTTCGAACTCGCCGAATTCCTTGAGCTGCTCGACCACCGCCTCGTCGCCGACCACCACGATCGACTGCTGTTTCGGATCGTAGTACTTGCGTCCGATTGCCTGGACCTGCTCGGCGTCCACTTCGCGAATCTTCGGCACGAACTCGCCAAGGAATTCGGGCGGCAGGCCGATCAGCCAGTTGTTCGCCAGAGTCCCGGCAACCGCACCCTGCAACTGGTTGCTGATCAGGTAGCCGCCAGCAACATAACGCTTGTTCATGTCGAGCTCGGCGGCGCTGACGGGTTCTTCTCCGATACGCTTGTACTCTGCAAAGAACTCGCCAACCGCCTTGCCGGTGACTTCGTTGCGGACATCGGCACTGGCGACCAGCGCGCCGCCAGCGATCTGTGCCCGATAGCCCACACCCGCCCCGTAGGTGTAGCCCTTGTCCTCGCGCAGGTTCTGCATCAGTCGACTGCTGAAGCCACCGCCGAGCACGGTGGTGGCCAGGCGCAGCGGAATGTAATCGGCGTGCGTCGCCGGAATCGCCGGCCGGCCGATGCGAACCGTCGACTGCACGCTGCCCTCGCGCGGCAGGTGCACGAACGCCGGCTTGGTTTCGGACCGGGTCGCAGCGACCGACTTCAGTGCCTCGCCTTCGACTTTCCAGTCGCCGAATGCGGCCTCTGCGATCTTGAAGGCGCCGTCGGCATCAATTCGTCCGGTCACCACCAGCAGCGCCTGATCGGGGCGCAAGCGTTGCTGGTGCGCCTGTTGCAACTGCTCGCGCGTCACGGCGTTGATCGACGCCTCGGTCGGCTGCGTGCGGGCGTACGGGTGATCGCCATACACCGCGGCCAGCATTGCGCGCTCCGCGCGAAAGCCGGGTTGTGCTTCAGCCGCCTTCAGGCTCTGCAATGCATTGGCCTTGGCCAGCGCCACTTCGTTCTCGGGGAAGGTCGGCGTGCGCACGATCTGGCTGAGCAATTGCAGCATCGGTTCGGCGTTGGATGCGCTGGCATTGGCATATACGCTCATCCCGTCGTTGCCCGCTCCGGCGCCGAGCGAGCCGCCATAGCTTTGTGCCGTTTCGGCGATGGCCTTCGAATCCAGCTTTTCGGTGCCTTCGCTGAGCATTCCGGCAAGCATCGATGCCAGTGCCGGGCGGTCGGCAGGATCGGCGGCAAGGCCGGCATTCTTGAACGCCAGGACGTAATCGACGCGCGGCACGCCGTCGCGCGGCAACACCCATACAGTCAGGCCATTGTCGAGCGTCCGCTTGGCGATCTCCGGCACCGGCAGCGGCTTGTCGGCAGCATAGGCCGGCATGCCCTTGGGCAGCGCGATGGATTCGGCATAGGCAACCGGAGCGATCAGCGCACCGATGATCAGGGCAGCCAGGATGGCTTCCGGCGCAACCAACGCACCGATGACATTGGAAATCTGGGTCTTGGTCATGGTCGTGATCTCAGTTCTTTGCGGCGGCTTCGCCAGCCAGCATTGCGGTCGGCTTGCGATCGATGACGGTGCGATTGGCGGCAGTCAGATACCTCTTCGCGACGCGTTCAAGGTCGTCCGAAGTCACCGCCTCGATCTTGCCCGGGATCTGGTTGGCGACCTTGGCATCGCCCCACAGCGCCTGGAAGATCGCGAGTTTGTCGGCACGGTTGAGGAAACTCTCCATTTCGTTGTTCCAGTCCGACAGCATGCCGGTCTTGACCCGCGCCAGTTCCTCGTCGGAGACGCCGTCGGCGACGATCTTCCCGATCAGCGCGTCCATCTCGTCGATCAACTGCTCCGAGGTCACATTCGGCTTGTACAGCGCAAACAGCGTCAGCAACGTCGGGCCGTCGTATTCGAAGGGACCGGTGAGGCCGAACAGGAAGTCGATGTTCAGGGCCATCTCCTTGCCCTTGACCAGGCCTTGGTACATGCGCGAGGCATCGCCGCCAGCCAGCACTTCGGCCAGCACCGCGAATGGCGCCTGGTCCTCGCTGCCGCGCTCGGCAATCTTCCAGGCCACCGCAACCGCCGGCACCTGGGCGAGTGCATCGGATTGGGTGATGCGCTTTTCCTTGGTGTTCAGCGGCTCGCTGACATCCGGATGCGGCGGTGTTTGCCTGCGCTCGATCTTGCCGAAGTACTTTTCGGCGAGCTTGAATCCCTCCTCGGCGCTGATGTCGCCTGCCAGCGAGATCACCGCATTGTTCGGGCCGTAGTAATCACGGTGGAAAGCGCGCACGTCGTCGAGACTGGCGTTTTCGAGGTCGACGAAACTACCGTATCCGTCGTGGTTGTTCTCCCACTTCTGGAACGCCTGCTGCGAGATGTCGATCCACATGAAGCCGCCGTAGGGCTGGTTCTTGACGTTGACGCGAATCTCTTCCTTGACCACGTCCTGCTGGTTTTTCAACGTCTTCTCGTTGAAGTCGAGCGTGGTCATGCGGTCGGCTTCCAGCCACAGGATCGGTTCCAGCGCGGAGGCCGGCGCCACTTCGATGTAGTTGGTGTAGTCCGGGCGCGTAGAGCCGTTGTTGCGGCCGCCGCCGCCGCTGATCACCTTGTCGAAAGTGCCTTCCGGCGCATTCGGCGTACCTTCGAACATCAAATGCTCGAACAGGTGCGCAAAGCCGCTGCGATTCTTCGGTTCGAGGCGCATGCCGACCTTGTAGACCACACTGATACCCACCACCGGCGCGCTGCGGTCTTCGGAAACCACCACCGTCAGTCCATTGTCGAGAGTTTTCACCGCGACCGGGATTTCCCAGCGGTCGGCATCGGCGTCGGCGGCAAGGAGCGGAGCAGTCAGCGAAAGACCGATGAACAGGGACAACAGCGAGCGTTTGTGCTTGGCAATCATGGAGTCTGGCCGACGGGTGCATTGGAGTAAGGCGGCGGAGGCTACCCCTGGAGTGCGCCTGAGAACAGGGGCGAAAGTCACGACGGCTGGTCCGATCAATCCAGCGTCGGCCAGCCCGAGGGATCCAGCGTTTCGCGATACGCATGCCACGCCGAGTACGCCAGCCACGGCATGATCACGACCAGGCCGAGGAAAGCGGTGGCGAAACCGATCGCGGTCAGCACGGCGATCAGCGTGGCCCATAGCGCCATCGTGAACTTGTTGCGCAATACCGCATGAACGCTGGACACGCAGGCGGTGACCATGTCGACGTCGCGGTCGGCGATCATCGGCAGCGAAAACGCCGCCGTGGCGAAGGTGAGGGCGGCAAAGATCGAGCCCACCGCCGAACCGATCGCGAGGTATTCGACCAGCGCCACCACGTCATCGGCCTCGACCGGAACGAACACGTTGATCATCATTCCGGCGCGCGACCACAGCAGCAGGATGATCAGTTGCGCCAGCGCGAAAACGCCGGCCTGGCCGACCACGCGCCGCGCCAGCACGAAGGACTTGTCGAGCGTGGGTGTGCGCCCGGCCGCGAGTTCGCGACTGACGCAATAGAGCCCGACTCCGATCAGCGGCGCGACGAACACGAATCCCGACAGCAGCGTGGCGAGCAGGGCGAAGCGCCCCAGCGACCACGCCAGCCAGGAAACCAGCACGCTCACGACCAGGATCACGCCGCCGAAAACCAGGGTCAGGCCCGGTGCGCGCAGGAGATCTTGCCAGCCCAGGCGCAGCCAGCGCATTGGCGCGTCGAGCGTCAGGTCGGCGCAGGGCACGACGAATGGTCGAACATCCTCGACCGACTGTGGTGTTTTCTCGTCCATGCGGCTCCTCCCCGAGCGCTGGAGCCATTGTAGCGATGACTGCGCGACGCGCTGAGCCTCAACTCCGCAAGGTCGACGCCTGCCTGACCACCGGCGTCAGCGTGACCGCCCGCTGCTCGTCCATCAACTGGATTTCCCCATCCTGGATCAGACATTGCAGGCGCATGCTGCGTTCGATCAAGCCGCCGATCTCGCCCACTTTGTCGGCGGGAATCTCGACTACCGCAAGATTGCTGCAGCGTGCCAGCGCAGCGGCATTCTTGTCCCACCACAGCGCGAAACTGCGTCCGCTGTAGCCGATCACGATCACCTCGCGGGCACGGCCACAGGCGCGGCGGATGCGCGCTTCGTCAGGCTGGCCGAGAGAGATCCACTGTTCGATCTCGCCGGTCAACGATTTGCGCACCAGGTCCGGCTCGTCGTCGGCGGAGAGGCCACGACCGAACTCCAGCGCCTCGTCGGCGAACAGCGCGAAGCTCAGCAGGCGCACCATGACGCGCTCGGCGGTCTCCGACGGATGCTGCGCCAGCATCAGCGCATGGGTCTCGTAGTAGTCCCGATCGAGATCGTTGATCTGCAGTTCGACTTTGTAGACCGTTGCCTTGAGTGCCATTGTGGCCTGAATCTGTGGGCAGGAACGACAGCATAACGGGAGACGTTGCGCGAGAAGGTAGCCGGCAAGCCCCGCCATGGAGTTCCTGAAGCGCATCGGGACAGTTGAGTCGCACGCGCCTGCCGATGACCCATAATGCCGAGCTGTACTCCGCGCGAGCTGTGTGACTGATGAAGACTCCCAAGGGCCTGCAACCGCTGATTGACGACGGCCTGATCGACGAGGTGCTGCTGCCGCTGAAGAGCGGCAAGGAGGCGTCGGTTTACGTGGTGCGCGCCGGTGACCAGATCCTCTGCGCCAAGGTCTACAAGGACATGGCCCAACGCAGTTTCCAGGCGCGCGTGCAGTACCAGGAAGGCCGCCAGGTACGCGGCAGTCGCCAGGCGCGCGCAATCAATCGCGCCAGCAAGTTCGGCCGCCGCGAGCAGGAAGCCGAATGGAAGAACACCGAAGTCGACGCCCTGTATCGGCTGGACAGTGCGGGTGTCTGCGTCCCCAAGCCACACGGCTATTTTCACGGCGTGCTGCTGATGGCGCTGGTGACCGATGCCGAGGGCAATACGGCGCTGCGACTCGGGGAAGTGGAACTGACCGCCGACGAGGCCCGCGCTTACCACACACGACTGGTGCGCGACGTCGTGCGCATGCTCTGCCTGGGACTGATCCACGGCGATCTGTCCGAATACAACGTGCTGGTGGCGCCGGATGGCCCGGTGATCATCGATCTGCCGCAGGTGGTCAGCGCCGCCGGCAACAACGGCGCGCGCGAGATGCTGCTGCGCGATGTGCACAATCTGCGCGCCAGTCTCGCGCGCTTCGCCCCGGAGCTGATGAAGACCTACTACGGCGAAGAGATGTGGGCGCTGTTCGAACACGGCGAACTGCATCCGGATACCGAATTGACTGGCAAATTCGTGTTCGACGAGCACAGCGCCGATGTCGATGCGGTGATGGATTCGATCGAAGATGCGCGCCAGGTGGCGCTGATCCGCCAGCAGGGTCGCGAAGAGGCCGAGCAGGTCGACTAGACCCGCCGCTTGATTGCCCGAATGCCGGCACCCAGCAGCGGCACGTGCTCGAACAGTCCGGCGGTCGAGTCCCAATAATCCTGATGCAGGCGTACCAGACCGTTGGCGTCGAAGCGTAGATGGCTCATGCCGATCGTTTGCGTGTCCTGACCCCGCTTGAAACGGCGGAAGCGGATCACCATCGTCCAGCGAATGTAGTAATCGCCCTGATCGTTGCTCAAGTTATCGAGAATCTGAACCCGACAGCTCTCGACTGCCTCCGCGCTGTGCCTGAGGTAGCCGCGCAGTGCATCGCGTCCATGCACGGTCTTCAAGGTATCGTTGAACCAGACATCCGGCGCATAGGTCTGGTCGACCAGGCGCTCGACCTTGTCGGGCGAGAAGTCGGAAAAAAACCGCGCGAAGCGGGCCATGGCGTCGCGCTCGGCCTGCGAGCCACGCTCGAACGCGGTCGGCAACTCGCGTCTGCACCGTTCCACCACATCCAAGTATTCCATGATTCGCGCTCCAGCTTCAGTTCAACGAGTTCCACAGCTGACCCGAATGCGTGTCGGCTGGCGGTGAAGGGGTAGGGTGATGGGCGCTCCAGGCGCATTCATGTCGAGACAGATTCCCGCTGCTGCAGCATGGCTGGGAGGCTGCGGTCTGATTCCTTTCGCCGCTGCCGCATTGCTGACGATGATCGCCGAAGATGCCGAACTACGTGCATTGGCGTTGCGCGCATTCGTCGCCTACTCCGCAGTCATCATGGCGTTTCTGGGCGGTGTTCGCTGGGGCGCCGCGCTCGGGGAGGCGGGTTGGCGACCGCTGGCGCTGTCGGTATTGCCGAGCCTGGTTGCGTTCGGGTGCCTGCTGATCGGGCTGCAGGAAGCGATCAAGGTGCTCGGACTGCTATACGCCGTCGTCGGGGTGTTCGATGTGCTGCGCCGGCCGGCCCCCGAGTGGCCGGCCTGGTTCATGAAACTGCGCGCGCGACTGTCCGGTGCGGTCGTGGTGATCCACGTCGTGCTGCTGTTCGCACTCGCTGGACGCGCCTGATGGTTCAACTCTCAGATCAAGGCGTTGTTGTCATCGGTGCCGGCGTCTGCGGGGCCTCTGCCGCCCGCGCGCTGAGCGATGCCGGCGTTCCGGTGGTCGTTCACGACAAGGGCCGAGTGCCCGGCGGCCGCGCCGCGACACGCTCGCGCACAAACCGACATTTCGATCATGGAGCGCAGTATTTTACCGGTCGCGACGCCAGTTTTCTGGCGCAAGTGGAATCGTGGGCAGCGCGTGGCGACATTGCCGAATGGCACCAGCGGCTGATATCAATCAACGCCGATGGCATTCGCACCACGACCTCGCCCGAGCGCCGCTGGGTCGGCGTTCCAGGAATGAGCCGATTGGCCGAGAGTATGCTCGGCGGCATCGATGTCCGCTGTAACAGCCGCGTCATCGCGCTCAATCGGGATGATCGTGGCTGGCGCCTGCAACTCTCCGACGGCAGCACGGACGGACCCTACCAGGCCCTGTTGTGCACGCTGCCGGCGCCGCAAGTCGGGCAATTGCTGCGCGACTATCCACCGGCCTCGGTGGCAGCCAAGGTGAGTTTTGCCCCGTGCTGGGCGTTGCTGCTGGAATTCGGCGAGAGTCTGGATGTTCAGTTTGCCGCTGCATTCGTCAATGTCGGGCCGCTGTCATGGGTGGCTCGCGACAGCAGCAAGCCAGGCCGGCCGCCCGGCGAACGCTGGCTGGTTCACGCCGGGCCCGATTACAGCCTTGCGCGCATTGAAGACACCGCCGAATCGGTGGCGATCGAATTGACGCGCGAGTTTTTCGCGGCGATCGGCATCGCTCCGCGCGCGCCGCTGTGGTCGGCGGCCCATCGCTGGCGCTACGCATTGGCGCAGCCGCCGCTCGACGTGCGCGCTCTGCTTGATCCGCCAGCTCGACTGGCCATTGGCGGCGACTGGTGCCACGGCTCGCGGGTGGAGGGCGCGTGGCTGAGCGGTCGTGCAATGGCGGCGCAGGTCATCCGATGGTTCGACAGCGCCGCTCGGGATTTGAAGACCTGTTGACGCTTCACGAGCCGTGGATGGTATCGCGCCGCTTTGAGACATGCGGCTTGACGCCTTGCTCCGTCGGCCACCGACGTGCTGGTTTCCCAACGCACGCGCGACTGTTATCCTAGTGGGTCTTTCCGTCGGCTTTGCGCCGACCTTACGTGATGGAGACAGACATGGGTCGTGGCGACAAGCGCAGCCGCAAGGGCAAGATTTTCAAGGGTTCGTATGGCAACAGCCGTTTGCACAACGCCAAGAAGGCAGTGGCTGCGACGCCTGCAAAGGGCGTCAGGAAGGCCTGATAGCAAGGCGGCGGGCGGAGGTCACGCTGCCCAACGGGCTGCGTGACCCAGCGCCGCCAGGCCCCGTCGGGTTTGGCTTTTGGCTTCGACCGGGATCGTTGTGTTTCACGATCAAGGCGCCATCCTCAGGTGTGCTCCGGCCGGGTGTGGATGACGCTGCCCCCCGAGACCACCTCACGGGCCAGGTTTCCGCCGAACCAGTAGACCAGGTCGGCTGGCAGTTCAGCATCCCAGCAAACGAAATCGGCGCGTCGTCCCGGCGCCAGCTCGCCGTGCGTATCGCCAAGGCCGAGCGCTTTTGCAGCATGCCGCGTCGTCGCCTGCAGCGCTTCATCGACGCGCAAATCGAACAGGCTGATGGCGAGGCTCATCGCCGAGCGCAGCGACAGCAGCGGCGACGTCCCGGGATTGAGATCGGTGGCAACCGCCATCGCAACCCCGGCCTCGCGCAGCGCGAAGACCGGCGGCTTGCGGGTCTCCTTGAGCACCAGATAGGCGCCGGGCAGCAGAACGGCGACCGTGCCGCTCGCCGCCAGCGCTGCCACGCCGTTGGCGTCGGTGTATTCGAGGTGATCGGCAGACAGCGCGTGATGCCGGGCTGCAAGCGCAGCGCCTTGCTGATTGCTGAGCTGGTCGGCATGCAGGCGTAGCGGCAGCTTGAGTGCGTGCGCGGCGGCAAACAGTCGCGAGACCTCATCGGCGCTGAACGCGAGGCCTTCGTGGTAAGCGTCGACTGCATCGATCAGGCCCTCGCTGGCGAGTTGCGGCAGCCACACCTCGATGGCGTCGCGCAGATAGCGCTCGCGATCGCTGGCGTCGAACGGCAGCGCATGCAGCGCGAGGTAGGTCGTGCGGACGGTCACGCCCAGAGCCCGTCCGATGCGTCGCGCTACCTTGAGCATGGTTCGCTCTGCTTCCAGGTCGAGCCCATAGCCGCTCTTGATCTCGATGGCGGTGACGCCGTCAGCCACCAACTGCCGCGCGCGAACCACCGATTGCGCATACAACTCGTCGACACTGGCAGCGCGCGTGGCGCGCACGCTGCCGGCGATGCCGCCGCCAGCGGTCGCGATCTCGGCGTAGCTGCGACCCGCCAGGCGTTGCTCATATTCGTCGGCACGGTTGCCGGCGAACACCAGATGGGTATGGCAATCGATCAGTCCCGGCGTCACCAGTCCGTGGGCGTAGCGCTTGACCTCGCGCGCGAGTTGCGCCGGTGCATCCGGCAGCGCGCTGGCGAGGCCGACATAGGCGATGCGTCCGCCCTGCGTGGCAATCGCGGCGTCTTCCAGCAGCACCGGCGCGGCGCCACCAGTCCACAGGCGCGGGGTGATCCACAGACAATCCCACATCAGGCAGGCTCCTCGGTCGTTCATGGCACTGGCACCGGTCGCCTGCACGCCGACCGGCGGTCGACGTAGCATGCGTCGTCGACGATCACGGGATAGCACATGCAGCAGGGCCATTGCGATCACGCGTTGTTGCCCGATGGCTGGGCGAACGACGTGCGCCTGACGGTCGGCGCGGACGGGCGCTGGCAGCAGATCGAGACCGGCGTCGCCCGCGGGGACACTCGGTCGTGGGGGCGCTATGTCATTCCGGGGATGCCGAACCTGCACTCGCATGCGTTCCAGCGCGCGATGGCGGGCAGCGCCGAACGCTTCGAACGCCCCGACGACAGCTTCTGGAGCTGGCGCGAGGCCATGTACCGGTTTGCCGGACGTGTCGATCCCGACACGCTGCATGCCGTTGCGCGCTGGTTGTATACGGAAATGGTCGAGCAGGGGTACACGCGGGTTTGCGAATTCCACTACGTCCACCATCGCCCCGACGGCCGCCACTACCAACCGGCAACCGCGATGGCGCAAGCGCTGATTGCCGCCGCGAGCGAGGCAGGCATCGGTCTGACGCTGTTGCCGACGCTTTACCAACGCGGTGGATTCCGCGACGAGCCGCTCAGCAGCCGCCAGCAGCGGTTTGCGCATCGCAGCGACGAGTTCATGGCGTTTTGCGCCGACCTGGCCAGTAGGTCAATCGCCGCCGGCCAGCGCCTCGGCGCTGCAATGCATTCGCTGCGCGCAGTCGATGCGCAAAATTTGCGCGCGGTCGTCGAAGACGATTTCTGGCGCGGACGACCGTTGCACATCCATATCGCCGAGCAGCGGCGCGAGGTCGAGGAGTGCATCGCCGTGCATCGGCGTCGGCCGATCCAGCGCCTGTTCGATCTGGTGGCGGTCGACCGGCGCTACTGCCTGGTGCACGCGACCCATGTCGACCCCGGCGAACTGGCGCTGGTTGCGCGCTCGGGCGCGGTGGTCGGAATCTGCACCACCACCGAAGCCAACCTCGGCGACGGTTTGTTCCCCTTGTCCGCGCTGTGCGCTCAGGGCGGTCGCTGGGGTATCGGCTCGGACAGCCACATCGGCCTCGATCCGCGCGAGGAATTGCGCTGGCTCGAATACCAGGCTCGATTGGCAACCGGACGTCGTACCGTGTTCGGCGATGCCGGCAACCCGGATGTCGCCTGCAACCTGTGGCTCGCCGCAGTCAGCGGCGGCTGCCAGGCTTCGGGCGCGGGCGCTGCCGGACTGACGGTCGGCGCCGACGCCGACTGGTTGGTCGTTGATGACGAGGATCCCGCGTTTGCGGGCTGCAGCGCCGCAACTGCCCTCGGAACCTGGCTGTTTGCGCCGGCCCGCCATCCTCCGGCTGCGGTCGGCATCGGCGGGCGCCTGGTGGCCGAGCGCGGCAGTCATGCTCATCGCGATGAATTCGCTCAATCCTACCGCAATGCGCTGCGGAAACTTGGAGCCAGCGGACTCTCTGGAACTGTTTGACGACCGCTTCTCAGAGTGCATTCAGGGCACGACTGTTGTAATCGCTCCGGTTAGATCGGCATTCACGCCGTCATGGAGACGCCTCGATGCCCAAGTTGAATTCGCTGCTCCTGCTGGCCGCCCTTGGCGCTCCGCTGGTCGTCACCGCGCAGCCGGGCGGATACGTCCCGCCGGCAGCGTTCCCGGGCGACGACAACGTGCGTCTGGTCTACGCGGATGTCCTGCGCGTTGACCCGATCTACGAGACGGTGCGCGTCAATGAACCCCGTGAGGAGTGCTACGACGCCGAAGTGAATCAGCAGACGGGCCGCTACGACAATACGGCGACCGGCACCATCGTCGGCGCGCTCATCGGCGGCGCGCTCGGGAACCAGGTGGGCAAAGGCAGCGGCCGCACGGCAGCCACGGTGGCGGGTGTGGTGGTTGGCGGCGCCGTTGGCCGCGAGGTCGACGCCAAGAACAATCCCTCCGGCAGCTACCGCGATGTCGAGACCCGCTGTCGGGTCGTGGACGCCGGCTACGACGAGCGTCGGATCGTCGGCTACGATGTCGAGTACCGCTATCGCGGTGAAGTGTTCTTCTCACGCCTCGGCTATGACCCCGGCGAGAAATTGCGCGTACGCGTGTCGGTGGAACCCGCGGATCCGTAGCCTCAAGCGGTTGCCCGCAGCAGGTTGCGCCGGCGTCGATCCAGGCGTCGATGGCACGTCGCATTTTTGCGGTTGGCAGTGTCGGACGCTCATTTATTCGAATACACAAGCCTTCCGCCCATTGTAGGCGCTGGCATATGCTGCGACGCATCAAGCGTTTGAAGGAGCTTTGTCGTGAGCCGTGCCTACAATTTCAGCGCCGGTCCCGGTGCGCTGCCAGAACCCGTGTTGCGCCAGGCCCAGGAAGAGATGCTCGATTGGCGCGATGCGCGCGCCTCGGTCATGGAAATCAGCCACCGCGACAAGGCTTTCGTGCGACTCGCCGAGGGCGCCGAAGCGTTGTTGCGCGAGATCATGTCGATCCCGCCCAATTACAAGGTTCTGTTTCTGCAGGGCGGGGCAACCACCCAGTTCGCGCTGCTGCCGATGAACTTCGCCGCACCCGATCAGGCGGCGGACTATGTGGTGACCGGCGCCTGGGGTGAGAAAGCGGCGAAGGAAGCCAAAACGCTGTGCGCGGCACGAATTGCCGCCAGCAGCGCGGCCAGCAACTTCACGACGGTTCCGGACATCGCCGACTGGAAGCTCAGTGACGGTGCGGCGTACCTGCACGTGACTCCGAATGAGACCATTCACGGCGTCGAGTTCTACCAGCTGCCGGAGCAGTCAGCGCCGGTGCTGGCCGACGTTTCCAGCACCATCCTGTCGCGCCCGCTGGATGTGTCTAGGTACGGCGTACTTTACGCCGGCGCCCAGAAGAACATCGGACCCAGCGGCATCACCGTGATGATCATTCGTGACGATCTGCTCGAGCGCAAGGCGCGCCCGTTGCCGCAGATCCTCAGTTACAAAGCGCACGCCGATAACCAGTCGATGCTGAATACGCCGCCGACTTTCGGTTGGTACATTGCCGCGCTGGTGTTCGACTGGGTCAAGCGCGAGGGTGGCCTCGCCGCCATCGGCGCGCGCAACGAGCGCAAGGCGCAGGCGCTGTACGCCGCCATTGACGGATCCGGCGGCTTTTACACCAACAAGGTTGACCCGCGCTATCGCTCGTGGATGAACGTGCCTTTCATTCTTCCCAATGCGGAACTCGATGCGCCGTTTCTGAAAGGCGCCGAGGCAGCGGGTCTGCTCGGATTGAAAGGCCACCGCGCTGTCGGCGGCATGCGTGCCAGCATCTACAACGCCACCGGCGAGGATGCGGTGAACGTGCTGATCGACTACATGCGGGAGTTTCAGAAGAAGCACGGGTAAGAGCAAGCGGGGCAGGGGGCAGGGGGCAGGGGGCAAGGGACCCCGCCTCGCGCTACACGGCTCGACTTTGCCGCAGCGAGGCCCCCTTGCCCTGACCCTTGCCCCGCTTTTCCGCGTCGAGTTCCCAGTTCACCAGGACACGCCATGTTCAAGATCCGCACCTTCAACAAGATATCCACCAGTGGCACGTCGCGCTTGCCGCAGGCACTTTATGAAATCGGCGACAACTTCGACAACCCGGACGCCATCCTGGTGCGCTCGGCCGACCTCCACAAAGTGCCGGTCAACCCGGAGCTGAAAGCCGTGGCGCGTGCCGGCGCGGGCACCAACAATGTACCGGTGACCGAACTCAGCAAACATGGCATCGTGGTCTTCAATGCGCCTGGTGCGAACGCCAACGCGGTCAAGGAATTGGTGCTGGCCGGCATGCTGATGGCGGTGCGCAACCTGCGCGAAGCCTCCGAGTTCGTACGCAGCCTGGATCCGGCCGATCCCGAACTCGAGCACAAGGTCGAGGACGGCAAGAAGCGTTTCGTCGGTTCCGAAGTATTCGGTCGCACACTCGGCGTGGTTGGCTTGGGCGCCATTGGCGTGCGCGTCGCCAATGCCGCCAAGGGCATCGGCATGAACGTCATCGGTTTCGATCCGCACATGACCGTGGAAGGCGCCTGGCAACTGTCCAGTGATGTCGACAAGGCCGGCAGCCTGGGCGAAATCCTGGCGGCATCGGACTTCATCTCGCTGCACGTGCCCCTGAACGCGGCAACCAAGGGCACAATCAATGCCGCGGCCCTTGCCAGTGCGCGCGACGGTCTGGTGCTGCTCAATTTTGCCCGCGAGGGGGTGGTCGACGAGGAAGCCGTCATTGCCGCGCTCGACAGCGGCAAACTCGGCCATTACGTATCCGATTTCCCGACCGCCCGCAGCATTCGCCATGCCAGGGTCATCGCGTTCCCGCACCTGGGCGCGTCGACGGCGGAGGCCGAAGAGAACTGTGCCGTCATGGTCGCCGACCAGCTGCGCGACTACCTGGAGAACGGCAACGTCACCAACGCCGTCAACTTCCCCAGCGTGCGCCTGTCGCGCGCCGGCGCCCAGCGCCTTACGGTGGCCAACCGCAATGTTCCCAACATGATCGGCAAGCTGTCTCACGTGCTCGGCGAGGCCGGCGCCAACATCGCGCAGATGCTCAACGCGTCGCGCGGCGAACTCGCCTACAACATCCTCGATCTCGACCAGCCGATCGGGGCCGACGTGATCGCGAAGGTCGAGGCGATCGAGGGGATTCTGGCGGTGCGGGTGCTTTAGAGGCGATGGGGAAAAGGCGGGGCTGGGGACTGGGGGGCTGGGCGCGGGTTCGAAGTGCGCGAGAATTCCGGAGCTGCCGCGAGCCTGACCTCGATCTACCAGTTTGCGTTGCGCCCACGATCGCGCGCCCCAGCCCCCAGTCCCGCTCTTGCTTGCGACCCAACGAACATGCCCAAGAAGAAGCCTGAGGCGCCCATCCCGGCAATCAGCCTCCCCGAACTCCGCCAACGCATCGACAGCGTCGACAAGCAGATCCAGGATCTGATTGCGGAGCGCGCGGGCTATGCGCGGCAGGTGGGTGTGGCCAAGGGGCCACTCAAGCAGGCGATCGACTACTACCGTCCCGAGCGCGAGGCGCAGGTGCTGAGGGCAGTGGCTGATCGCAACACCGGGCCATTGTCGAACGAGGAACTGCTGCGGGTATTCCGCGAGGTCATGTCGGCCTGCCTGGCGCAGCAGAATCCACTGAAGATCGCCTACCTCGGCCCGGAGGGCACGTTCAGCCAGGCGGCGGTGCAGAAGCACTTCGGTCATTCGGTGATCGCGATCCCGATGGCCAGCATCGAGGAAGTGTTCGGCGAGGTCGAGAACGGCAATGCCGATTTCGGCGTGGTCCCGGTGGAGAATTCGACCGAAGGCGCGGTGCATCACACCTTCGACATGTTCCTCACCACGCCGCTGAAAATTTGCGGCGAAATTGAATTGCGCGTGCACCAGAATCTGTTGTCCCGTGCGGCGGACATGAGCCAGATCGAGCGCGTCTATTCGCATGCGCAGTCGCTGGCGCAGTGCCGCAGCTGGTTGCGTCGCAATCTACCCAAGGCCGAAAAGATCGCCGTCAGCAGCAATGCCGAAGCCGCGCGGCGGGCACGCAATGCCGAAGATGCGGCGGCGATCGCCGGATTGTCGGCAGCACAAGTCTATGGCCTCAAGGTCCTCGCGCCGAGCATTGAGGATCGCCCCGACAACACCACGCGCTTTCTGGTGATGGGCCGGGAGTTGTTCCCGCCCAGCGGCCACGACAAAACCTCGTTGCTGCTGGCGATCAAGGACCAGCCCGGCGCGCTCTACCAGTTGTTGACGCCGCTGGCGAAACATGGGGTCAGCATGACCCGCATCGAGTCGCGCCCGGCGCGTGGCGCCAAGTGGGAATACGTGTTTTTCATCGACGTCGAGGGGCACATCGAAGGCGGACCGCTGCAAGCGGCGCTGGCCGAGCTCGGCCCGGTTGCGGGGCAACTGAAGGTGCTTGGCGCGTATCCTGCCGCGATTGTTTGACTGCCTGGGTTTTTGTCCGCAACGGACAAATGCTCTTCCATCGTGGACACTCACGGACCACTCACATGCGTATCGAACAACTCGCCACTCCGGGCGTCCGCAAGCTCACCGCCTATGATCCCGGCTACGATCCGGAAACCATCCGGCAGATGCTCGGCCTGCCGCGCATGCTCGAGCTCGGTTCGAATGAGAGCGGCTACGGGCCGAGCCCGGCGGTCACCGAGTTGCTGCGACGGCGCGATTTTGCCGACCTGATCCGCTATCCGGACGCCGCTGCCCGCAAGTTGCGCCACGCGATCGCGCAGCGCTGGAACGTCGATCCGGCCGCACTCACCCTTGGCAATGGCTCGCACGAATTGCTGGTGTTGATCGCCGAAACCTTCGTGGCGCCGGGCGACGAGGTGGTGTTTCCGCAGCACGGTTTCGCCGTGTTCAAGCTGGCTGCAATCGGCTGCGGCGGCGTACCGGTCCAGGTGGCGCCGTTGCCGCGCGATGGCGCGCAACCGCTAGGCGCCGATCCGGACGCCATGGCGGCGGTGATGGGGCCACAGACCAAACTCGTTTATCTCGCCAATCCGAACAATCCGACCGGAACCTGGTGGGATCGAAAGACGCTGGCGCGCTTTCTGGTGAAGGTCCCCCGTCACGCGATCGTGGTCATCGACGAGGCCTATCGCGAGTACGTCGACGAGGCGCAGGTCGCGGATGCCTTGTCGCTGACGGACCTGCACCCGCATGTCGTGGTCACCCGGACCTTCTCCAAGGCGCATGGTCTCGCCGCACTGCGCATCGGCTACGCCATCAGTAACCCGGCGCTCGCCAGTGTGCTCGAGCGCACGCGGCTGACCTTCAATGTGAACCTCTACGCGCAGGAGGCGGCGGCGCAGGCCATCGGCGATGTCGCCCATGTGGAGCGCGTGCGTGCCGGCAACGCGGCAGAGCGCGCAAGACTCAGTGCGGCGCTGAAGGCGCTCGGCCTGTTCGTGTTTCCATCGCAAGGCAATTTCGTGCTGGTCGACTTCGAGCGGCCGGCCAGACCGATCGAGGATGCGCTGCTGCAAAGGGGTGTGATTGTGCGACCGATGGGTGGCTACGGCCTGCCGACTTGCCTGCGAATCACCGTCGGTCTGCCGGGCGAAAGTGACGAGTTGCTGACGGCGCTGGCCGCGGTGCTCGCGGAGGAGGGGGCATGAGTCATATTGGCCGCGAATTCCGCGTTCAGCCGGCAAAGCGGGTATCGGGGCGATTTGCGGTTCCCGGCGACAAGTCGATCAGTCATCGCGCGGTTATGTTCGGCGCGCTGGCCGAAGGTACGACAACCGTCAGCGGCTTCCTGCCCGGCGCCGATACCCTCGCCACCGCGCAGATCCTGCGCCAACTCGGCGTCACCATCGATCGGACCAGCGAGACCGGCTTGACCATCCATGGTGTCGGCAAGGGGGGATTGCGCCCCAGCGCAATCCCCCTGGATTGCGGCAACGCGGGAACCGCGATGCGACTGCTGGCCGGATTGCTGGCGGGGCAATCCTTTGCCAGCACACTGATCGGCGATGAATCGCTGTCGCGCCGGCCGATGCGCCGGGTGATGGAGCCGTTGCTGCGCATGGGCGCGCGCATCGAAAGCAGTGCAGCCGGAACCGCACCGCTGCGCATCGAAGCCAGCGGCGGCCTGCGCGGAATTGATTACACCTGCCCGGTCGCGAGCGCGCAGATCAAGTCCTGTGTGCTGCTGGCCGGACTGTATGCGAGCGGCGAAACCACCGTCACCGAACCGGCCGCCACGCGTGACTACACTGAGCGCATGCTGGCCGCACTGGGAGCCGACGTATCGGTAGACGGCCTCAGGGTGCGGCTGCGCCCGGGACCTGAACTCGCCGCACAGCCGATAGCGGTTCCTGGCGATTTTTCTTCAGCGGCCTTTTTCCTGGTTGCCGGTTCAATCGCGCCGGCAGCTGACCTCACCATCGAGAACGTCGGCCTGAATCCGCGCCGCACCGGTCTGCTCGACACGCTGCTGGAGATGGGAGCCAGGATCGAGATTCTCGACCGCCGCGAAATCGCCGGCGAGCCGGTAGGGGATCTGCGCGTTCGTTCCAGTCTGTTGCGTGGAATCGATGTCCCGATCGAACGTGTGCCGGATATGATCGACGAGTTCCCCGCGTTCGCGATTGCGGCGGCTTGTGCCGAGGGCAGCAGTCGCGTACGCGGCGCGCACGAATTGCGGGTCAAGGAAAGCGATCGGATCGCGGCGATGGCCCGTGGACTGAGTGCGCTCGGCGTGGCGGTTGAAGAATATGAGGATGGGATGGCAATCGAAGGTTGCAGCGGCTTCGCCGGTGGCACGATCGACAGTCGCGGCGATCACCGCATTGCCATGAGTTTTGCGGTCGCCTCGCTGCGCGCGAGGGCGCCGTTGCGGATCCTCGATTGCGCCAATGTTGACACCAGTTTCCCGGGATTTGTCGAATCGGCGAATGCGGCAGGGTTGTCGATTGCGAGCGACGACAACCGCCAGGGGACCCGCGCATGACCGCCGGTGGCGATAACGCCGCAGCCGCCCCGGTCATCACCATCGATGGGCCGAGCGGCTCCGGCAAGGGCACCATCAGTCGCGCTGTGGCCCGCGCTCTGGGCTGGCACTTCCTCGACTCCGGTGCGCTCTATCGCGCCGTTGGTGTCGCCGCCTTCCGCAGCGGGGCCGACCTCGCTGACGCCATTGCGATGGCTGCGCTGGCGTTGAGCGCGGATATCCGCTTCGAAGACCGCATTGACGGCGAGCCGCATGTGTGGCTCGGTAACGAGGACATCTCGGAAGCCATTCGCAGTGAAGAGGCCGCGCAGGCCGCGTCCAAAGTCGCAGCGCAACCGGCGGTACGCGATGCGCTGCTGGCCAGGCAACGCGCATTCCTGCAGCAACCGGGACTGGTTGCCGATGGTCGCGACATGGGCACCATCGTGTATCCGCAGGCCGAACTCAAGGTGTTTCTGACTGCCAGCGCCGCAGAGCGTGCACGCCGCAGGCATAAACAGTTGAGTGAAAAGGGAATTCGAGCTATTCTGCCTGCCCTTTTGCGTGAGATTGAGGAACGTGACCTGCGCGACCGCACGCGGTCCGTGGCGCCACTGATCCCCGCGCACGATGCCCGCACCATCGATTCGACCAGCCAGTCGATCGAAGATGTGGTTGCTACCGTGCTTTCCTGGGCGGCGCCGTTGAGGCACTGACCGGAGTCTTGCAAGATCGGGACGGACCTGGGAATTCGCCCAGGATTCAATAACCTACGCGGAGCAATCCGCACACTCGAAAGAGGGTGGACGAACGCCGGACGCGCTCATCGATGAGGCGGATCGCGTTTTTCCGATTTTCTGGAATCAACCATGACTGAAAGTTTTGCCGAACTGTTTGAACAGAGCGAGCGCATCAGCAAGCTCAAGCCGGGTGCAATTGTCACCGGCACCGTTGTTGAAATCCGCAGCGACGTGGTCATCGTCAATGCGGGTCTGAAGTCCGAGGGCGTGGTGCCCATCGACCAGTTCCGCAATGAAGCGGGCGAACTGGAAGTGAGCGTCGGTGACGAGGTCAAGGTGGCCCTCGACGCCCTCGAGGACGGTTTCGGCGAAACGCGACTGTCGCGTGAGAAAGCCAAGCGCGCGATGGTGTGGGACGAGCTCGAAGACGCTCAGTCCAAGGACCAGACCGTGGTCGGCCGCATCAGCGGCAAGGTCAAGGGCGGTTTCACGGTCGACATCAAGGACATCCGCGCGTTCCTGCCGGGCTCCCTGGTCGACGTGCGTCCGGTCCGCGATCCGGTTTACCTCGAGGGCAAGGACCTCGAGTTCAAGATCATCAAGCTCGATCGCAAGCGCAACAACGTCGTTGTCTCCCGCCGCGCGGTGGTCGAGAGCGAGTTCAGCGTCGAGCGTGAGCAGTTGATGGAGAAGCTCAAGGAAGGCGCCGTGCTGAAGGGTGTGGTCAAGAACCTCACCGATTACGGCGCGTTTGTCGACCTCGGCGGCATCGATGGCCTGCTGCACATCACCGACATGGCATGGAAGCGTGTCCGTCATCCGTCCGAAGTGGTCAATGTCGGTGACGAGATCGATGTGCGCGTGCTGCGTTTCGATCGCGAGCGCAACCGCGTCTCGCTCGGCCTGAAGCAGCTCGGCGACGATCCGTGGGTCAACATCTCGCGTCGTTACCCGCAGGGCACGCGCATCTTCGGCAAGGTCTCCAATGTCACCGAATACGGTGCGTTCGTGGAATTGGAACCGGGCGTCGAAGGACTGGTGCACGTTTCCGAAATGGATTGGACCAACAAGAACGTCAACCCGGCCAAGATCGTCGCCATCGGCGACGAGACCGAAGTGTCCGTGCTCGACATCGACGAAGAGCGTCGCCGCATTTCGCTCGGCATGAAGCAGTGCACCAGCAATCCGTGGGAAGCCTTCGCGGGTACGTTCAAGAAGGGCGACCGCGTTACTGGCCAGATCAAGTCGATCACCGATTTCGGCATCTTCGTCGGGCTCGATGGTGGCATTGATGGCCTCGTGCATCTGTCCGACATTTCCTGGAACGGTACCGGCGAAGATCTGGTCCGCAACTTCAAGAAGGGCGAGGACATCGAAGCGGTGGTGCTGGCCGTGGATCCGGAGCGCGAGCGCATTTCGCTCGGCATCAAGCAGCTCGAACAGGATCCGTTCGGGAGCTTCATGGCCAACCATCCGAAGGGCAGCATCGTCAACGGCATCGTCCGTGAAGTCGATGCGCGCGGCGTGACGGTCGATCTCGGCGAAGGCGTCGAGGGCTACCTGCGCGCTTCCGACATTGCCAAGGAGCGTGTCGACGATGCCACCCTGCATTACAAGGTCGGCGAGAATATCGAAGCCAAGTTCACCGGCCTCGATCGTCGCGGCCGCACCTTGCAGCTGTCGATCCGCGCCAAGGAAGATGACGAACTGGCCGACGCCCTGGAGGAGTATCACAACACCTCCATCGGCACGACCAAGCTCGGCGCGCTGCTGAAAGAACAACTCAGCCGCTGATCGTCGTGATTCGGTAACCGGGGTGCCAACGCACCCCGGTTGTTGACAACCAGTCCCCGTCTCGATCTCTGGAGTGCCGACCGTGACCAAGTCCGAGCTGATACTGGCGCTATCGAGTCGGCAGACGCATCTCGCACAACCCGACGTCGAACTCGCAGTCAAGTCGGTGATCGACCAGATGGCCGATGCCCTGGCGACCGGCGAGCGTATCGAAGTGCGTGGTTTCGGCAGCTTCTCCCTGCATTTCAGGCCTCCACGCATGGGCCGCAATCCGAAGACCGGCGATGTCGTCGCGCTTTCGGGAAAATATGTCCCTCATTTCAAACCCGGCAAGGAATTGCGCGAACGCGTCAACAAGAGCGCGCAACCGACCGGCGCGGCCAAACGCGGCTCGCGCTGACGAGGATATCTGGCGTGAAGTTCACCGCTCGGATCATCCTGGTACTGGTGCTGTGCAGTGTGCTGGTGTTCGCCGCATTCAATTCGACGCTGGTGACCATCGATGCGTTGTTCGGCGACATGACAATGCCGCTGGGTGTCGCCTTGGTGGGCTTTTTTGCGCTCGGCAGTCTGGTCGGATCGCTAGGTCTGTACCTGGCCGTGGTGCTGCGCCTGAAGCGCGATCTGCGGCGTGCCCGCGTCAACGGAACCTGACCCCGGATGGGATGGGAGGCCCTCTGGCTGCTGTTGCCCATTGCAGCGTTGTCGGGCTACCTGATCGGGCGCCGTGGCAGCGAACGCTCCAGTGGAGCGCGCTTCTCGCAACTGTCTCAAACCTATTTCAGCGGCCTCAATTACCTGCTCAACGAGCAGCCGGACAAGGCCATTGAGGTCTTCCTCAAGATCGCCGAACTCGACAGCGATACCTTCGAGACGCAATTGGCGCTCGGCAACCTGTTCCGCCGCCGCGGCGAGACTGATCGCGCCATCCGGCTGCACCAGGATTTGTACAGCCGTCCCAAGCTCTCCGCCGACCAGCGCACCATCGCCCTGCTGGAGCTGGGCGAGGACTACATGCGCGCCGGCCTGCTCGATCGGGCTGAGGCGCTGTATACCGATCTGCTGGCGATCGACCAGCACGCCTCGACGGCGCTGCGGCATTTGATCTCGATCTACCAGCAGGAGCGCGACTGGCATCGCGCAATCGAAATGGCGCAGCGACTGCAGGCCACCTCCGGCGACGCCACTGCACCGCTGATGGCGCAGTTCTACTGCGAACTGGCGGATCAGGCGCGTTCGCGCGACGACCTCGCCGAAGCACGCCGATTGGCCACCGAGGCGACCGTGGTCGACAGCCGTTGCGTGCGGGCGCACATCTTGCTCGGGCGACTGGCACGGTCGCTGGGGACGCGGGAGGCGGCTATCCGGCATTTTGAAAAGGCCGCCGAGATCGATCACGAATTCCTGTCGGAGATCCTCGCGGAGCTGCTCGAGACCTACGAATCAATCGACAAGCCGGATCGCGCTGAAGCGTTCCTCGACTTGATGATGCAGCGCGACCGCGGCGTCGCCGCACTGCTGGCGCGCAGCGCGATGATCGAACGTCAGCAGGGCCGCAGCGATGCCGTGGGTTTCCTGGCCGATCGACTGCACCAACGGCCATCGGTACGCGGAGTGCTCAAGGTCGTCGACCTGTCATTTCCGTCGGAGTCGGGCGAGCGCGCCGAGGCCGTCGGCCTGATTCGCGAGTTGCTCCACCGCTTGCTCGAACGCAAGCCGGGGTACCGTTGCAGTCGCTGCGGATTCAGCCCGCGCGCACTGCACTGGCAATGCCCCAGTTGCAAGAGTTGGGGCAGCATCAAGCCGGTGCACGGGGTGCCGGGGGAGTGAGGACGTTGTTGCGAGTGGCCCGCTTCGGTTCGAAGCCGCACACGAACCATGAACCTTGTCATT
>JAIMJQ010000130.1 GCA_020693165.1 Xanthomonas sp. | reverse complement strand
CGGCGCGCAGCTTCGAAACACTATCGTAAACTTACGCAATTAGACACTACTTTCGACCAGCGCTTCCGCTACCGAAACCTACTCCGCCGATTACTACGACGACGGCGAGTACCTGTACTTGATTGAAGGCTGGGAGGATCCGTATGCGGTTCCGGATCCCGAAACCGATTTCTATGCGCCGGTGAACATGCCTCTGCACAATAGCGGCGGCGGCGGTTGTTGCGGTTCCGGGCAGACCAACGGCATGGAACCGGTCTCTGACGCCGACCATGTCAGCGAAGTAGCGCAACTCGCCGACGCTTCTGCAGTTGAAATTGACAAGGCGCCGGAGCCGATGTCAACTACCAGTTCTGTCCCGTGCCCGAGACGGCGCTGCCCTACAGTCATGTCGACCGGCCGTAGAATCAATGCCTCGGGCATCATCCGCGTTGTATTCCAGCAGGATAATGGCGACGGGTTTTCGATGTTTGCGCGCCTTGCACGCGAAGAACCAAGGCTCGAGATCAGCTACGACCTCAGCCCCGGTGGTTTGACGTGCAGCACTGAAACAGAAGTGCGAAAGAACGCATTGGCCGCAGCGATTCTCACGCTGCATCATCCTCGAGGGACTTATGTTACGGCCGAGTTCCCCGATGGCTCCGACACTTGGGAAGTCCAGTGCGTTCGATGCACGCCGGCAGCTATCCTCGGCAGTGGAGCTGCACCAATATCCACCACTGGAACATGTCGTTGACCTTCTGCTCTGGAATCAAATGGCGCCGAATCGGATGTCGCTCGCCTTCTGAAAGCCAATAGCTAAAAATATCTTCGATGATGGTTCCTGTCACTGACGGCATTCCCCCAGTAAACCCTGGGGGAGTCCTTGCTGAGCTCCCAATTCGTGATCGCCAAAGACCGATAACCGAGACGTACACCAGATGAAACCACGCAACTACCTTCTGCCATTCCTCTTGGTATCAATTGCCACGGTCGCGATTCTCTTGATGTGGCAACGCAGTGAACCAGGCCTAGGTGCGCGAAGCCCTGCCGCAGCAAGCGTTGAGCATGCCAAATCTGGTGATGATTCAGTCCAAGACAGTAACGACCAAACGAGGAAGAAACCCGCGCCGGTGGCCAGCAACTTCCTGGGCATGCGGACAATTCAGGAAGCATCCGACGCCGGGATATACAAGCTGTCGACAGCAGAGCTGTGGCAATTGACGCGAGATCACCCCAGCGAAGAAATCAGACAACGCGCGTGTGCAATTGCAGGCTGCTCACAATACGCGCTGAAAATGAAGCATCCCGACAAGCCCGTATCGATGTTTTTTGTGTCTGCTCACGAAGCTGAGTACATCGCGTTTTATTGCCGTGAGGTAGCAGAAAGCAATGGTCCCAATGAGTTCATTGAAACATACCGACCATTCATCGACTCTTGCAACAAACGACCTCAAGTTTCCGGTGATCATCGACGCCTAGTGGAACTGAACCTCACTGCCAATCAGATCGCCGATTCACTCGTAAGTGCGGCAACACCAGAGGAACTTTATGACTACACCTTGCTTGCCATTCAGAAGGAGCAAGGGTTGACCGGAATCGATTTTGCAACATTGAAAAGTGAGCATAACAACGACTTGGCTTCACTTGAACAGCGCCTCAGTCCCTTCCTCGATTTCCTTGCAACGAAATTTGGGTGCCGAATGCGTGGATATTGCGAGCCCGGAAGTTCGGTCCTGCTCGACATATGCGGTCGCTTGGGTCAAACTGTTGTCTGCATGCCTGGAGATAATATCGAATCAATTGCGGAGCGGAATCTGACGCCGCTTCAATTCGCAATGTGGCGACAAGCGCAGGTACGAAAGGCTGATGAGCCGCGCCAGCCTTAGGCATCCGGCACATATCGCGCGGGCGCCTCGGGAATCGAAGCCAGCTTGCCCAGGCGTGTCTTAACGGCAATCTCCCAAGCGCTCGAAGCGCTGACCAGGATCTCGTTGTCTTCCGCAGAATCGCAGCCAGTGCGTTGGGCGACAAACGTGGGGCGTTCGTCTGCCACCAGCGCAAGGTGTGGGTGTCCAGCAGCATGCGTGGCAAAACACGCGAAAGCGGCGGCCCCGGCAGTGCCGCGAGCCAGTCGCCCTGTTTGGCGCGCCGATCCGATCGTCGCGAATTGAAACTTTTCCCGCCCAATGGGTTTCCAACCCCTCGCTGTCAGCTCGACGGCGTGCTGCGGGAGCGGGGTTCATGACGATTCACGGTTTGCTGCTGGTGGGTTTGATGGTTGCCGGAAGTGCGAGCGCGGCTGATGAGGAAGCGAAGGTGAAAGCCGCCATCGCAGCGCTGGCAGCGGACGCGAAAATCGAGTCGCTGCGTCCGGCGGCGATGCCCGGCGTCTACGAGGCGGTCGTCGGTGGCACCGAGGTGTATGTCAGCGCCGATGGCAAGTTCCTGCTCACCGGCGTCCTGTGGGATGTTGCCGCCGCGAAGAACCTGACCGAAGTGACGCGCTCGGCGCGGCGCAAGGACGCGGTGGCTGCGATCGCAACCGATCAGCGCATCGTGTTCGCACCCGAGCAGCCGCGCCACCGGATCACCGTGTTCACCGACCTCGACTGCGGCTTTTGCCGCAAGCTGCACGACGATGTGAAGGCCTACAACGATGCCGGCATCAGTGTCGAATACGTGCTGTTCCCGCGTGGCGGCATGGATTCGCCATCGCACGCCGCCGCGGTATCGGTGTGGTGCGCCGACGATCGCCACAAGGCGCTGACATTGGCCAAACACGGCGAAGCGGTTGCACCGAAGATCTGCCCGAATCCGATCCGCGCGGAGTACGAGATCGGCAAGCGAATTGGCATCGCCAGCACGCCGACCATCGTCACCGAGGCCGGCAGCCTGATCCTCGGCTACGTGCCGCCGCAGCAGTTGCTGGCGCAACTGGATGCGGCGCGGGCGGCACCCTGAGACTGGCCACGGCGGTCCTCAAGCAGGCCCTTTGACGGCGGCCGCGCCAACACCGCGTCGGGCACAGACTCGACGGTCGGCGGAGGCCTGGACAACGTGGCCAGCGGGAACTCGACGACGGCCGTAAACCTGCCCGAAGCCGGCTGCGATCCTGCGGCAGAATGGTTCGCCGATGGCTTCGAGGGCAACTCAGGCCAACGGCGGCGTGACCACCGCCGCGATCACCCGGGTCGCGGCGCGCTACCATGATGGCTGGGCCAAACGGGAGCGAAGCAATGCGCGGATTCCCGGGAATGATTGCGCTGTTCTGGTGCGCAGGCGCCGCCGGCCAGGGCTTCAACTGCGACACCCCGGCGACGCCACTGCTGCCCAATCCAGCAGTACTCGGCAACGGCGCCGCCGGCAGCGTCAGCCGCGCGCAGCTGCAGGCGGCGCTGGATGCTGGCGGCGACATCCGCCTGAACGTTGGCACATCCACGATTACGCTCGACGCCACGCTGCTGATCACCCGCGCGGTGCGCCTGGATGGCAACGGCGCCACGCTCTCGGGCGCCAGCGCGCGCCGCGTCATCGAGATCCGCAATCCGACGCTGGCCACTTACGACATCCTGCTCAAGAACCTGATCCTGCGCGATGGCGATGCGCGCACGGCGGTCGGCAACGAGTTTGCGCGATCCGGCGGCGCCATCTTGAACGACCACGGCAGCGAACCCTGGCGCGCGGTTTTCGTCA
>JAIMJQ010000041.1:7698-26085 GCA_020693165.1 Xanthomonas sp. | reverse complement strand
TCCCGGCAAGCAGCAAGATGCGAGCGTCGAGTAGCTACCGGGTGCGGCGAGTTCGTGCCCTCGTGCCCTCATGCCTTCGTGCCCTCGCCTTCGGATTCCTGATGCAAAATATTAGACACCCAATGATCAAATGGTCAATTTTGACGCGGGGATGCGCAGCAGCCCCCGCGTCCGTTGTAAAGTTTTTTCGACACTGATAGCGTGAACGCACTCGTCACAGGAGAGATTCAATGGCCGCCGATCACGCCACCGAGGGCACCCCGGGCAGCTTCGAGGCGCACTACAGCGCGGAATCCACCGCGCAGCCCGAGCATATGGATGCGTTCTGGATGCCGTTCACGGCGAATCGCCAGTTCAAGCACCATCCGCGATTGCTGGCGAGCGCCAAGGGCATGCATTACCGCTCGGTCGACGGCCGCGAGATTCTCGATGGTACCGGCGGCCTGTGGTGCTGCAATGCCGGCCACGGCCGCCAGCGCATCATCGATGCAGTCAGCCAGCAGATCACGACGATGGACTATGCGCCCACCTTCCAGATGGGCCATCCGCTGCCGTTCAAGGTGGCCGAGCGCCTCGCCGAAATCGCGCCGGACACGCTGAACCACGTGTTCTTCACCAATTCCGGGTCGGAATCGGTCGACAGCGCGCTGAAGATCGCGCTCGCCTACCATCGTGCCCGCGGCGAAGCCTCGCGCACACGCCTGATCGGCCGCGAGAAGGGCTACCACGGCGTCGGCTTCGGCGGCATCTCGGTCGGCGGACTACCCAACAACCGCAAGTTCTTCGGCTCGCTGCTGCCGGGCGTCGACCATCTGCGGCACACGCTCGACATCGGCAAGAACGCTTTCAGCCGCGGCCTGCCGGCGCACGGCCTGGAACTGGTGGAAGATCTGGAGCGTCTGGTGCTGCTGCACGATGCCAGCACCATCGCCGCGGTGATCGTCGAGCCGATTGCCGGCTCGGCCGGCGTGATTTTGCCGCCGGACGGTTACCTCAAGCGACTGCGTGAAATCTGCGACAAGCACGGCATCCTGCTGATCTTCGACGAGGTCATCACCGGCTTCGGACGCGTTGGCAATGCCTTCGCCGCGCAGCGTTTCGGCGTCACGCCGGACCTCATCACCTGCGCCAAGGGCCTCAGCAACGGCAGCATCCCGATGGGCGCGGTGCTGGCCTCCGACAAGGTCTTCGATGCCTTCATGCACGGCCCTGAGGGCATGATCGAGTTGTTCCACGGCTACACCTACTCCGGCCATCCGGTCGCCTGCGCCGCCGCGCTGGCCACACTCGACATCTATCGCGAGGAAAAGCTGTTCGATCGCGCGATCGAGCTTGGTCAGTACTGGGAAGACGCGATCCACGCGCTCAAGGACCTGCCGAATGTCATCGACATCCGCAACTACGGCCTGATCGGCGCGATTGAAATGTCCTCCCGCCCCGGCGCCGCGGGTGCTCGCGCCTATGAGGTGTTCACGCGCTGCTTCCACGACAAGGACCTTTTGATCCGCACCACCGGCGATGTCATCGCGCTGTCACCGCCGCTGATCATCGAGAAGTCGCACATCGATCAGATCTTCGAGCGGATTGGTGAGGCGATTCGGGAGACCGCGTAAAGGCAGAGGCGGGGCTGGGGGCTGTGGCGTGTGCACGGTGACGATTCGCCAGCGCGCGATCTCCTGCGAGCGCTTTTGAGCGCATGCGACCACTCGGCCCTTTGCCTGATTCTTCCGCGCACAAGCCACAGCCCCCAGTCCCCAGCCCCGCATTTCCCTTCCAGCAGCGATCCACCATGCCCACCGACGACCCCGCCCACCCGAAGACCTGCGACCTCGCATTCACGCGCGCGTCGCCCTACGCCAGCATCGCCGAGCCGACCTATTCGGGCGCGCTCAGCTTCCTGCGCCGGCGCTACACGAAGGAACTGGCGGGCGTCGATGTGGCAGTAGTGGGCGTGCCGTTCGACCTCGCCACCACCAATCGTCCCGGCACCCGCCTCGGCCCGCGCGCGATTCGCGCGGCGTCGGCGTCGCTGGCGTGGTGCGCGCCTT
Source organism: Xanthomonas sp. (assembly GCA_020693165.1). Taxonomy (GTDB): domain Bacteria; phylum Pseudomonadota; class Gammaproteobacteria; order Xanthomonadales; family SZUA-5; genus JADKFD01. Next base: position 24,037 of record JAIMJQ010000041.1, on the reverse strand, counting down.
ATGCGTGGGAGGTCGACCCCTGCGAGGCGCTGAACATCATCGACTGGGGCGACGTCTACTTCGACGCCGGCAGGCCGGAGCGCATTCCCGACAGCATCGAAGCCGCGTTTGCGCAGTTTGCCGCAGCCGACGTGAGCTGCCTTGCCCTGGGCGGCGACCATTTCATCAGCTACCCGATCCTGAAGGCGCTGCGCGCGCATCAGCACCGCCCGATCGCACTGATCCACTTCGATGCCCACAGCGACACCTGGGCCGATGCCGAGCCGCGCATCGACCACGGCAGCATGTTCTTTCACGCCGCGCAGCAGGGCATCGTCGATCCGGCCTGTTCGATCCAGCTCGGCATGCGCACGCACAACGCGCAGACCCATGGCTACCAGGTCCACGATGCGCGCAAGTTGCACGCCGAGGGCGTCGATGCCGCCGTCGCGACAATCCACGCGCGCGTCGGCCGACGGCCCTGCTACGTCAGCTTCGATGTCGACTTTCTCGACCCCGCCTACGCCCCGGGCACCGGCACCCCCGTCGTCGGCGGCTTCAGCACCCACCAGGCTCTGCAACTGGTCCGCGGCCTCGCCGGCCTCGACATCATCGGCATGGATGTGGTTGAGGTGTCGCCGCCGTTCGACCACAGCGAAATCACCGCGCTGGCCGCGGCGAGTGTGGCGCAGGAGTTGCTGGCGGCCTACGCCGCGCGATCCTGAGCCCTCGGCGCGCATCGGCGTCTCGGGCTTTCTGTGGGTCCAGACTTGTCTGGACGCTTTCGCTGCGTCGAGCCCAGAAGCGCCCAGACAAGTCTGGACCCACCAAGGCACTCCACCCCTCCTATTTGGCGTCGTCGAGCGGCGGAATACGCAGCGTCTGGCCGGGATAGATCTTGTCGGGATCCGACAACATCGGCTGGTTGGCCTTGAAGATCGCCATGTACTTGTTGGCGTTGCCGTAGACCGCCTTGGCGATCTTCGACAGCGTATCGCCCTTCTCGACCACATGGGTGCGCGACGTCCATTCGTGCTTCGCGGCCTCTTCCCGCGTCGGCAACTGCTCCACCGGAATCGGCGCCTCCGCCTCGACCACCGGTGCGGCCGTCTTCGTGGCGGTCGGCGCGGGAGTTGCAACCGCAGGCGCAAAACTCGGCGGCGAACCGACGACCAGGCGATCCTCCACCTTGTCCACGCCCTCGACGTTGCCCACCGCCAGGATCACTTTCTCTTTCGTCGAGCTGTCGTTGACCCAGCCAGACACGACCAGGACTTCTGCTTCAAGCCAGTAGTGGATGTGCTTGTCGGGCAGTCCAACTTTCTTGACGTGATCGCGGATCAACGCCGAAAGATTCGGCACCTCGGACGGCTTCTTGCCGCCGAACAGCTTCGCACCGGCGGATGAAACGAAACTGAAAAGGCCCACGGTCGTTCTCCTTGATCAACAATTACCACCGACAATCATGCCCCTTTCGGCGTCACAGGTCTGTCGGGTACCGCGCATTCGAGGCGCCTGCAGGGCCGCTGTCCCGTCAGCCGCCCTCCCCGGCGGCGCCAGGGCGCAGCGCTTCTACCCTAGCAGCACGGCTTTGCTGGACAGGATCTCAACCGGGAACCCGCACCCAGCCTTCCATCAGTACGCGGGCGCTGCGGCTCATGATCGCCTTGGTGACCGTCCACGCGCCATTGGCTTCGACGGCCTGCGCGCCGACGCGCAGCGTGCCCGACGGGTGGCCGAAGCGCACCGCATCGCGGGCGCCGCCGCCAGCCGCAATATTGACGAGTGTCCCGGGGACCGACGCGGCGGTGGCGATCGCCACCGCGCAGGTCGCCATCATCGCGTGGTGCAATTTGCCCATCGACAACGCGCGCACCAGCAGATCGACATCGCCGGCGCCGACCTGCTTGCCGCTCGATGAGACATAGGCGGCCGGCGCTGCCACGAAGGCGATCTTCGGCGTGTGCTGGCGCGTCTTCGCCTCATCCAGATGCTTGATCAAACCCATCCGCAGCGCGCCATGGGCGCGGATGGCCTCGAATGTCGCCAGACGCTGGGCGTCGCCATTGATATCGCCCTGCAACTCGGTACCGTTGAGGCCGAGCTCGGCGGCATTGACGAAGATGGTGGCGATGCCGGCGTTGATCATCGTCGCCTGCAGCGTGCCGACTCCAGGCACGACGAGGTCGTCGACGAGGTTGCCGGTCGGGAACATCGAGCCGCCCTCGCCGTCATCGTCAGCCGGATCGATGAACTCGAGCACGATCTCGGCGGCCGGAAAGGTCACGCCGTCGAGCTCGAAATCGCCGGTCTCCTGCACCGCGCCGGCGGTCACCGGCACGTGGGCAATGATGGTCTTGCCGATATTGGCCTGCCAGATGCGCACCGTGCAGATGCCATCGTCGGGAACGCGTGCCGGGTCGATCAGGCCCTGCGCGATCGCGAACGGGCCGACCGCCGAACTCAGGTTGCCGCAATTGCCCGACCAGTCGACAAAGGGTTGGTCGATCGACACCTGGCCGTAGAGATAGTCGACATCATGGCCCGGCTGCGCCGAGCGGCCGATGATCACGCACTTGCTGGTGCTCGACGTCGCCCCGCCCATACCGTCGGTGTGCTTACCGTACGGGTCCGGGGTGCCGATGACCCGCATCAGCAGCGCATCGCGCCCTGCGCCCGGCACCTGTGCCGCTGGCGGCAGGTCTTCGAGGCGGAAGAACACACCCTTGCTGGTGCCGCCGCGCATGTAGGTGGCGGGAATGCGGATCTGGGGAGGGAATGGCATGGTGGGCGGATCGATGGCAGCAAGGGAATGCGCACAGTCTACGGCAGCCAGCCCAGGTCGCCCCGGGGTACGCGCTCCGCGCGTTCACCGGGGACTTGTCCAGGAGTTTCCAGAACCGCCGCCCGGGGGCCTTCTCAAGCAATATTCATGTCATCGTGACGTACCGACCGGGCCGCCACCGATCGAACGCGCAATCAGGTACTGCGCCAGCCAGTAACTGGCCAGGATCAGGAAGCCCGAGGCCTCGAAGGGCTCGCCGAAGCGGTTGAATGCGATCAGGCTGTCGGAAAACATGAACAGTGCGCCGCCGATGGCCGCCAGTGCGCTCGCGCGGTCGCGACGGATGCTCGTTATCGCCGCTGCCTGCGCCGCCATCGCGCCCAACGCGGCCACGTAGACGACCACGGGAATTCGCATCGGCCCCGGGATGCCGGGCCAGAGCCAGGCCAGGATGCCTGCGGCGACGATGAGATAGGCAATGAATGGCGCTTCGCGCGCCAGGAAACGCTCGCGCTGGCCGAAGGCCACCAGGTACGCCAGATGCGCCACCAGGAAGGCGATCAGTCCGTACAGGAAGTAGTCGCCCGGCAGCATCAGGAACACGTCACCAAGCGTCGACCACAACAGGCCGATCACGATCCAGCGCCGATAAACCGGCTCGGCGCTCGATAGCGACAAGGTCACGCCGACGATCAGCAGCGTGGTCAGCGGCTTGGCGATCCAGTGCAGGATTGGAAGCTGCAGGTAGTGGGCCGCGATGGCGACGCTGGCAGATAGCGCGACGAATGTCGTCCAGATGGCTATCGATATCCGCATCTGGGCTTCCCTTGGTCACTATGGGGTGCGATGTGGTGAACGAAGCGAGCCGCATCGGCAACGACAGAGCCAGGATTGGCCGCGCCAGGCGCGAAAGCGCGCCCGGACAAGTCCGGACCCACCAAGGCAGGCAAGGCTCGCACGACCCGGCTTTTGTGGGTCCAGACTGGTCTGGACGCTGTTGCCGTTGCGTGAACGAGTATCCGGACAAGTCCGGACCCACCAAGGCAGGCAAGGCTCGCACGACCCGGCTTTTGTGGGTCCAGACTGGTCTGGACGCTGTTGCCGTCGCGTGAACGAGCGTCCGGACCAGTCCGGACCCACCGAAGCCAAAGCTGGAGGGCGCCGCGCCTGCGGCGCCGCTTTTGCGGGAACTTCGAAAACCGCGACAATGGCGGCCGAGCAGGCGCTCGGCCCTCCCAAGGCCGGCGACCGTGCGGGCTACCCCCGTGCTCCGCGCGACGTGCCCCGCTCTCGCTCCTACGCCGCACTCTCCAGAAAATCCTGCGCAAAGCGCTGCAGTACGCCGCCGGCCTCGTAGATCGACACTTCCTCGGCGGTGTCGAGGCGACAGGTCACCGGCACGTCGACGCGCTCGCCGTTGCGCCGGTTCACCACCAGGGTCAACGTGGCGCGCGGTGTGCGCGAGCCGCTGACATCGAAAGTCTCGGTGCCGTCGAGGCCCAGCGTCAGCCGCGTGGTACCAGGCTGGAACTCCAGCGGCAGCACACCCATGCCGATCAGATTGGTGCGGTGGATGCGCTCGAAGCTCTCGGCGGCGATCGCTTCGACGCCGGCCAGGCGCACGCCCTTGGCGGCCCAATCGCGCGAGGAGCCCTGGCCGTAATCGGCGCCGGCGATGATGATCAACGGCTGACCCCGCTGCATGTAGGTCTCGATCGCTTCCCACATGCGCATCACCTGCCCTTCCGGCTCCACGCGCGCCAGCGATCCTGCGCGCACCGAACCGTCGTCCTTGCGCACCATCTCGTTCTTCAGCGTCGGGTTGGCGAAGGTGGCGCGCTGCGCGGTCAGGTGGTCGCCGCGGTGGGTCGCGTAGGAATTGAAGTCCTCTTCCGGCAGGCCCATTTTCGCCAGGTAGGCGCCGGCCGCGCTGTCGAGCATGATCGCGTTCGACGGCGACAGATGGTCGGTGGTGATGTTGTCCGGCAGGATCGCCATCGGGCGCATGCCGGTCATCGTCCGCGGCTTGGCCAGGGCGCCTTCCCAGTACGGCGGGCGGCGAATGTAGGTGCTCATCGGGCGCCAGTCGTAGAGTGGGCTGACCTTCTCGCCGGAGTCGAGCGCGATCTTGAACATCGGCTCGTAGACGCTGCGGAACTGCTCCGGCTTCACCGAAGATGCGACGATCGCGTCGATCTCGGCGTCTGTCGGCCACAGGTCCTTGAGCAGCACCGGCGTGCCGTCGGCGCGATGACCCAGCGCGTCCTTTTCGATGTCGAAGCGGATGGTGCCGGCAATGGCGTAGGCGACCACCAGTGGCGGCGAGGCGAGGAAGGCCTGCTTCGCATACGGGTGGATGCGACCGTCGAAATTGCGATTGCCCGACAGCACGGCGGTGGCGTAGAGATCGCGTTCGACGATTTCCTGCTGGATCGCCGGTTCGAGCGCGCCGCTCATGCCATTGCAGGTGGTGCAGGCGAAGGCGACGATGCCGAAGCCGAGTTGTTCCAGTTCGGATTTCAGTCCGGCCTGCTCCAGATACAGCGCGACCGTCTTGGAACCCGGCGCCAGCGAGCTCTTGACCCACGGCTTGCGCGTCAATCCGGCGCGATTGGCATTGCGCGCCAGCAGGCCGGCGGCGATCACGTTGCGTGGGTTCGAGGTATTGGTGCAACTGGTGATCGCGGCGATGATCACCGCGCCATCGGGCATCTGCCCCGGCGTCTCGGTCCACGGACCGGCAATTCCGCGCGCGGCAAGATCGCTGGTCGCCACGCGGGCGTGCGGATTCGAAGGCCCGGCCAGCGTGCGCACCACGCTGGACAGATCGAAGTGCAGCGTGCGCTCGTACTGGGCGCTGGTCAGTGTGTCGGCCCAAAGGCCTGCGGTCTTCGCATAGGTTTCGACCAGCGCGACCTGTTCGTCGCTGCGACCGGTCAGGCGCAGGTAGTCGAGCGTATTGGCGTCGATGAAGAACATGGCCGCGGTGGCACCGTACTCGGGCGCCATATTGGAGATCGTCGCGCGGTCGCCCAGGGTCAACGCCGCAGCGCCTTCACCGCGGAATTCCAGCCAGGCGCCGACCACCTTCTGCCTGCGCAGGAACTCGGTCAACGACAACACCACATCGGTGGCGGTGATCCCCGGCTGCGGCTTGCCGGAGAGTTCAACGCCGATGATGTCCGGCAGGCGCATCCACGACGCGCGCCCGAGCATCACGTTCTCGGCTTCGAGACCACCGACGCCGACCGCGATGACGCCGAGGGCATCGACATGCGGCGTGTGGCTGTCGGTACCCACGCAGGTATCGGGATAGGCGACGCCGTCCAGCACGCCAATTACCGGAGACATCCGCTCCAGATTGATCTGATGCATGATGCCGTTGCCGGGCGGGATCACATCGACGTTCTTGAACGCTTTTTTGGTCCAGTCGATGAAATGGAAGCGGTCCTCGTTGCGGCGATCCTCGATCGCGCGGTTCTTGGCGAATGCGTTCGGATCGAAGCCGCCGCATTCCACCGCCAGCGAGTGGTCGACGATCAGTTGCACCGGCACCACCGGATTGACCTGCGCCGGATCGCCGCCCTGATCGGCAATGGCGTCGCGCAGGCCGGCCAGATCCACCAGCGCGGTCTGGCCGAGGATGTCGTGACAGACCACGCGCGCCGGAAACCACGGAAAGTCCAGATCGCGCTTGCGCTCGATCAGTTGCTTCAGCGATTCGGTCAGCTGCGTCGGATCGCAGCGGCGCACCAGGTTCTCGGCCAGTACGCGCGAGCTATACGGCAGGCCAGCGTACGCACCGGGCGCGATGGTATCCACGGCCTCGCGCGCATCGAAGTAGTCGAGGGTGGTGCCGGCGAGCGGCTTGCGGTACTGAGCGTTCATGGTTTGCGATCCATCAGCAGGAAGCGGGCCGCGCGCAGGCGCAGCTGAAGTGGCGCGGATGATAATGGCCCGCGCCAGCTTGCGCGTCTGCTGGTCGAAGGTCGGTGCTATCCGCGTTATCACCGCCAACGATCTGCGCAACAGGCCGATGACGGCGACTTGACGGACTTCGCTGTGAAAAAACCTGCGACGGTACAGCGGCGATCGCCTTGCTGCGGCAGCTCGCGACTCCTCTGCTATCGTGCCCGCATTCTTTGGAGGACCGACCCATGCGCACCGCCTTCCGCTGGAGCCTGCGACTGGCCCTGATCCTGACCTTGCTGGTCGCGCTGTTCGTCGCGCACTCGATCTGGTTCAAGCCGCTGCATATCCGCATCTTCTTCGACCGCGTGTTCGCCGAATACCTGTTCAAGAACCCGGAGATGATGTCGGGCATGCGCATCCTGCCGGCGTGGATGAACTGGTACAACGACGACCTCGCTGACGCCTCGCTGGCCTTCGAAGACCAGATGCGCGAGAAGCTGAAGCGCGATTACGCGACGCTGAAGAGCTACGACCGCAGCGCGCTCGATGTCGAGACCCAGGTCTCCTACGACATGCTCGAATACTTCCTCGGCATGCAGCAGGAAGGCGATCGCTTCCGCTTCCACAACTACCCGTTGAACCAGCTGTTCGGTCTGCAGAACGGCATGCCGACCTTCATGGCGACACAGCACCAGGTCAAGAGCGAGACCGAGGGCGACGACTACATCGCGCGCCTGAGCAAGTTCCCGGTGAAGTTCGAGCAGACCATGGAAGGCCTGAAGGCGCGCGAGCAGGCGGGCATCATTCCGCCGACTTTCGTCATCGAGAAGGTGCTCGACGAGATGCGCCGCTTCGTCGCTGCGCCGGCGAAGGAGAACATCCTCTACACCAGCTTCGTCGAGAAGCTCGACAAGATTCCGGCCGAGTCGATGGCGCCGGCGGTCCGCGAACGCCTGCTCGGCGAGGTCGATGCCGCGATCACCGCGCACGTGTATCCGGCCTACGCGTCGTTCATCAGCTACTACGAGCAGTTGCAGCCGAAGGCGACCGGCAACAACGGCGTGTGGGCGCTGCCGGACGGCGAGGCCTTCTACAACTACGCGGTACGCCAGCACACCACCACCGAGATGACGGCCGAGCAGGTGCACCAGCTGGGTCTGGCCGAGGTGGCGCGGATCGAAGCCGAGATGAACGAGATTCTGCTTGCCCAGGGCCTCGCCGAGGGCTCGGTCGGCGCGCGCATTGCCGAAATCTCGAAGCGATCGGAGCAATTGTACCCGGACACTGACGAGGGCCGCGCTCAGGTCATTGCCGACTTCCAGAGCATCATCGACGAGATCGACGCCGGGCTCGGCGACGCCTTCAATGTGCGCCCGAAGGCCGGCGTCAAGGTCGAGCGCGTGCCCGAATTCCGCGAAAAGACCGCGCCCGGTGCGTACTACAACCCGCCGGCCTTCGACGGCTCGCGCCCCGGCATCTTCTACATCAACCTGCGCAACACCGCGGAAATCGCGCGCTTCGGCATGCGCACGCTGGCCTACCACGAGGCGATTCCCGGCCACCATTTCCAGACCACGATCCAGCAGGAACTCACCGGCGTGCCGATGTTCCGCAAGGTGCTGCCGTTCACCGCCTTCTCCGAAGGCTGGGCCTTGTACACCGAACGCCTGGCGTGGGAGATGGGCTTCCAGAAGGACCCGCTCGACAATCTGGGGCGCCTGCAGGCCGAAATGTTCCGCGCCGTGCGTCTGGTGGTCGACACCGGCATGCACGCCAAGCGCTGGACCCGTGAGCAGTCGATCGACTACATGCTGGAAAACACCGGCATGCCCGAAACCGACGTCATCGCCGAAATCGAGCGCTACCTGGTCAATCCCGGCCAGGCGCTGGCGTACAAGGTCGGCATGAACAAGATCCTGGAACTGCGCGAGCGTGCCAAGACCGCGCTCGGCGACAAGTTCTCGCTGGCGCGCTTCCACGACTTCGTGCTGACCGGCGGTGATATGCCGCTGACCTTGTTCGAGGCGCGGATCGATGCGTGGATCGCGGGCGGGGGCGGGGCTTAACCGGCAATCGATCTCGCGCAAGCGCGAGATCGATCCAGTTCTTGTCCTCGACACCTGCTCCACCCGCCGCTGCTATCCTCGCGCGCCCCTGAAGGCGCGTGCCGGTCGATGTCCAAGCTGCTGTCCCTGCCCCTGCCCAAAGCGCCGATGCTGTGGAAGCGCTGGCGCCCGCTGCATGGCGCCGCGCATGCGCTGGCGCTGACCGAGACCGCGCGCCAGTCTGGCCGTGTGGTAGTCGCGGTGGCCCGCGACTCGTCCAGCGCGCATGCGCTGGAGGCGGATCTGACGGCGATCATCGAACCGGGCGTGCCGGTGCTGCATTTCCCGGACTGGGAAACCCTGCCCTACGACTTGTTCTCGCCGCATCCGGATATTGTCTCGCAGCGCATCGCCACGCTGTACCGCCTGCCTTCGGTCACCCGGGGCGTGCTGGTGGTGCCAATCTCGACATTGATGCAGCGGCTGCCGCCGACCCGCTACATCGGCGATCGGGTGTTGATGCTGAAACGCGGCGACCGGCTCGATCTGGAGCGCGAGGCCGGGCGGCTGGAACAAGCCGGTTACCGGCGCGTCGGCCAGGTCATCGAACCGGGCGATTTCGCCATCCGCGGCAGCCTGCTCGACCTTTACCCGGCGGGTTCGTCGGTGCCCTATCGCATCGAACTGCTCGACGACGAGATCGACACGCTGCGCGCCTTCGATCCCGAAACCCAACGCTCGGCCGGCGCAGTCGACAAGATCCAGTTGTTGCCGGCGCGCGAGTTTCCATTCGACGAGCCCGACCAGCGCCGCGTGCGCGAGGCGATCCGCGAGCGCTTCGATCTCGATGTGCGCCGCTCGGCGCTGTATCAGGACCTGAAGAACGGCAGCGCGCCTTCGGGCATCGAGTACTACCTGCCGCTGTTCTTCGATGCCACGGCGACCCTGTTCGACTACCTGCCGAAGGACTCGCTGCTGGTGCTGGAAGACAGCGCGCTGGCCGCGGCCGAGCAGTTTTTCGTGGCGACGACGGAACGCTACGAGCAACGCAGCCACGACCTCGAACGGCCGATCCTGCCGCCCACCGAGTTGTACCTGCCGCCGGACGATCTGCGCGAGCGCCTGAACCGGCGCGAGCGGGTGCTGATCGGTGCGCATGAAGACGCCGCCGATACCGGCTCGCAGCCCGCGCCGACACTGCCCGTGCTGCGCAAGGGCGAAGAACCCGCGACCGAGCTGAAGGCCTTTCTTGCCGCCTATCCGGGCCGCGTATTGCTGGCGGCGGATTCCCCCGGCCGCCGCGAGGCGCTGATCGAGCTGCTGTCGAGCACCAATATCCGCCCGCAGACGGTCGACAACTGGGAGGCCTTCCGCGCTGGCGACGTGCGCTGGGCGATCGCGGTCGCAAGCTTGTCAGACGGTTTCGCACTCAGTGATCCGGCGCTGACGGTACTGACCGAACGCCAGCTCTACGGCGAGCGCGCGCGCCAGGAGCGTCGGCGACGCAAGTCCGAGCGCGATCCCGAAGCGATCATCCGCGACCTCGGCGAGCTTTCCGAGGGCGCGCCGGTGGTGCACCACGACCACGGCGTCGGCCGCTACCGTGGCTTGATCATGCTCGATATCGGCGGCGCACCGGGCGAGTTTCTGACCATCGAGTACGCCGGTGGCGACAAGCTCTACGTGCCGGTGTCCGGGCTCGACCTGATTTCCCGCTACACCGGCGGCGCGCCTGAACATGCGCCGCTGCACTCTCTCGGCAGCGACGCCTGGGAGAAAGCCAAGAAGCGCGCTGCCGAGAAAGTGCGCGACGTCGCTGCAGAGTTGCTGGAGCTTTACGCCAAGCGCCGCGCGCGGGTGGCCGAACCGATCGAGATCGATCGCGGCCTGTACGAGCAGTTTGCCGCCGGCTTCCCGTTCGAAGAGACACCGGATCAGGCTTCGGCGATCGAGGCCGTGCTCGGCGATCTCGTCAGGGCCGAACCGATGGATCGCGTGGTCTGCGGCGACGTCGGTTTCGGCAAGACCGAGGTGGCATTGCGCGCGGCATTCGTCACCGCGCAGGCCGGTCGCCAGGTCGCCGTGCTGGTGCCGACCACGCTACTGGCCGAACAGCACTACCGGAACTTCGCCGACCGCTTTGCCGATTGGCCGATCCGCGTCGAGGTGTTGTCGCGCTTCAAGTCGGCCAAGGAGATCAAGGAAGCGCTCAAGGAAATGGCCGACGGCAAGGTCGACGTGATGGTCGGCACGCACCGGCTGATCTCCGACGACGTGCACTTCAAGAACCTCGGCCTGGTGATCGTCGACGAGGAACAGCGCTTCGGCGTGCGCCAGAAGGAGCAGTTGAAAAAGCTGCGCGCCGAAGTCGCGCTGCTGACGCTGACCGCGACGCCGATCCCGCGCACGCTGAACATGGCGCTGACCGGCTTGCGCGACCTGTCGATCATCGCCACGCCACCGCAGCACCGCCTCGCGGTCAAGACCTTCATCGCGCAGTGGGACCCGGTGATGCTGCGCGAGGCCTTCGAGCGCGAGCTCGGCCGCGGCGGCCAGGTGTATTTCCTGCACAACGAGGTCGAATCGATCGAGAAGATGGCGCGCGAGCTGGAACAGCTGATTCCGCAAGCGCGCATTCGTATCGCCCACGGCCAGATGGCAGAGCGCGAACTCGAATCGGTGATGCTCGATTTCTACCGCCAGCGCTTCAACGTTCTGGTGTGCAGCACCATCATCGAAAGCGGAATTGACGTGCCGACTGCCAATACCATCATCATCAACCGCGCCGACCGCTTCGGGCTATCGCAGTTGCACCAACTGCGCGGGCGCGTCGGGCGTTCGCATCACCGTGCATTTGCCTATCTGGTGGTACCGAACAAGAAGTCGATCACTGTCGATGCGCAAAAGCGCCTCGACGCGATTGCCTCGCTGGAAGAACTCGGCGCCGGTTTCACGCTGTCAACCCACGATCTGGAGATCCGCGGCGCCGGCGAGCTGCTCGGCGAAGGACAGTCCGGCGAGATCGAGGCAGTCGGCTTCACGCTGTACACCGAAATGCTCGAACGCGCGGTGCGCGCGGTGAAGGAAGGTCGTATCCCCGACGATCCGGGCGGCCTGTCCGAACGCGGCGTCGAAATCCAGCTCGGCATGCCGGCGCTGATCCCGGACGACTATCTGCCCGACGTGCACGCGCGCCTGGTGCTGTACAAACGCATCGCCGGCGCGCGCGATGAAGATGCGCTCGACGAGCTGCAGGTTGAGATGATCGACCGCTTTGGCCTGCTTCCCGATCCAGCGAAGAACCTTTTCTTGATCAGCAAGTTGAAGCAACGGGCACAGGCCTTGGGCATCCGCAAGCTGGAACTCGGTCCGAACGGCGGTCGTGTGCTGTTCACTGCCAGGACCAAGGTCGAGCCGATGAACCTGATCCGCCTGGTACAGCGCGAGCCGAAGCGTTACGCCTTCGAGGGCCAGGACAAGTTAAAGTTGAAGCGCGAAATGAACACGCCGGAAGAGCGGGTTCGGGTGGCGACGGAGTTGCTGGGTGTGCTGGGAGGACGGGGATGAGCGTTGCGAAGGCAAATGCGGGGCTGGGGGCTGGGGGCTGGGGCGCGCTGATGACGTTTGCCGCCAGTTTCGGAGACACCGCTCGCGCTTTTTGCGCAGAGTGTTTCCCACACCGCAGTACCAAAAAGCGCGCCCCAGCCCCCAGCCCCCAACCCCGCCTCTTCTTTTGGGCAATTTCAGGCGTCGCGCTGTCATTTTTCCTCTCCGCCCCGGCCCTCGCGCAGAGCGGCCGCATCCAGGTCGAAGTCCTGGTGTTCGCCTACAACAACCCGGAGACCGGCTCGGCGCTGGCACCGGGAGATGCCGAGCCCAACTACTCGGGGATGCTGCTGGGCGACGGCGGCAGCCTCTATTCGCAGCTACCGCCGGAGTCGCTCAAGCTCGGCGGCGCCAACGGTGCGCTTGCGCGCCATGCGCGTACTCGCGCGCTGCTGCACGTGGGCTGGCAACAGGACGCCGGCAGCACGCGCGCCGTGCGACTGCGCGGCCGCGAGAGCGTCCGCAGCAGCGATCCCGAGCGTGGCACGCTGGCAACCGAACTGCCGGAACTCGATGGCGACATCAGCCTGCGCTTCGGCCGCGGGGTCGAGGCGCATGTCGATGCGCTGCTGCGCGTAGCGACCCGCGACGCCGCCGGCCGTCCCGCGGGCGAGCAGCGCTTCCGGCTCAACACCCGGCGGATCATGAACTACGGCGAACTGCACTACCTCGATCACCCGGCGCTGGGCGTGATCGTGCGGGTGGATCCTGTTGCAGCAGTGAGTAGCGAGTAAGGAGTGGTGAGTAAAACCGGAAGTGGCTGAGGCCTTTTCGCCTGATCTGTCGGCACTTCGTATCATCACCCACTTCCGCACCACCATTCGCGCGCAAGCGCGCTCCTGCAAATCCTCCCCAGTTTCTCGCAAGCACCTGTTTTCAATCACTACTCGCCACTCACTACTCACCACTTACCGACAACCCAATGACCTTCCGCCTAGTCCCCGGCCAACGCTGGTATTCCACCGCAGAACCCGAACTCGGGCTCGGCACGATCAAGAAAGTGGACAACCGTGCGCTCGACCTGTTGTTCACCAAAGCCGGCATGTTGCGCCGCTATGCGCTGACCAGCGCGCCGTTGTCGCGCGCGGAGTTTCGCGTCGGCGACCAGATCAGTGCCGATGGCAGCATGCACACGGTGGAAGCGGTCGAAGATCGCGACGGTCTGATGTACTACCGGTGCGACGGTGCGTGGATTGCCGAGCCGCAGCTCGACGACGTGCAGGCGGCGAGCGCCGCCGACGAACGCCTGACCGCCGGGCGCATCGATACCAACGTGCGTTTTGCGATCCGCTGCGAGGCGCTCGCGCGGCGCGCCCAGGCGCGCTCGGCGCCGGCCTGGGGCATCAACAGCGCGCGCGTGTCGCTGCTGCCGCACCAGTTGGCGGTGGTCGAAGCGGCGCTTTCGCAACCGCAGCCGCGCGTGCTGCTGGCCGACGAGGTAGGCCTGGGCAAGACCATCGAGGCGGGACTGATCCTGTCGCGCATGATCGCCACCGGACGCGCCCAGCGTGTGCTGGTGCTGGTGCCCGAAGCGCTGATGTACCAGTGGTTCGTGGAACTGCTGCGACGCTTCAATCTGCGATTTTCGATCTTCGATGCCGAGCGCGCCGATTCGATCGAACAGTCGGACGCCGCCAGCAACCCGTTCCAGGATGAGCAGTTCATTCTCAGCGACCTTGGCTTCCTGACCAGCAACCCCAAGCGCGCGCGACAGATCGTCGATGCCGGCTGGGACCTGATGGTGGTTGACGAAGCGCACCACCTGGCGTGGTCGCCGGAAGAAACCAGCCCCGAGTACGCGCTGGCCGAACAGCTGGCACTGAAGAGCGCCAGCGTGGTGCTGCTGACGGCGACACCGGAGCAACTCGGCCGCAGCGGACATTTCGCGCGCCTGCGCCTGCTCGACCCGGCGCGCTACAACGATCTCGCCCATTTCGAACGCGAAGCGCAAGGTTACAGCTCGATCTCGAAGCTCGCCGAGGTGCTGCTCGGCGACGACAAGATCGACGCCAAGTCGTTGAAAGCGCTGCGCAGCGTGCTCAGCGACGAGGCCGAACTGCTGGCGTTGATCAGCCCGCACACCGATGGGATGTCGCGCCAGCACCTGCTCGGCGCGCTGATCGATCGCCACGGCACCGGTCGCGTGATGTACCGTAACCGGCGCGCGAGCGTCGGCGGCTTTCCCAATCGCGTCGTGCACATCGATACGCTGCATCTGCCGCAGGAAGACAAGGAAGGCTATCTGGCGACGCTGCGCGAGGAGTTCGAGACCGATGTCGGACTGCGCCCGGCGCCTGCGCCGCTGACCACGCTCTCCGCCGCAGACGCCGACGCTGCGGAAAGCGTACACCCGGCAGTGCTGGCACTGACCCGCGATCCACGCCTGCAGTGGCTGACCGCATTGATCGATCGCCTGGCACCGGCCAAATTGTTGTTGATCTGCCGCACACGCTCCAAGGTCGAACTGCTGGAAGCCGCGCTGCGCCTGAAGAGCGGCGCCCGCGTCGCCCGCTTCCACGAGGGCCTGAGCCTGGCCCAGCGCGATCGCAATGCCGCCTACTTCGCCCAGGAGGATGGTGCGCGCGTGCTGCTGTGCTCGGAGATCGGCTCGGAGGGCCGCAATTTCCAGTTCGCGCATCATCTGGTGTTGTGGGACATGCCGGCCGACCCGGACTTGCTGGAGCAACGCATCGGCCGTCTCGACCGCATTGGCCAGACTGCCGATGTCGAATTGCACCACGCCGTGCTGCCGGGCACCGCGCAGGAAGCCTTGGCGCGCTGGTATGCAGACGCGCTGGATGCGCTGCGCACCAGCCCGGCCGATGGCCGCGAACTGTACAAGCGCTTCGGTGTCCGCGTGATCGATCTGGCGCTGGCACACGCCGATGGCGAAGACACTGCCGGCGCGTCGCTCGCCACACTGATCGAGGAAACCCGGCTTGCCCATGAAACCTTGAGCAAGACCATTGCCGAGGGCCGCGACCGCCTGCTGGAACTGGCCACGCGCCACGGCGACCGCGGCGTGGTGCTGAAAGGCGCGCTCGCGGCAGGCGATGCGCGCCGCGACGATGATGATTTCGTGCTGCGCCTGCTGGAGCAATACGGCATCGAAACCGAGGAACTGGGTGGCCGCAACCATCGGCTCGACCCCGAGTACCTGTCCACCGAGGACTTCCCGTGGCCAGCGGAGGGTCCGATCACCGCGACCTTCGACCGCGACGTCGCGTTGTCGCGCGAGGACCTGCCGTTGCTGCGTCAGGATCATCCGCTGGTGGTCGGTGCGGTCGAACTGCTGATCAGTGGCGAAACCGGCAATGCCGCGTTCCTGGTCGATCCAGCGTTGCCGCCGCGCTCGGCGTGGATTACCGGCGTGTTTCTGCTCGAATGCGTTGCCGACCGCAAGCTCGATATCGAACGCTACCTGCCACCGCAGCCGATCACGATCACCGTCGATTCCAAGCTGGCGCCACGCGATTACGCACCGACCACGCAGGCGATGTCACGCTCCGACGACAAACCGGTCGACCTCGCCAAGTTCCGGCCAATCTTGAGCGCGCTGGTGCCGCCGATGAAAAGGGCCGCGGAAGAACGTGCCACGGCCGACGCCCAGGGGCTGATCGCCGCCGCCTGCGAGCGCCTGGAAAGCGAACTTGGAGGCGAACTGGACCGGTTGTCGGCGCTCAAGCGGGTCAATCCGAGCGTGCGCGACAGCGAGATCGAAGCCCTGGCTTTCCAGCTTGAAGCGCTGCGCGTCGCACTGCCGCAAGCGCGCGTGCGCCTGGATGCCATCCGCCTCGCGGTCAGCCCGGATTTTCTGAGACTGGTGGCGGGCTAGATCGGGGCACGGGGCACGGGGGCACGGGGCACGGGGCACGGGGCACGGGGCACGGCGAAGGCTCGCACCTGCCGAGCTGTTGTGGGTCCAGACTTGTCTGGACGCTCTCGGGGGTGAGCGCTGAAAAGCGTCCAGACAAGTCTGGACCCACAAAGGCTGAAAAGCGTCCAGACAAGT